>JBFHKO010000009.1:0-29270 GCA_041595355.1 Aeromonadaceae bacterium
GCACAAGCCCGCTGTCCGGATGCTGAGCCATCACTTCATCGCTCTTCTCCGGGGAGCGGTTATAGATGGCGACGCTGTAGCCGTGGCTGGCCATGTTGAGCGCCAGGTTGCGGCCCATAACCGCCATGCCGATGACGCCTATCTGTTGCTTGGACATATCAGTTTCCTTGGGTAAGGGCGGGTGCCATGACACCCGCTCGGACGTAAGAATCGCCTGTGACCGTTACTTGCCGATCAGGGTACTGGCCAGGTTGGCATTCACTTGCTTGGAGGTCTCAGTGGCCGCGGCCTGCTGGGCTGCCGGCTTGACCATCAGGGTCAGAACCACCGAGGTCAACAGCGACAGAGCCATGAACATGAAAGAGGCGGCGGGGCTACCAGTAGCACCGTTCAAGTAGCCGACAAACCAGGACCCCACGAAGGAACCCAGCGCCCCCATGCTGTTGATGAGCGCCATGGCACCGCCGGCCACGTTCTTGGGCAGCATCTCCGGGATGATGGCGAAGAAGGGACCATAGGGTGCGTACATGGCGGCCCCGGCGATGACCAGCAGCGCATAGGAAAGCCAGAAGTTGTCGGCACCGATGGCATAGGAGCCCAGGAAAGCCAGCGCACCAATGAGCAGCATCGGCCAGACGAACAGCTTGCGGTTTTGCATCTTGTCGGACGCCCAGGAGACCAGCAGCATCATCAGGGTGGCGCCCAGGTAGGGAACGGACGAGAGCCAGCCCGCTTCCACCATGCCCATGTCACTGCCACTGCGCAGGATAGAGGGCAGCCAGAGCACGAAACCGTACACACCGATGCTCCAGGTGGCGTACTGGGCGCACAGCAGCAGCACGTTGCGGTTCTTGAACGCCTCTCGGTAGTTGCGCACCGCCTTCATGCCCTGCTGCTCACGGTCCAGCGCATCCTGCAGATCCTGCTTCTCCTGCTGGCTCAGCCAGCTGGCCTGGCTCGGCTTGTCCTTGACCAATACCCACCAGACGGCAGCCCAGAGTACCGCCGGCAGGCCTTCGATGATGAACATCTCGCGCCAGCCCAAGGATTCAATCAGGTAGCCTGAGACCACCGACATCCACAGTACCGTCACCGGATTGCCCAGGATCAGGAAGGTATTGGCCCGCGAGCGTTCGCTCTTGGTAAACCAATTGCTGATATAGATGAGCATGGCCGGCATCACCGCCGCCTCCACCACCCCGAGGGTGAAGCGGATCATCGCCAACATGGGAATGTTGGTCACCATGCCGGTCAGGGTGGCGCAGCCGCCCCACAGGATCAGGCACCAGAAGATCAACGTCTTGACGCTACGTTTCTCGGCGTAGATGGCGCCGGGGATCTGGAAGAAGAAGTAGCCGAGAAAGAACAGTGAGCCCAGCAGGGAGGAGGTCCCCTTGGTGATGCCCAGATCAGCGTTGATGCCTGCCGCAGCGGCGAAGCTGTAGTTGGCCCGATCCAGATAGGCCAGGCTGTAGGTGATGAACACTATGGGCATGATGTGCCACCAGCGAGAGGCGGCAAGAGTCTTGGTAACCATGTTGTTGTCCTTCGGTGTTGAATGATGGGTTGTCGTTATTCGGCTAAACGCGTCAGGCCACGGCGCTGGCCAGCCTCTGTTCGGCGGCCAACAGCCCTTCACGGCTGGGCAGGCCTTCACTATCGCCGCGCACCTGGATGGCCAGGGCACCAATGAGGTTGCCGCGTGCCACCGCATCGACGAGGCTCTGCCCCTCCAGCAGGGCACTGATGACCCCCACGGCAAAGCCGTCGCCGGCACCGACAGTGTCAACCACCCGCGCCACCGGTACGGCGGGCGACCAGCCCTGTTCCCCCTGGCAATCCTTGAAGTAGGCGCCATCAGGCCCCGTCTTGATCACCACCAGCTGGGCACCGGCCTCCAGGTAGAAATCGGCAATGGCCTCGGGCTCCTCACGACCGGTGAACAGACGCCCCTCCTGGATGCCCGGCAACACCCAGTCGGCGGCAAAGGCCAGGGCATTGATCTGGCGGATCATCTCCGCCTGCGACGGCCAGAGCACCGGTCGCAGGTTGGGATCGAAAGAAATGGTCTTGCCCAGGGCTCGCATGCGCTCGGCCGCCAGCTGCGACAGGGCATAACTGCCCGGCGACAGGGCCGCAGCCACCCCGCTCAGGTGTAGATGGCGAGCCCGTCCAAAGTAATCGGCGTCGAAGTCGGCAGGCGAAAGGTGGCTGGCGGCCGAGCCACGGCGGAAATATTCCACAATGGGATCGATTCCATTTTCAGCCTTGTTTTTTAGCTGAAAGCCGGTGGGATATGCCTGGTCCACACTCACATGGCCATCATCGATACCCGCTTTGGCCAGAGTATTCAGGATAAAGCGTCCGAATGAGTCGCTCCCTACCCGGCTAACCCACCCCGTGCGCACACCCAGGCGGGCCAGGCCGGTGGCCACATTGAGTTCGGCACCGGCGGCGCGCTTGGTAAAGCACGCCACGTCGGACAAGGAGCCCGTCTCATTGGCCACGAACATGGCCATGGCCTCTCCCAGGGTGACCACATCCAGGGGATGCAGGGAATTGCAGTCTGTAGTTGGCATTGCTGTCTCCTTTGATGGCGAGGCACGAGACGCACGCTGCGCCCCCCCCTTCCGGGGCAAGCCATGCCTCCGGCACGACGCACCAATGGCTCGGGAGTCCAATGGGCGTCCGCACAGTCAAGCTGGCTTGCCTCTACCTTTATTAATAGATTGATTTAACTTTACTTAACCCCAAACAGCCGGGTAAATCGCCAAGGCATTGACCCTGTGTTAGCGGAAGTGAGGAGAGTATGGTACCGATACCATTGGCGAGCGAGCACCTCTTTTCCGAACCATGAGGCGGCTCACTTTTTACGCGTAAATATAAGGAAACAGGTAGATTGACTCGGAAAACAGGGGGGACGTCACACTTTCAGGGCGAGACTTATGCTTTGGCTGTGCAAAAGTAAGGCGGTTGAAACGCCGGCACTGCCGGGATGCCGGCGCGCTCGTCATGCCATGGGGCATTCAACGGGCGGTGGAGCCACGCACCACCAGCTGCCCGGGAAAGCGGCGTTCGACGAAAGGCTGCTGGCGATCCCGTATGCGGCTGACCAGACACTCCACCGCCGCCTCCCCCATGGCGACGGTGGGCTGGGTGATGGAGGTGATCCCCGACCCCGCCAGCTCCGCCCACGCCAGGTTGTCGAAGCTCAGGAAACCGATATCGCTTCCCCAGTTCAGCCCCAGTCGCCGCAGGGCCAAGGCCACCTGCAGCGTCAACACACCATTGGCGGTGATGATGGCCTTGCGCATGCCCCTGTGCCTGGCATTGAAATCGGCGATCAGACGATCCAGCTCGCCGTCGCTGGGCAACTGCACTTCGTGACTTTCTCCGCAGAGATCGGCATGCCGGGCCAGGGTATCGTGAAACGCCTGCCGGCGCTCGGTGCGGGTATCCACCCCCTTGGCAGGTTCGCATAAAAACAACAGGGCTTCGAAGTTCTGCGCCAACAGGTGCTCGGTAGCCAGAACCGTGGCCTGCCGGTTGTCCAGCCCCACGATGTCGCACGCCAGCGCGTCTATCTTGCGGTCCACCAGCACGAAGGGGGTGCCGGTATCCACGAAGCCATGCAGGGTATCATCGGTGATGCCCACCGAATTGACGATGAGGCCATCCACCCGATAGCCATTGAGCAGCTGCAGGTAACGCTTTTCCAGCTCCACCTGATTGGCGGCGTTGCACACCATCACCATGAAGCCGTGCTGCAGGCAGGCGGTTTCCACCCCCCGTATCACCTCCACCGAATAGGGGTTGGTGATGTCGGCAACGATGAGGCCAATCAGCCGAGTCTGGCCCCGCTTCAATCCCCGGGCCATCTGGTTAGGCCGGTAGTTGAGTTCGGCGATGGCCTGCTCGATGCGACGCTTGAGATCCTCGGACAGAAGTTGGTGCTCGCCATTGAGATAACGGGAGATGCTGGTCTTGCCGGTGTTGGCCCTGGCCGCCACATCGCTGATGGTGGCTCTACGCCGCCGCTCTTGCATCTTGTCTTGCTCTTTCACCACGGCGTACCGCTCCTTAATGCATCCTCGCCCCGGCAATGGGCGCATCCGACAGGCATGATAGTCAGAGAGCCCCCACTGACGCCAGCGCCACGAGCATCCCCCCGGCCCGGACGAATGTCAGCCTGCATCACCCCACTCGGCCTGACCGCAGGGTTAGCTGACTGATTCGACAGTACAAACCATTTTGCAAGCGCCTACTGCATGGGATTGCGGAGAAAAAAAACGCCGGCGCTCACTTTCTAACCTTTTCAGAAATAAAAAAAATGCGTAATATACGCGGCCCTGAGCCTATGGTGTTTTAGCCGTGCAGATTGGTCCCTACAAGCTGGACACGCCCCTGATCCTGGCCCCGATGGCCGGTGTCACCGATCGCCCCTTCCGCCAGCTTTGCCTGCGCATGGGGGCCGGCATGGCGGTGTCGGAGATGATGCTGGCCAATCCCGATACCTGGACCAGCGTCAAGTCCAGGCAGCGGATGTACCACGTCTGCGAGCCGGGTATCCGGGCCGTGCAGATCCTGGGAGCGGAGCCTGCGTTGATGGCCGAGGCGGCACGCAACAACGCCGCCGCCGGCGCCCAGATCATCGACATCAACATGGGATGTCCGGCCAAGAAGGTGAACAGGAAGCTGGCCGGCTCGGCGCTGCTGCAGGATCCTGCTCTGGTGCAGGCCATACTGGAGGCCGTCGTGGCCGCCGTGGATGTGCCCGTGACCCTGAAGATCCGCACCGGCTGGGATCCGGCCAACCGTAACGGCGTGGCCATCGCCCGCCTCGCCGAGGCGTGCGGCGTCCAAGCACTGACGGTACATGGCCGCACCCGCGCCTGCCTGTTTCGTGGCGAGGCCGAGTACGACACCATCAAGGCGATAAAACAGGCTGTCTCCATCCCCGTGGTGGCCAATGGCGACATCGACTCGCCAGAAAAGGCCCGGTATGTGCTGGAGCATACCGGCGCCGATGCCGTGATGATTGGTCGCGCGGCACAGGGGCAACCTTGGATATTCCGGCAAATTCGCCAGTATCTGGCCCGGACACCGGCCCAGGGCGCACCTTCCCTCGAGGAGCTGTGTGCGCTGATGCTGGAGCATGTGAGCGCTCTTCACCAGTTTTACGGTGAGTATCAGGGTGTGCGCTTCGCTCGCAAGCATGTGGCCTGGTATCTGGAAAAGAACCTGGCGAGTCAGGATTTTCGCAGAGGTTTCAATGCGTTGGAGTCGGCAGGACAGCAACTCGACGCCTTGAAGCAATTTTTTGACACGCAATAGCATAACGAAGAGCAGACAGAATATGTTCGAACAAAACCTGACTTCTGACGCACTGGTGACCACCACCACTCATGCTCACACCAATGAACCGACCCAGCGTCCCCTGCGCGAGTCGGTGCAACAGGCCCTGCGTAACTACCTGGCTCAGCTGAACGGTCAGGACGTGACCGAGCTGTATGAGATGGTGCTGAGTGAAGTCGAAGCGCCCATGCTGGACATCATCATGCAGTACACTCGGGGTAACCAGACCCGTGCCGCCATCATGATGGGCATCAACCGCGGAACCCTGCGCAAGAAGCTCAAAAAGTATGGTCTGAACTAGTATCATCGATATAAAAAGCTGAATATAAAGGCGTTTACTCTCATGGGTGAACGCCTTTTTTGTTGCTCGGCATCCGCCTTCCCCCGATTAATCGCCTACCACCAAGCCCTCCGCCAACGCAATCCGCCACGCCCCTGCCATCCTCCCCGTTATCACGCCGCAACCTGTCCCTTGGTACAGTTGTTAGCCAGGTCTGGGCCCCATACTGTGGCGCCTGTACCCCCTAACCGGCAGGAGACCGACATGAGCCCATCCCAGCTTGATGCGCTGAGCACCTTGCGCAATCAGGACTTCATCCCCCCCACCGTGCAGCAGGCACTGGCCGAATGCTGCATCCTCGTCGCCGGTTGCGGCTCCACCGGCGGCAGCCTCATCGAGCCGCTGGTGCGCACCGGCGCGCGGCGGCTGATCCTGGCCGACAACGGCAGCTATGAGCAGACCAACCTCAATCGGCAGGCCATGACGCTGGCGGATGTGGGCCGCAACAAGGCGGCCGTGCATGGCGAGCGCATCCTGGCCATCGCCCCCCACTGCCAGCTGCGTCTGGAGACGGACGGCATCCACGAGGGCAACGTGGCCGAGCTGGTCGGGCTGGCCGACATCATCATCGACGGCGTGGATGTCACCGCCACCGAGGGGCTGCTGGCCAAGCTTCGCCTGCACCAGCAGGCCCGCGCCCGGCGCAAGCTGGTCATCACCGGCTACGACATGGCCGCCACCCAGCATCTGGTGGTGCATGACTATCGCCGCCCCGGCGAACCGCTGTTTGGCGGCCGCCTCGACGAGGCGGACATCCGTGCGCTGCCGCCCCTCAGTGCCTGCGTGAAGCTGATAGGCCCCGACAACATGCCGCTCGAGATCTTCGAGGAGCTGGAGCGCCACCAGCGGGGCGAGAAGACGTTCGTCTCCCAGCTCGCCATGACCGCCAACCTGTTCGGCGTGCTGGCGCTGGGGGTAGTGCTGAAGGCGCTGGAAGGGCAACCGCTGCCGCCGACCCTGACCCTGGATCTGTGGGCGCTGCTGGGCGAGGCGAGCCCCGCCGACCAGGCCCGCCTGGCGCGCCACCGCCGTCACTGGCAGGCGCAGCTGAGCCCGCTGCCGGCCTGAACTCGACACGCTGTCCGTTTCTGCATCCTCAGCCCATGGAGGGGTTAGTCATGCATCACTATCAGCTCTATCTGCTCCACAGTCCCAGCGCCCTGCCCCAGCACGGCGAGTGCCAGCAGCTGTTCGGCGAACTGCTGGCCCTGCGCATCCGCGGCTATGTCAGGGAGCATGGCCTGACCGTCATGCCGGTGGACGCCTATGACCATTTCTCCACCCACCTGCTGCTGTGCCAGGATGACCGGCCGGTCGCCTGTGCCAAGTTCATTCCGTTTCAGGACTGCCTGTCGCAGCAGCGAACCTTCCCGCCGACCGAGCTGCTGGCCCGGGCGGGCAACGAGCCGGCCCGCCGGGCGACCGAAGCCCTCATAGCGCGCCTGCAGGCACGCCATCTGGATCTCAGCTACGACTGCGCCTTCACCCTCTGTCCGGGTGCGCGCCGCAGCCAGGAGGCCGCCAGCATAGTGCGCATGATGCACGGCGCCTGGATGTGCTACCACGACAGCGTCGGTCCGCGCCACTTCATCGTCTCGGCCACCCTGCGCCTGAAGACGGAGCGATTGTTCCAGCGCCTGGGCTGCCAGCCGGTGTGCAAGCAGGCCGAGTACCGGCTGCACAGCATCAACGACGAGCCGGCGCTGATGATGCACTTCGAGCAGGGCACGCCGCTGGCCCAGAGCTGGATCAGCCACTACCGCCCCCTGTGGGAGCAGCGCCGGGAGCTCGGCCTGCCCCACGCCAGCTTCGCCCACGCCATTTGACCTTCGAGGAGATCCCCCCATGTCCTGGCTTTCCCGTTACCTCGACCTGCTCGAGCGCAGGCACAAGTGGCTGCTGGCGCTGCTGGCCCTCATCAGCCTGCTGATGCTGGCCAGCGCCAGCCGCCTGCAGACCAACGCCACCCCCTACTTTCTCGATCTTCAGCACCCGAGCCGCCAGGCGGATCAGTATCTGAAGGCCCACTTCACCGGCAGCGGCGAGAACCTGATGATCGCCACCCTGACCCGCGAGGCGACCATCTTCAACCCGCGCAGCCTGCAGGAGCTGCATCGACTGACGCTGGCGCTGGAGCAGCTGACCCTGACCACGGCCAATGACAACCAGCGCCTCGATGCCCTGCTGGCGCGCCTGCCGGCGGACCAGCGGCCCGCGCTGCGCTTCGGCTCGCCACTGCAGCCGCGCGAGCTGGACGGGGTGCAGGCCCTGCAGCGGGCGCTGGCCCAGGCGCGGCTGCTGCAAGCGGCAGACGAGCGCTATCTGCGCGAGCTGGCCGTTCGCATTCATCCCATCACCAAGGTGCGCTCGCTGGTGCGCATCGAGAGCATCACCGCCGCCGGCGACGAGCTGGATATCCACCCGCTGATGTACCGGGTGCCCCAGGATGATGCCGGCATCCGCCGCCTGGAGCAGGAGGCGCGCAGCAACGGCCTGCTGCGCCACATCATGTTCTCCGCCGGCGATCCCCGGGCGGTAAATACCCTGGTCGAGCTCAGCATTCCCCAGGATGACGCCCCGGCCATGCGCCAGCTCTATGACGCCGTGGCCGGGCTCATCGAGCGGCTTCACTTGACCGACAGCTACCACCTCGGCGGCCCGCCCGCCATCTTCGCCCAGACCTCGGCGACCATGGAGCAGGACAGCAACACCTTCTTCCCGCTCATCATAGTGGTGGCCATGCTGCTGCTGGGGCTCCTCTTTCGCACCCTGCGCAGCGCCCTGGTGCCGGTGGCGGTGGCCTTCCTGGCGGTGATCTGGACCCTCGGCACCATGGCCGCGCTCGGCTATGCACAGAACATCGTCAGCACCATGCTGCCGGTATTCCTCATCTCGATAGGCGTCTCGGACAGCATTCACTTTCTCGCCGCCTACCGCCGGGCCCAGGCGCACTCCGCTGACGACCGGGCCAAGCCGGTGGCCAGCGTGCTGGCGCAGCTGTGGCGACCGATGCTGATGACCAGCCTCACCACCATGGGCGGCTTTCTCTCCCTCACCTGGACGCCCATCCACTTCATCCAGCAATTCGGCCTCTTCGTCGCCCTCGGGGTCGGCTACGCCCTTGTCATCACCCTCAGCCTGCTGCCGGCGCTGCTGCTCTGGCTGCCGGCCGAGCGCCGCCCGGCCCGCGGCCATCCTGCCTGGATAGGCCGGCTGGCCGACTGGAACCTGCAGCTGGCGCTGCGCCATCCGAGGGCCATCGCCCTGCTCGGCCTGCTGCTGCTCGGGCTCTGCGCCGCCGGCATGGCGCGCCTGCAGATAGACAACGAGATGATCCGCTACTTTGCCGCCGACACCCGGGTGCGGCAGGACAACCAGGTGTTCAAGCAGCATTTCGGCGGCGCGGCCACCCTGGAGTTCGTGCTGCGCGCGCCCGAGACGGGCTACTTCAAGCAGGAGTCGGCCATCGGTGCGCTGGAGCGCATCCAGGCCCGGCTGCTCGAGCGCCCCGAAGTGGGGGCCGTCTACGGGCTGCCCAACTTCCTCAAGCTGATGAACAAGGCGATGCAGGGCGACGACCCGGCAGCCTACCAGCTGCCGGCGGGCAATCCGGCCCTCTACCCGCAGTACCTGTTCCTCTACGAGAGCAGCAACGGCGACGAGATCTTCAACGTGGTGGATGCCGACTACCGGCAGGCGCGGCTGGTGCTGTTCGTCAAGTCGGATCAGACCTCGGTGATGGATGGGCTGGTCAAGGCCATCACCCCCGTCATGCACACCGAACTGCCGGGCGTGGAGATCATGCCGGCCGGCTTTGGCGAGGTGCTGATCGCCACCCGCGATGCCATCATCTACAGCCAGCTCAGCAGCCTGCTGCTCTCGCTCATCAGCGTGTTCGCCCTGCTGCTGCTGCTGCTGCGCAGCCTGCGCTATGCCCTCATAGGGCTGGTGCCGCTGGTGATGGTGGTGCTGGGCAACTTCGCCCTGCTCGGCTGGAGCGGCCTCTATCTGGATGTCGGCACCGCCATAGTGGCGCCCATCGCCATCGGCATCAGCGTCGACTACGCCATCTACTTTCTCACCAGCTGCCAGCGGCATGCCGGCAGCAATCGCGCGGCCGTGGCCGAGGCGCTGCGCCTTCACCTGGGCCCCATCCTGTTCAATACCCTGGTGCTGGGCGCCGGCTTCCTGGTACTGACCCTCTCCAGCCATCAGGCGCTGATCAACCTCGGCTGGCTGGTCACCTCGACCATGCTCTTCTCCGCCCTGGCGACCTTCCTGCTGCTGCCACCGCTGCTGCTGTGGCTGCGCCGCCCGCCGACGAGCGATGCCGTGCCCGCCCCCGGCGTGCTGTCGGCCGCGTCCCCCATGCAGCCTTCCACATTCTGAGGAGACCCACCATGTCCGCTTTTCTGTTGTATCCCCTGCTGGCCGGCGCCCTGGCGCTGACCAGCCCCGATCCCCAGGCGCTGATGGAGGCCGTCAAATGGCGCGCCGACGGCCAGGCACGCCAGGCGCGCGTGCGGCTGGATCTGCTCGACGGCGAGCAGGTCCGCCAGACCCGGGAGGTCGACTACCTGGAGCGCGATGGCGCCCGGGAGCGTGACACCCTGATGTACATCAACCAGCCGCGGGACGTGGCCGGCACCAGTCTGCTGCTGCAAAGCAGTGCCGAGCGCCCCTCGGATGAGGACAACATCTATCTCTACCTGCCGGCGCTGCGCAAGAGCAAGCGGCTGGCGGCCCGCAACAAGCGGGGCCGTTTCGTCGGCAGCGAGTTCAGTTATGCCGATCTGGAGTGGCTGCGCCCGGAGGACTTCCGCTACCGCCGGCTGGGCGAGGCCCGCTGGCAGGGGCGCCCGGTGGTGCACCTGGAGGCCGTTGCCAGCGACGATCGGGTACTGGAGAAGACCGGCTACAGCAAGAAGGAGCTGTGGGTGGATCCGGACTATGCCCTGGTGGTGCGCGGCCTCTATTTCGACGAGCAGGGACGCCAGCTCAAGCAGATGGAGGTCGAGGAGGTGACCGACATCCAGGGCTTTTGGACCATCACCCGCCAGGTGGTGCACAACCTGCAGACCGGCAAGGGGACCCGTATGTGGGTCGACGAGGTGCGCTACGATCCGCCGGTCAACGATCGGCTGTTCACCAAGCAGCAGCTGGGACGGGCCTGGTAATGGGGCGCTCGGCACTCGGGCTGGCGCTGGCCCTCTACTGCGCCCAGGCCTGCAGCGACACGCAACTGGACTGGTCCGGGGAGCTCGGCACCCGCCTCGATTACCGGCTGCCGTCCGCCGAGCGTGGCTGGGCACAGCAAAAAATAAAGGGCAAGCTCGGCGGCCGGCTCGACAGCGACGACTGGGGACAGATCACGGCCATCGGCCGCGGCGTTCAGGACTTCTACTACGACCAGAGCCGCTTCGAGGGGAGCCCGGCCGGGGATCAGGCCCGCGAACTCTGGCTGCACGAGCTCTACTGGCAGCATGGCGCCGAGGCGTGGAGCTGGAGCCTCGGCAAGCAGCAGGTCACCTGGGGCGAGGCGGACTACTTCCGGGTGGTGGACGTGGTCAATGCCCAGGATCTGCGCGACTACCTGCTGAGCTACGTCGAGGAGTTCAACCAGGCGCGCCAGTCGCTGTGGATGGCCAATCTGGAATACAGCGGCGAGAGCTGGCAGCAGCAGTGGCTCTGGATCTGGAGCATGCGCCCGACCCGGCTGCCGGGGGCGGGCAGCGACTTCTCGAGCGCCGCGCTGGATGCCTTCCAGCAGCTGCGCGCGCAGTTGCCCGACCAGCGCCCCGGCAGCGCCCCGGAGGATCACAGCCTCGGCTGGCGCGCCGGCCGGGTGCTCGGTGACAGCACGGATCTGGGGCTCTATGCCTACTACGGCTGGCATCCCGACCCCTTCATCGCCAGCGATCCCTGGCGCGAACGCTACCACCGGCGCCAGATGCTGGGCGCCTCGCTGTCGACACCGCTCGGTGCCTGGGTGCTGCGCAGCGATGTGGCGCTCTACCTGCGCGAGGCGCTGGCCCAGTCCGATGGTCAGGCCGGGTTCGCCGATCTCTGGCAGGGGCTGCTGGGGCTGGATTACAACGCCGAGGACTACAGCCTCAGCCTGCAGTGGCGGGAGGGTCAGAGCGTCAACGAGCCGGCCGGCATGACGGGACAGCAGCTGCGCGGCGCCTCGCTCTATCTCGAATACCGGCTGGCGGGCGACGATCTGATAGTCAGCAACCTGACGCTGCAGGATCTGGCCCAGCACAGCGGCATGAACGAGCTGCAGGTGAAGTACCGCCTCACCGACCGCTGGCTGCTCGGGGTGGGCAGCGACTGGTTCTGGGGCCAGGGCAGCCTGCTCTCCGGCTATCAGTCGCAGAGCAGGCTGTTTGTGCGCGCGACCTGGTATCTGTAGTCTGCGGGCTCAGTGCAGCAGATCCAGCTGCTGCGCCCGCGCCAGTACATGCAGCCGGTTGTTGGCATTCAGGCGCAGACAGAGGTTGGCGACGTGAAACTTGACCGTGCGCTCGGCGATGCCGAGGATGCGGCTGATCTCCCAGGTGGTCTTGCCTTCGCGCAGCCAGCGCAGCACCTCGCGCTGACGGCTCGAGAGCCGGACCGGCCCCGCCTCCCTGCCCCTCTCCCCCGGTGACTCGGCCGCCTGCCGCAGGTGGGGCAGCAGGCCGCCGAGCCGCTGCAACAGCCGGGTCAGCTGCTCGCGGGTCTGCACCTGGGTACAGGCGGTGCCCAGCTCCATCAACGCTTGCAATTCATCCTGGTTGAGTTCATCCATGTCCGCTCTCTCCTTAGATACGGTGTCCATTCTCGCCGGCCATTGTACCCGGCAAGATGAACAAGGTGCGGCGGTCGAACCCATTATCGGAGCCGGCTCCCCCATCGCCGGGCAAGCGGGGTCAGTCGGACCTGGCCACCTTGGCCAGCGCCGCCAGCAGCACCTCGCCATCGGCGCCGGGGCGGCAGGCATGCTCACTCAGGTGACGTCGCCAGGCGCGGGCGCCGGGCAGCCCCTGGAACAGCCCCAGCATGTGGCGCGTGACGTGGGAGAGCTGGTTGCCGCGCGCCAGCTCCTGCTCGATGTAGGGCAGCATCGCCTCCACCACCTGATGGCGACTGGGCACCGGGTGGGCATCACCGAACAGCCGCCCATCCACCTCGGCCAGCAGGTAGGGATTCTGGTACGCCTCGCGCCCGAGCATGACCCCGTCCAGCTGCTGCAGATGTGCCTCGGCCTCGTCCAGGCGGGTGATGCCGCCATTGATGGCGATGGTCAGCCCAGGAAAATCCTGCTTCAGCCGGTAGACGCGCGGGTAGTCGAGCGGCGGTATCTCGCGGTTTTCACGCGGGCTCAGGCCGCTCAGCCACGCCTTGCGCGCATGCACGATGAAGGTATCGCAGCCGGCCGCGGCCACCTGGTGGATGAAATCGCACAGGAAGGCGTAGCTGTCCTGATCGTCTATGCCGATGCGGGTCTTGACCGTCACCGGTATGCCGACCGCATCGCGCATCGCCTTGACGCACTCGGCCACCAGCGCCGGGCTGGCCATCAGGCAGGCGCCAAAGCGGCCGTTCTGCACCCGGTCCGAGGGGCAGCCGACATTGAGGTTGATTTCGTCATAGCCGCGCTGCTCGGCCAGCCGCGCGCAGCGGGCCAGCTCCTCCGGCACGCTGCCCCCCAGCTGCAGCGCCAGCGGATGCTCCTGCGGGTCATAGGCCAGGTAATCCCCCCGGCCGAGCAATATGGCGCCCGTGGTCACCATTTCGGTATACAGCAGCGCATGCCGGCTCAGCAATCGATGAAAATAGCGGCAATGGCGGTCGGTCCAGTCGAGCATGGGGGCGATGGAGAAACGATTGGAGGAAAAATGCATGAGGATCCCTGATAATGGTGAAACAGCCTGGCCCGCGGCGGACTATTGATCGCCGACCGGGCCGCGATCTTACCCTGTCCACCGGCCGGGAAAAAGCCCGCTGCCGGAGCGGCTGGAGTGAGCTGTCCGGACTGGCGATGGAATACCGAGTCCGCTACTGTGGCGGTCATTATCTACTGGCGCAGAGGAACACCGTGAAAAAACTGATGTTATGGACCCTGCTGGCCCTGGTGCTGGCGCTCATCTTCTCCGAGATCAACATCAAGACCTCGCTCTACAAGGCGGCGGACAACAGCGTGGAGATCATCTTCCCCGAGTGGCAGACCGATGATGCCTGGTTCTACCTCTACTGGACCCCGGGGCAGCTCGAGTGGCGTCTGTACCGCCAGCAGGCCCCCACCGAACGGCGCAGCCTGCCGGCGCCGGCCAAGTTCTGAGGCCACACCTCAGAGCGTCAGGTACTCCATGTTGACCCGGGCGGTCAGCTTGGTGATGAGCTCGTAGGGAATGGTGCCGATGTGGCGGGCCACCTGTTCCACCGGCAGCCCCCGCCCCCAGAGGATGGCCTCGTCACCGACCCGGTCCCGGGCGTCAGGGCCCAGATCCACCGTCAGCATGTCCATGGAGACCCGCCCCACCAGCGGCACCCGCCGACCGTTGACCAGCACGGGCGTGCCGCTCGGGGCCATACGCGGGTAGCCATCGCCGTAGCCGACGGCCACCACGCCAAGACGGGTATCGCGAGGTGACGTCCAGCTGGCGCCATAGCCCACCGACTCGCCGGCCTTGTGATGGCGCACCGCGATAAGACAGCTTTTGAGGGTCATCACCGGCTGCAGGCCATGGGCGGCGGCATCGAGCTCGGCAAAGGGCGAGGCGCCATAGAGCATGATACCCGGACGGACCCAGTCGGCCTGGGCCTCTTTCCAGGCCAGGATGCCGGCGGAGCTGGCCAGGGAGCGCTGCCCCTCCAACCCGGCGCAGAGGCGGTTGAACAGGGCAATCTGCTGGCCGGTGACCGGACTGTCCGGCTCGTCGGCACAGCAGAAGTGGGTCATCAGGTTGAACGGCTGCACCACGTTCTGGCAGCGGGCCAGCCGCTCGATGAAGGCCGGCGCCTCCTCGGGCCGCACCCCCAGCCGGTGCATGCCGGTATCCAGCTTCAGCCAGCACACCACCGGCTGCGGCAACTCGACCTGCTCCAGCGCCTCCAGCTGCTCCCAGGAGTGCACCGCAGTCTGCAGGTTGTTGGCGGCCAGCACCGGCAGATCCTCGGCCCCGAAGAAGCCCTCCAGCAGCAGCACCGGCTTGACGATGCCGCCACAGCGCAGCAGCAGCGCCTCTTCGATGCGCGCCACCGCGTAGGCATCCGCCTCCTTCAGCGTCTGGGCGGCCCTCAGCAGCCCATGACCATAGCCATTGGCCTTGACCACCGCCAGAATGCGGGCGCCCGGTGCCAGCTGGCACACCACCTGCAGGTTATGGTGCAGGGCCCGGGTATCGATTTGCGCGGTCGCCGCTTTCATAGGGATCCTCAGTAGTCGTCGTCGAAGGCCGGGCCGGCATAGTTGTCAAAACGGGAATACTGCCCCTGGAAGGTGAGCCGCACCCGGCCTATGGGGCCGTTACGCTGCTTGCCGATGATGATCTCGGCAATCCCCTTGTCGGCGCTGTCATCGTGATAGACCTCGTCCCGGTAGATGAACATGATGAGGTCGGCATCCTGCTCGATGGAGCCGGACTCCCGCAGATCCGAGTTGACCGGCCGTTTGTCGGCCCGCTGCTCCAGACTACGGTTGAGCTGGGAAAGCGCCACCACCGGCACCTGCAGCTCCTTGGCCAGTGCCTTGAGGGAGCGGGAGATCTCGGCGATCTCCAGGGTGCGGTTGTCGCTGTGGGATGGCACCCGCATCAGCTGCAGGTCATCGACCATGATCATGCTGAGGCCACCGTGCTCGCGGGCCACCCGCCGGGCGCGGGCCCGCATCTCGGTGGGCGTGAGACCGGAGGAGTCGTCGATATACATCTTGCCCTGCTCCAGCAGCATGCCCATGGTGGTGGAGAGGCGTGCCCAGTCATCGTCATCCAGCTGGCCGGTACGCACCCGCCCCTGCTCGATGCGCCCGAGGGAGGCGAGCATACGCATGATGATCTGCTCGGAGGGCATTTCCAGGGAAAAGATGAGCACCGGCTTGTCCTGGGTCAGGGCCGCATGCTCGCACAGGTTCATGGCAAAGGTGGTCTTGCCCATGGAGGGGCGCGCCGCCACTATGATGAGATCCGAGGACTGGAAGCCGGTGGTCATCTTGTCCAGATCCGCATAGCCGGAGGAGACACCGGTGACGCCATTGTGGGGTTTGCGAAACAGCTCTTCGATCTTGTCGACCGTTTTCTCCAGCACCGTCTTCAGGGACTGGGGGCCCTCGGTGTCGCTGGTGCGCTGCTCGGCGATCTTGAACACCTTGCTCTCGGCCAGATCCAGCAGGTCGCTGGCATTGCGCCCCTGGGTATCGAAACCGGACTCGACGATCTCGTTGGCCACCGAGATCATCTCGCGCACCACGGCGCGTTCGCGCACTATCTCGGCATAGGCGGCGATGTTGGCGGCACTGGGGGTGTTCTTGGCGATCTCCACCAGGTAGGCGAAGCCGCCGACATCGTCGAGCAGCTCCCGGCGCTCGAGATCTTCCTGCAGGGTGATGAGGTCGATGGGCAGGCTCTGCTCCACCAGGCGGGTCATGGCCTGGAAGATGAGCCGGTGGGGACGGCTGTAGAAATCGCGCTCGATGAGCCGCTCGGCCACCCGATCCCAGGCCTCGTTGTCCAGCAGCAGGCCGCCCAGCACCGACTGTTCAGCCTCGAACGAGTGTGGCGGCACCTTCAACTGTTCGATACGCGACTCTTTTTTCAACATGGAGGCATCGGCCATCAACATCACCGTGACTGTGGGGGGCGCCCATTATCGGCAATTTTCTGGTCAGGGCAAAGCCTCAGCGTACCCGACGCGCCGATCCGGCCACCCTGCGATGCCATCCGGCCCCATCTCACTGCCCATCAGGGCTCAAACCCGGCGATTAATCGGTAAAACCGAATCACAAATGCGTAACAAACGGAATTGACTTGGCAAACCCGCCCCCTAAGATGGAGCCTGATGTTCTCCCTTTCTCAAGGAATCACCATGCGCAAACTGTTTTCCCTGTTGACCGTGCTGCTGGTCAGCCTGGGCCTGACCCTCGCCGCCGGCGAGGCGAGCGCCGCCAAATTCGGCGGTGGCAAGTCCTTTGGCAAGAGCTTCCGCACCGCTCCCTCCCAGCCGCACGTCAGCCCGGCCGGCAAAGCCGCTCCGACGGCGGCCAAGCCGGCAGCCGGCAAATCCGGTCTGATGGGGGGTCTGTTGGGCGGCCTGCTGGCCGGTGGTCTGTTCGCCGCCCTGCTGGGTAGCGGCGCCTTCGAGGGGCTGCAGATGATGGACATGCTGCTGATGGCCGGCCTTGCCTTCGTCATCTTCAAGCTGTTCCGCGCCTTCACCCAGGCCAAGGCCGGCAGCATGGCACGCCAACCGGCCTATGCCGCCGGCCCGCTGCAGCGTGAATCCGCCCCCCAGCAACCACAGGCTCCCTTTGGCGGCAGTGCGGCTGCCCAGCCGGCCTTCGGCGCCCCCGCCGCCGGCTTTACCGATGTCCCCTTCGACCTGCCGCCGGGTTTCGAGCTGCAGAGCTTCCTCAATGGCGCCCGGGATCACTACCGTACCCTGCAACAGGCCTGGAACGACAACGATCTGAGCACCATGCGCGAGTATGTGAGCCCCGAGCTCTATCAGGCCCTGGAGCAGGAACGTGCCCTGCATGCCGGCAAGCAGCACACCGAGGTGATGTTCGTCGATGCCGAGCTGGTGCGCGCCGAGCACGATGCCAGCCGGGCCCAGATCAGCGTGCGCTTCAGCGGCCGCTACCGCGACACCACCGAGAGCCAGGAAGCGGACATCCGCGAGGTGTGGCATCTGGAACGCGACCTGCGCCTGGACAACGCCCCCTGGCACATAGTGGGCATCGAAGAGGCCTGATGACGGCCCCCTGGGCAGGCGCCCGGGCAAAAACAGCGAGGAGGCCAATTGGCCTCCTCTCTTTTTACCTCTTTACTCCCCCGCCGGCGCCTTACTTCAGCAGTGCCAGCAACACCCCGGCCGCCACCGCCGAGCCCAGCACCCCCGCCACGTTGGGCCCCATGGCGTGCATCAGCAGGAAGTTCTGGTGATTGGCCTCCAGCCCCACCTTGTTGGCCACCCGCGCCGCCATGGGCACCGCCGAGACACCGGCCGCACCAATCAGGGGATTCACCTTGTCACCCGGGAAGCGGTTCATCAGCTTGGCCATCAGCACCCCGGACGCCGTGCCGATGCTGAAGGCGATGGCCCCCAGCACCAGTATGCCCAGGGTTTCCAGCTGCAGGAACTTGTCGGCAGAGAGCTTGGAGCCGACCCCCAGCCCGAGGAAGATGGTGACGATGTTGATGAGCTCGTTTTGCGCCGTCTTGGAAAGGCGTTCCACCACCCCGGACTCACGCATCAGATTGCCGAGGCAGAACATGCCCACCAGGGGCGTCGATGCCGGCAGGAACAGGATGGCCAGCAGCAACACAATCAGCGGGAACAGGATCTTCTCCCGCTTGCTCACCGGCCGCAATTGCGCCATCTGGATCTTGCGCTCCTCCAGGCTGGTCAGGGCGCGCATGATGGGCGGCTGAATGATGGGCACCAGGGCCATGTAGGAGTAAGCAGCCACGGCGATGGCACCCAGCAGATCCGGTGCCAGCCGCGAGGCCAGGAAGATGGCCGTCGGCCCGTCGGCCCCCCCTATGATGGCGATGGCGGCGGCATCCTTGAGGGTGAACTCGAAACCGGGCACCAGGTTGAGCAACACGGCGCCGATGAGGGTGGCGAAGATGCCGAACTGGGCCGCGGCGCCCAGCAGCAGGGTCTTGGGGTTGGCGATCAGGGCGCCGAAATCGGTCAGCGCCCCCACCCCCATGAAGATCAGCATCGGAAAGACGCCCGATTCGATACCCACATGGTAGATGTAATAGAGCAGCCCTCCCGGTTCGTTGAAGCCGGCGTTGGGAATGTTGGCCAGCACGGCGCCAAAACCGATGGGCAACAGCAGCAAGGGCTCGAACTGGCGCACTATCGCCAGATAGAGCAGTCCCCCGCCCACCGCCATCATCAGCAGTTGCCCCAGGCTGAAGTGGGCCAGGCCGGTGTCATTCCACAGGATCAATAAACCATCCATGTTCGCTCCTTAAACCAAGGCCAGCAGGGGATCCCCATGGCTGACCGCATCGCCCGGCTTGATCCGGATCTGCTCCACCACGCCGGCACGGGGCGCCCGGATCTCGGTTTCCATCTTCATGGCTTCCATGATCACCAGCACGTCCCCCTCCTTGACGCGGGAACCTTCGCTGACCAGCACCTTGAAGATGTTGCCCGACAGCGGTGCCACCACCGGCGTCAGGGCAGCCTGGCCAGCTGCCGGAGCGGCTGCCGGCGCCGACGCGGGGGCGCCTTGCGGCTGGATCTGGGTGATGCTGCCGCTGGCCGCCACCTCGACCCGGAACAGCTGGCCGTCGACCCGCACATCGTACGTCTCGGGGCCGGCCATGGCGGCAGCAGGTGCCGGCTTGGCGGCAACCGGCCGGGGCTCGACGGCGCCGGGAGCCGGCTCGAAGGCCGCCGGATTGCCACGGTTGGCCAGGAACTTGAGCCCCACCTGGGGAAACAGGGCATAGGTGAGCACATCGTCCTCGCTGAGGCTGTCGCCGGCG
Source organism: Aeromonadaceae bacterium (assembly GCA_041595355.1). Lineage (GTDB taxonomy): Bacteria > Pseudomonadota > Gammaproteobacteria > Enterobacterales > Aeromonadaceae > JBFHKO01. The sequence continues at coordinate 19,402 of JBFHKO010000009.1, forward strand.
ATGCCCTGCTCGGCCGCCGCCGTCTGCAGCTCATTGTCCAGACGCTCATATTCGGGGGGCAGCAGATCGGCGGGGCGACAGGTGATGGGCGCCTGGCCCTGCAGCACCCGGGCCTGCAGCGCGGCATCCACCGGGGCCGGCGTGGCCCCGTACTCGCCCTTGAGCAGCCCGGCGGTCTCCTTGGTGATGCTCTTGTAACGCTCGCCCATGAGCACATTGATCACCGCCTGGGTACCCACTATCTGGGAGGTGGGCGTGACCAGGGGAATGAAGCCCAGATCGGCCCGCACCCTCGGGATCTCCAGCAGCACCTCGTCCATGCGCTCCAGCGCACCCTGCTCCTTCAGCTGCCCTTCCATGTTGGTCAGCATGCCGCCCGGCACCTGTGCCAGCAGGATGCGGGAGTCGATGCCCTTCATGCTGCCTTCGAACTGGGCGTATTTCTTGCGCACCTCGCGAAAATAGACGGCGATCTGCTCCAGCAGCTGCAGATCCAGCCCGGTCTCCCGCGGGCTGCCCTGCACCATGGCCACCACGGTTTCGGTGGGCGAATGACCATAGGTCATGCTCATGGTGGAGATGGCGGTATCCAGGATGTCGATGCCGGCATCGATGGCTTTCATGTGGGTGGCGAGGCTGAGGCCGGTGGTGGCATGGCAGTGCAGGGCCAGCGGCAGATCCACCTCGGCCTTGATGGCCTTGACCAGCGCCTCCCCCTCGTAGGGTCTCAGCAGGCCGGACATGTCCTTGATGCAGAGGGAGTGGCAGCCCATGTCCTGCAAGCGTTTGGCCATGTCCACCCACATGCTGAGCTGGTGCACCGGGCTGGTGGTATAGCAGATGGTGCCCTGGGCATGGGCCCCCACGCCCACGGCCGCCTGTATCGCCGTCTCGAGATTGCGCACGTCATTCAGGGCATCGAAGATGCGGAACACGTCCATGCCGGTGGCGCGGGCCCGCTCGACGAAGCGGGTCACCAGATCGTCGGCATAGTGGCGATAGCCCAGCAGGTTCTGGCCGCGCAGCAACATCTGCTGGGGCGTTCTGGGCATCGCCTGTTTCAGCAGCCGCAGGCGTTCCCAGGGATCCTCGCCCAGATAGCGGATGCAGGCATCAAAGGTGGCACCGCCCCAGGTTTCGATGGACCAGTAACCGACCTGGTCCAGTTTTTCCGCTATGGGCAGCATGTCGTCGATGCGCAACCGGGTCGCCAGCAGGGACTGATGGGCATCGCGCAGTACCACCTCGGTAATGGCCAATGGCGTGGGCATGGTGATTACTCCTCTGTTCTTCTAATCGGGAAAACGCAGCGGGAGGCTCGCAACAGGCGGGGCTCAGGAGCGTGGATGACGAAACCGGTGCACGGCGGCGGTGATGGCCGCCACCAGACGTGGATGCAACTGTTCTGGCGGGGAAGAGGCGCTCGGCGACAGGCCCGCAGCATCGGCCGGCGCCAGCGGTTCGGCGGCCAGCCGCGCCAGCAATCGAATGGCGAGGACGATGATGCCGAGCAACGAAAAAACAAAGCCCATGCCCAGGGCCATGAGCTTGAGGGACTCCACGAGTAACGCGCCAATATCCATATGAACGGGCTCCCGGATAGGCTACAGGCTCAGACAGAGCCAGGTTGAGGTTACGACTCTAACCTGTTTGCCCCCCCAAAAAAACACCATGGCTCACAGGGTCGGGGATGAGCGCCGGTTCGGATGGCGTTACCAGCTGAGTTCGCGGTTCAGGCGTGCCAGGGCGGCACTCAGGTAACCCAGGAGCGGATTGTAGGCCGCGGCACGGATCTGCACCTCACCCAGCTGGGTGCGGCGGCGCTCCGGCTCAATGCCCGCCTCCGGCTCCAGCTCTACCGCATAGTAGGCGCCATGGATCTGGGGACTGCGCCCCTGCCAGCTCGACGGCAGGCTGCCGCCACTCACCGACAGCAAACCGCTCTCTTCAACCTGGCGGCTGCGGGTCACCGCCCGGGAGCGCACCCGCGCGGCCAGGGCACTGCCAGGCTGCCCGGCCACGAAGAAACGTGCTGCAGCACCGATCTGCACCCGCTCATAATCGGCCTCCGCCACATAGGCCAGCAGCCGCGGGCGCGCGCTCGCATCCAGGGGCAGCAACAGCCCCAGGGGTTGCTCGCGGCGCACCCAGCGCCCCGGCTGCAGATCGGCCGGCAGATCCCGCACCCGGGCGGCCACCTCGGCCCGCAGCTCCAGGCGCTGCAACTCGGCCTCGACGGCATCAACATCCAGCTGCCGCTCGGCCAGCTCCTGCATCAGCACCAGCAGCCGCTCCTGACGCCCACGATCGGCCCCTCCGGCCGCGGCCAGGGCGATCCGGGCGGCCGCCAGGCGCTGCTCGGCCTGTACCCGGCGCAAGGTCAGCTCCGGCGACACCAGGCGGATCAGCAGATCGCCGGCGGCCACCCTCTGCCCCTCCCTGACCGCCACCACCTCGACCCGGCTCGCCTGCGGGGCATAGAGGGTACGCCGCCCTTCGATGGCCAGATAGGCCGGGGCCGACACCCGTCCCGACCAGGGCAGCGCCAGCAGCAGCAACAGCGCCGCCATCAGCAGCATGCCCAGGCGCCGGCGACCGCGGGCAATCTCGCTGCGGCGCTGGATCTGTATTTGTACCTCGCGCCACACCGGGCGGCCGATGAACCACAACAGCTCCACCAGGGCCAGGGGCACCCCCAGCAGCTTGGGAAAGCTGGTATAGACGAACCAGGCAATGCCGGAAAACAGCGCGGCCCGGTAGAGCCAGGTCGCATAGCCAAAGGCCGCCAGCGGCCAGTGGGCCAGGTGGCCACTGCTGGGGCGCTCCTCCTGCAGGCCGGTCAGTCGCCGCACGCCATAACGGGCCGCCGCGAAGGCATCCTCCTGCAGATTGGGGTAATCCAGAAGATCCGAGAGCAGGTAGTAGCCGTCAAAGCGCAGCAAGGGATTGAGATTGATGGCCAGCGACAGTATCCAGGCGGTGGTGGCCACGATGAACAGCGCACTCTGCAAGGGCCCCTCGGGTAACAGCAGCCACCCCCAGGTCGCCAGCACCGCCAGACCCAGCTCCGTTGCCACCCCCGCCACACTGATCTGCAATCGCCGTCGCCAGTCGCCCAGCTTCCAGATGTCGTTGACGTCCGTATACAGCACCGGCCACAACACCAGAAAGGCGATACCAGTACGGGTCACATGCAGGCCGTGGTGACGCGCGGCCACGCCATGGCCCATCTCGTGGGCCGTCTTCAGCAGCAGCAACGATACCCCCAGCCACAGCAGCCCTTCAACACTGAAGGCGTAGCTGAAGGTGGCCGTGAATCGGTCCCACTGGCCCAGCAGTTGCCAGAGGGCCGACAGGCCGAGTATCGCCAGCACCACCCAGACTGCCGGGGAAAACAAGCAGCGCAAATGGGGCGCCAGCCAGCCATAGAAGCGATCCGGATTAGCCAGCGGAATACGAAAAAAGAGGTAGTTGTGGATCAGCGACTGCCAGCGGCTGCGCCGGGGCGGCACCAGTGCAGCCAGTGCCTGGACGCCGGCCTTGCCGGCACGCGCCAGCAGCTGGTGCTGATGCAGGAACAGCAGCCACTGCTCCAGAAAGTCGGCATCCGGCGGCATGGGCATCTCCGCCGCCACCGCGCCGAGAACGGCCTCCGGATCGCCCAGATGCCAGTGCAGCAACAGATGAAACTCCGCCTCTCCCAGCTGGAAGAAGCGGTTGCGCAGCGGATCATAGAGCCGCCAGGAGGGCAGCCCCAGGGGCGTAGTGCCGCTGGGAAAGACGTGAATATCATCACGCAGGGAGGGTAAACGGGCGGGTAACGCCATGCTTCAGAATCCCAGTTGACGCCGCAGCGCCGCCAATGGCCGGCGCAGCAGATGGTAGATCAGCGGTAATCGCTCACCATAGAGGCGCACCGTGCCCTTCAGGCCAAGGTGGGGACGCTCGCTGTCGGCCTCAAACTGCCCGCGTACCCGATAGGCGCTGATGCCCTCGTCGGTGAGCTGGGTCTCGTAGCTGCTGTCCTGCACCCGAGCCGTCATGGATGACAGGGGGCGGATATAGAGCGACAGTCGCATCTCGGCTCCCGACTGCAGGGCGATGGCATCGGCCGCCGGCAGCCAGGCCACCAGGGCCACATCCGCCGGATCCGCCAACATCATGATCTGCTCCCCCGTCTGCACGGGGCGTCCGACCAGCTCCAGAGGATCGCCAAACACCACCACCCCATCGCTGGGGGCACGGACCGTCAACCGCTCGAGCAATTCCTCCAGGTAGGCCACCTCGGCCTGTTTCTCCTGGATGCGCGCATTCAGGGTGGCCACCTCGGCGCGTGAGGCATCATCACCAAACCCCTTCTGGCTGGCCCGCAGCCATTCAGCCCGGGCGATCTCCAGCGTTTGCCGCGCCACGGCCAGACGATTGCGGGTGGTGGTGTCATCCAGTCGGAACAGTACCTGACCCGCACTGACCACCTCATTGGGGCGCACCGATATGCTGTGGACAGGCACATCGGTGGGCGCCGTCAGGGCACGTGGCGCCGCCGGCACCACCTCACCGGGGACCACCACCGACAGGCGCAGAGGCAACAGCAAACAGGCCAGCAGCCCCCAGGCCGCCAGCCGGAAGGCGCGCCGCTGGCGCCAGGCACGCCAGCGACTGCGCCAGTCGCGGTGCTGGCGTTGCCAGCCCCACAGTCCCTGGCCGTAAAAGAGCGCCAGCTCCTGCAGCAACAGCTGCATCTCGGGCGTCACGGGCTGATCGCAGGCCAGACAGAGGGCCCCCGGCCAGGGGGCCGCCGGAGCCGGCAAGGGGATCCAGAGCAGATATTCGGGCAGCCAGTCCTGCCATTCGCACGCCAGATCGGGCGGCACATCGGCCACCGTCAGCTGACGAAAGGCCTGCTGGCCATCGCTCGCCGCCGCCAGCTGCCGGCCAAGACGTGCGGCCCAGACCACGAAGGGACTGTCCTGCTCGACGCGGGCCAGCCCGGAGGCATGGCTCACCTGGCCGCCCACCGGGCCGCTGGGCCGCCACAGCCAGGCCAGCCGATACGGCTGCAACTCGAAACTGCGATTGACGATATGCCAGGCGGCCTGATCCTCGCTCGGCGCGGTGGCGACATCCCGCGCCAGGGTCAGCAGCAACAGAATGGCCTCCTGCACGCTCTCTCTGGTCGCGCCGGCCTGCGCGTCAACGGCCATCAAAATCGGCACTTCCACTCATGCCGGCCAGCAACTCCGGATAATGACCGTCGATGGTAGCCGTCAACTCGACGGTCTGGCTGACCGGATCGACCCGGCCGTTGATCACCTTCACCACGGCGGGATAGCGGCTGCCGGTTTCATCGATGGTGACGGCAAAACGGCTGCCCGCCTTGATGTGGCTCAGCAGACGCGAGGGCACATGCAGCTGAAACCGGAAGCGGCTGTTGTCGATGATCTCCAGCAGCGGTTGTCCGGGAGCCACGGTCTCGTGGGCATGCACCCGCAACTTGACCACCTGGCCGGCAAAGGGCGCCACCAGGGTGCAGTGTCGCAACTGGGCTCGCATCAGCTCGACCTGGGCCGCCGCCCGCGCCTTGCCGGCGCGCGCCAGGCGGATATCCAGCTCGCTGGCCGCGCGCAAGGTCTGCAATTGCTGCTTGTTGACCAGGGTTTCATGGGCCGAGGCCAGTTCCGCCTCGGCCATGTGCAGGCGGGCCGAGGCCTCCTCGCAGTCGAACTGGACCAGGGTCTGACCGGCCTTGAAATGGCCACCCAGCGGTACCGGCAGCGCCGTGATGCGGGCGGCAATCTGACTGGAGAGCACCGCCTCGTTTTCCGGAACCAGCAACACGCGAACGGCAGTTGCCGTCACCAGCGACGGCTCTGCCGGCGGCACCGCGGCCGGCATTTGCGCCATCAGCAGCGGCGCCCACAACAGCAGGCCCAGTAGCAGAGGCCGCATTTCAGCGCTCCGCCTCGACACGTCGCATGACACCATTCACATTCCACTCCTTCAGCCGCGTTTCGATTTCTGCCTTCAGATCCTGCAGTGAACGCCCCGAGTCGGCCACACTCAGGTCGGCCCCCAGGGAGTTGAGCAGACGTGCATATGCCGATTGCATGCTCGCATGGGCATAATCACGCTGCAGCCCGGAGAGAACGGCCCGCACATCGACCCGGATCAGCTCCAGTTCGGTTTCCGAGGCGCTTTTGACCGCCGCTGTCATTTGCGCCTTGATGCGCTGATCGACGGAGTCCAGTTGCTGGGTCAGCTGGTAATCCTGCACCGCCTGGCGATACTGCTCGGTGGCGATGCGCACCTGGGCCAGTACCGCCATGGTGGTGGCCATACGACGCATATCATCGACCTCGCTCTGCAGCGCCTGCTGACGTTGCACCGCCGGCAGACTGAAGGCACGCAGCAGATTGAAAGAGAGGTTGATCCCGCTGTCCATCCAGCCGTTGTTGTAGAGGTACTTGTTGCTGTCGTAACGCAGGCCGGTTTCCACCTGAATGGCCGGCAGCACCGACAGCAGATTGCGACGCGCATCCAGCAGATTGTTGCGCGCCCGGTAATCTTCCTCGCGCAGCTCGGCGCGGTTAAGCAGGGCCACGTCTTCCAGCCGGGTGACCTCGCTGTAGGCCGGCACCGCCGGCATGGGCACCTGCCCCGGGTCGGCCAGGCTGAAGCGGGTACCGGGTCGCAGATTCATCAGTGCGGCCAGTTCGGTACGCGCCATCTCCAGATCGGCGCGCCGGGCGCGCAGCTGCTGCACTATCTCGATCAGGCCGCGCTGGTACACCAGAACCTGCATGGGCGGCATCAAACGTTGTTTCTCTATGGTCTGGGCGCTGCGCATGGCCTCCTCGGCCCGGGTCAGCAACCGCTCGACATCGGCGACGTGACGCTGGGCGGCCACGGCCCGCCAGTAGGCAGTCAGCACATCCTGGGTGATGTTCTGCAACGTCTTGCGCCGCCGCTCTTCGGCGATCAGCACCTGGTTGGCCTGCTGCTTGGCTCGCACATAGCTGAGGCCGAAGTCGAGCATGTTCCAGGAGATGCTGAGCTGCTCGGTGTGGTGCTGGCGCTCCTGGGCCACGGAGACATCGGTCCCGACGACACCGGTGCGCAGGTTGAGTGCCGTGCCCCCCGGATCGTTGTTGCGGCTGTTATAGCCCGCCGCGGCCGTCAGGCGCGGCAGCATGTCGTAATAGGCAAGATCCAGCTGCCCCTCGGCCAGCGCATCCTCCATCAGCTTCAGGCGATGCTCGAGGTTGTAGGCATAGGCCCGGGCCAGCACATCGGAAAAGGCCAGCGGACGGCTGATTTTTTCCTGGCGGACAAACATCAGCGTCTGATCACGGGCCACGCGCCCCTGGCGCTCTGCCGGTGTCGTCGGCTCGGGCGACACGGAGCAGCCCGCCAGCAAGAGGACCGCGCCCAGAGAGATGGCTATTGGCTTCAGTTTCACGTTCACGTTGGTTGCTTCCTGCTCAAAATTGAAATCCATGTTGTTGTCGCGGCCCACCCGTCATTTTGCCGTGCGCTGACGAGCGACCAGTTCGCGTAATGGTTCGCGTTGGGCCTGGGGCGCCTGGCGCAACTCGGCCAGCTGCTGACGCAGTGACGGTTTTACCTTGCCTGCGGACGCCAGTTTGTCCGCCGCCGGGGCCGCGTCCTGGGACTTGCCCTCCTTGACCTGGTCGCGACCCGGCTTGTCGCCCTGCGGCGCATCACCGGGCTGATCAGCCATCTCCTGGATCCGCGTATTGCGGTACTCCTTGCTGCCGCTACGCGTTTCGCCCTGATCGTTGGTAATGGTGAAACGGATGCTGCGCTTGCCCAGCACCTCGCCCCCGCGCAAATCGCGCAGCTTGAGGCTGCGCAGCAACTGCTGGTACTCGCCGGCAGTGGCACTGCCGGTGAGGGTCAGAATACCGGAAGCGGCATCATAACTGACCGAAATATTCGGATGCCGGGCCGCCAGGCTCAACAGATCCCGACCGGGGATCAACCCCGCCTCGATGCGGACCACCGCCGAAACCAACAACATATTGGCCGTGCTGCTGCCATCGTAGCGTCTGGAGATGATGGTTAACCCCAGACCGATATCGGCGCTATTGCGCGTGCCACTGTCGATAATCCCGGAAGCCAGGCTGTTGCTGCCGACATTCAGCTCGAAAATCGCGCCCTGCTGCATGGCCGCCGGTGCGGCGAACAGGCTGCTGTCTATGCTGCGCGTACGTGTGTCGCTGTCAGTGGCCTGGGCATAATAGCGTGTCGACCCGGCCCGCATCACCGTTTCGGTGACACTGTAGCTCTGGCCGTAGCCAAGATTGCCCAGCGTCCCGGAGACCGGGGTGGCCGTACCCAGATCCAGCTGCCATTGGCCGTTGCCATTCGGGATCACCACATAACTGGCGTCATTGACCGTCACCGTCAACGTCTCGCCGCTCGCCAGCCCGGTATTGCCGGTCAGCGTCGGCGTCGCATCGACGCTCAGCGCATCATGGCCACTGAGGCTGTTGCCGGCGGCATCGGTCACCGTCGCGGTAACGCCGTAGCGCTGGCCATCCACGAAACTGCCCAGGCTACCGGATACCGGCGTGGCCGTGCTCAGATCCAGGCTCCAGGTGCCCTCATCATCCGGCGTGACCACATAGGTGGCGCCATTGACGCTCACCGTCAGTGTCTCGCCGCTACCCAGCGTTGCAGTGCCGGTGAGCAGAGTTGCATTGCTGGATACCGGGTCGACCGTTGGCACCGCCGGTGCCGTGTTATCCAGCAGGTATTCCTGCTCGCTTGCCGGTGTCGTATTCGTCAGGGCATTGCCGGCCGCATCGGTGATGTTCTGCCCGCCAACAAAATCGAGATTGAGCGCCCCGTTGTGGTCGGCAATGTTGCTCACCAGCACGTCGTACACGCCCGCCGACACCAGCGTCACGCTCTGGATGCTGGCGCCGCTCGCGCCGGCACCCGACAGGCTGAAGTCAGCCGCATCCACCTGGGTGACCGCTTCCGAGAAGCTGACCCGGAACGTCACGCTGTCTGCGTTGGTGGTCGCCGCCGACGGGCTCTGCCGCACTATGCTGCTGACCGTCGGCGCCGTGGTGTCAACGCCATAGCCCTCGCTGGTGCTGGCTGTGCCGTGGTTGCCCGCCGCATCCACGCTGCTGATGCTGGCCGCAATGCTGCGCCCGCTGTCCGCCACCAGGTCGCTGCCCGGCACGTCAATGCTAAAGCCCAGCTGGGCGTCCAGCTGGCCACTGAATTGCTTGCCGTTGACCGTCAGCGTCACCGTGTCGCCCGCCTGGGCATCGCCCGCGGCCGTACCGGTGATGGCGATGTCGGTCCCCGCCTCGCTGGCGTTGATGATGTCGTCGGCCGTGATGGCCGCATCCAGGCTCAGGGTCGGTACCGGCGCCGTGGTGTCAATCACCAGCTCGTTGCTGCTGCTGTCGCTACTGGCATTGCCGGCCGCATCGGTCACCGTGGCGATGACCTCGTAGCTGCCATCGCTCAGGCTGCCCAGGCTGCCGGATACCGGCGTGGCCGTGGCCAGGTCCAGGCTCCAGCTGCCGTCACCGGCCACGCTCACCGCATAGCTGGCGACATTGACGCTCACCGTCAGGCTCTCGCCGCTGGCCAGGTTGGCGCTGCCGCTCAGGGTCGGTGTGGTATCGCGGGTCAGCAGCGCTGTCACCGTCGGTGCGCTCGGCGCCGTGGTGTCAATCACCAGCTCGTTGCTGCTGACATCCACGCTGGTATTGCCGGCCGCATCGGTCACCACAGCAGTGACCTCGTAACTGCCATCGCTCAGGCCGCCCAGGCTGCCGGATACCGGCGTGGCCGTGCCCAGGTCCAGGCTCCAGCTGCCGTCA
>JBFHKO010000010.1:0-29035 GCA_041595355.1 Aeromonadaceae bacterium
CTGGTTGCCCTTGAGCAGGAACTGGCCCACATCGCCCTCGCGGCCGCCGGAGAGCAGAATGAGATCCCGGCTGTGCTCGGCCAGCCACGCCTTCTCCACCAGCGGCCGCCCCCGTACATGGCCGCGCAGGTAGGCCTTCGAGATGAGCTGGATCAAGTTCTGCTGCCCCGCGTTGCTCATGGCGAGCGCCGTCAGGCGAAACGGCTGCTCGCCCAGCTCCTCGCTTTGCAGCCAGAGATCCGCCCCTATGATGGGCTTGATGCCCTTGCCATGGGCATCGCCATAGAAGCGCACCAGGCCGCACTGGTTCATCTGATCGGTGAGCGCCAGCGCCGGCATGCCGTAGTCCGCGGCACGGCCGATGAGCGGTTTTATCTTCTGCAGCCCATCTTCCAGGGAAAAGTCGGAATGGACGCGCAGGTGGATGAAGCGGGGTTCTGCCATGAGGGGATTCCGGTGCTAGGCCAGTCAGGCCAGTTCCAGGGCCAGTCTGACGGGTTTGAAGCTGCGTCTGTGCTGAGGGCAGGCACCGTGGGCCGCCAGCGCCGCCAGGTGCTCGGCGGTGGGATAGCCCTTGTGGCGCGCGAAACCGTACTGGGGATAGGCGGCGTCCAGCAGCTGCATCTCCCGATCCCGGGTCACCTTGGCCAGGATGGAGGCGGCACTGATCTCTGCCACCTTGCTGTCGCCCTTGACCACCGCCTGACAGGGAATGCCGAAGTCGGGGCAGCGGTTGCCATCCACCAGCACGTACCCGGGCGCCAGCGGCAGAGCCGCCACGGCGCGCTGCATGGCCAGAAGGGTCGCCTGCAGGATATTCAGCGCATCGATCTCCGCCGGCGAGCAGCGGCCGATGGCGAAGGCCAGCGCCTGGTCGCAGATGATATCGAACAGCGCCAGGCGCTTCTTCTCGGAGAGGGTCTTGGAGTCGCCGAGGCCGGCAATGGGGTGCTCCGGGTCGAGGATGACGGCGGCGGTGACCACGTCGCCCACCAGCGGCCCGCGGCCCACCTCGTCGACGCCGGCGACCCGCACGCCCGGCGGGCAATAAAACTCGCTCATGGCGCCTCCAGCAGCGCGAGTACCGCCGCCGCCGCCTCGCGGTCGGCATGGCAGCGAATGAGCTGATGCAGGCGGGTGAATTCGTCCAGCAGCGGCTGGTTATTCTGGGTCAGCAGGCAGGTCAGTTCGGCGACCAGCCGCTCGGGCGTGCAGTCGTGCTGGATGAGCTCCGGCACCAGCCTGTGGCCGGCCAGCAGGTTGGGCAGCGCAAAGGTGCGGATGCTGACCAGCCGCTGCGCCAGCCAGTAGGAGAGCGCATTGACGCGGTAGCCCACCACCATGGGCCGCTTGACCAGCATCGCCTCCAGGGTCGCGGTGCCCGAGGCGAGCAGCACCGCATCCGCCGCCGCCATGGCCTGACGCGCCTGGCCATCCAGCAGCGTCATGCTCAGCTCGGGCGCCACCTCGGCCTTGATGGCCTCGAACTGGGCGCGCCGACGCGGGTTGACCAGCGGCACCAGCAGCTCCAGCCCCGGAAAGCGGGCTTGCAACTGCTGGCAGGCCTGCAGAAACACCGGCGCCAGCAGCGCCACCTCAGCCTGGCGGCTGCCGGGCAGCACCGCCAGGTAGGGACCCGGCGCCGTCAGCCCCAGCTGCGCGCGGGCCGCGCCGGCATCCGAGTGCAGGGGAATGGCGTCCGCCATGGTGTGCCCCACGAAGCGGCAGGGCGCCGCATGCTCGTCGTAGAAGGCTTTTTCGAAGGGCAGGAAGGCCAGCACCAGGTCGGTCGCCGCCTTGATCTTGTGGATGCGCCCGGGACGCCAGGCCCAGACCGAGGGGCTGACGTAATGCACCGTCTTGATGCCGCGCGCCTTGAGCTTGAGCTCGACACCGATATTGAAGTCCGGCGCATCCACACCGATGAAGAGATCCGGCGGATGAGCGCTGAAATGGCGAATGAGCTCACGGCGCACCCTGAGCAGGCGCGGCAGGCGGCCCAGCACCTCGACAAGGCCCATGACCGCCAGCTCTTCCATCTCGAACAGGGTCTCGCAGCCCAGCGCCTGCATGCGGGGACCGGCGATGCCGACGAATTCGACGTTGGGATGCTGCTCGCGCAGCTGGGCCATCAGGCCGGCGGCCAGAATGTCGCCGGAGACCTCGCCGGCGACAATACCGATCCGCAGCGGCCGTTCGGCGCCGGCGCGAGGATCAGGCACGGATGATGCCGCGCTCGTTCTGCTTGAGGAACTCAACGAACAGCCCCACCTCGGGATTGACCGCGGTCATGTCTTCCAGCACCGGCAGCACCTCGTCTATGGTGAGGCCGCTGCGGAAGATCTCCCTGTAGGCGCGCTTGATGGCGGAGATGGCGTCGGCGGAGAAACCGCGACGACGCAGCCCTTCGCTGTTGATGCCGAATGGCTTGGCATAGTGTCCGGCCGCCATGACATAGGGCGGCACGTCCTTGTTGAGGGCCGCCATGCCCGCCACGAAGGCATGGGAGCCGACGCGACCGAACTGGTGGATGGCTGCCAGGCCGCCGAAGATGACCCAGTCCCCCATCTGCACATGGCCGGCCAGGGTGGCATTGTTGGCCAGGATGCAGTTGTCGCCAATCACGCAGTCATGGGCCACATGCACGTTGACCATGAACAGGTTGCGGCTGCCGACCTTGGTCAGGCTCTGATCCTGCACCGTGCCCCGGTGGAAGGTACAGTGTTCACGGATGACGTTGTCATCGCCGATCTCCAGGAAAGTGCGCTCGTTGGCGAACTTCTTGTCCTGGCAATCTTCGCCGATGGAGGAGAACTGGTAGATCTTGTTGCGCCGGCCGATCTTGGTCGGGCCCTTCAGCACCACATGGGAGCCGATCCAGGTGCCCTCGCCGATGTCGACCTCGGCGCCAATCACCGTCCAGGGGCCCACCTCCACGCCGGCGCCGATGACGGCATCCGGATGGACGATGGCAGTTTCATGAATCACAGCAGTCGGATCAATCACAACTCAGCTCTCGCGTTTGGCGCACATCAGCTCGGCGGTACAGACCACCTCGCCATCGACGGTGGCGACACCGGTAAACTTGGCGATACCACGGCGCTCTTTGAGGAACTCCACATCCAGCACCAGCTGATCTCCCGGCACCACCGGCCGCTTGAAGCGGGCGTGGTCGATGGAAGCAAAGTAGTAGAGTTCGTTGGGGTTGGGCTTGCCCACCATGCGAAACGCCAGTATGCCGGTGGCCTGAGCCATGGCTTCCAGGATCAGCACCCCGGGAAATACGGGGCGCTGGGGGAAATGGCCCTGGAAGAAGGGTTCGTTGAAGGAGACATTCTTGATGCCGCGCAGCACCTTGCGCTCAGCGGAGATCTCGTAATGCACCACCTTGTCCACCAGCAGGAACGGGTAGCGGTGGGGCAGCAGTTCTAAAATTTCCTGGATATCCAGCTGATTCTGTTGGGTACTCAAACCTGGGTCCTTAATGGCTATTGTTCTTGGTCTGCAGTGAGTTTTTCAAGTCGGCTCACGCGTTTGTGCATCTCGTCGATGTGCATCACCCGGGCCGCCATCTTGCGCCACTCCCTGTTGCTCTGGGCAGGGATGCCGGAGGAGTAGATCCCCGGCTCGGTAATGGAGCGCATGACCATGGCCATGCCGGTCACGGTGACATGGTCACAGATCTCGATGTGGCCATTGAAGACGGAAGTGCCGCCAATGATACAGTATTTGCCTATCTTGACACTACCCGCGAACACGGTGGCGCCGGCCACCGCCGTGCCGTAGCCGATCTCCACGTTATGGGCGATCTGGCACTGATTGTCGATGATGACGTTGTCGGCGATGCGGGTGTCGTCAAGGGCCCCCCGGTCGATGGTGGTATTGGCGCCGATCTCGACCCGGTTGCCAATCACCACGCCCCCCAGCTGGGGGATCTTCAGCCACTCGCCGCGCTCATTGGCGTAGCCGAAGCCGTCGGAGCCGATGACGGCGCCCGACTGCACCAGGCAGGCCTCGCCAAGGTGGACGTTGTGATAGATGCTGACATTGGCCCACAGACGGGTGCCCTTGCCCAGGCGACTGCCCTGGCCGATGAAGCAGCCCGGGCCTATCTGCACGCCGTCACCCAGCTCGACGCCCGCTTCCAGCACCGCATTGGCACCGATGGCCACCCCCTGCCCGAGCTTGACATCCGCCGCCAGCACGGCGCTGGGATGAATATCCCGCGCCGGGGCCGGCGTGGTATCCAGCAGCTGGGCTACCCGGGCAAAGCCCACGTAGGGATCCTTCATCACCAGCGCATTGGTGCGGCAGGCAGCCAGATCATCGGCTTTCAGCAGCACGGCCGTGGCCTGGGTCTGCTCCAGGAAGCCGCGGTACTTGCTGGCGGTCAGGAAACTGATATCACCGGCTTGAGCGGTTTCCAGATTGGCAATCCGGGACACCTCCAGCGAGGCATCCCCATGCAGTTCCGCGCCCAGCTGGCGGGCCAGCTCTCCAAGACGTATTCCCATGCCTCAGTTGCTCTTGCCGGCTTTCTGGATCACCTTGTCGGAGATATCCAGCTGGCTGGCGCTGTAGATCACCGCCTGACGGTTAAGTACCAGATCATACCCCTCGGCCTTGGCGATGCCGTCGATGGCACTCTTGATCTTGCCAAGGGCCTTGTCCTGCTCCTCGGCGAAGCGGCGACGCTGATCCTCCTGCAGTGCCTGACCCTTGAGGTTGAAGTCGGACTGCATCTCCGCCAGCTTGCGCTGATTCTTGGTCCGTTCGTCGGCGCTCATGAAGGACTCGTCCTTCTTCAGCTTGGCGGCCAGCGCCTGACCTTCCGATTCCAGCTTCTGCATCTCGCGCACCCGGGAGCCGAACTCGCTCTTCATCTTCGCCTCGACGCTCTGGGGCGGCAGCACCTGCTGCATCACCTTGCCCAGATCCACCACGGCAATCTTCGGCTCCGCCGCCTGGACAGCGAAGCCCGCAGACATCAGTGCCAGCGCCAGGCCGGCCATACGCAACACCTGTTTCACATTACACTCCTTGGGTTCACACACATTAGAAGGTCCGGCCTATGTTGAAGCTGAACACTTCGGTTTTATCACCCGGCTGCTGCTTGAGCGGTTGGGCAAAGGAGAAGACCAGCGGGCCCATGGGTGACAGCCACTGCAGGGACAGCCCTACCGAGGCCCGGATATTCGAGGGGCTCGAATAGTCGTAGAAATAGTCGCAGTTCGCCAGACAGCTGCTGTAACTGCCCGGGTCGTAGGTGGTATCCCAGACGGTCCCCACATCCATGAACAGCGAGGTGCGCAGCTGCTTGCGGTACGATTCGCTGGCAAAGGGGGTGGGCACGATAAACTCGAGTGACGCCACTGACAAGGCATTGCCGCCCATCGACTGATTGGTGGCGATGACGCTGTTCTGCCCCTGCTGATTGACCAGATAGAGTGCCTTGGAGCCGACGGTGTTGCTGCGAAAGCCCCGCAGCCACTCGCTGCCACCCGAGTAGTAGTTCTCGAAGAAGGGCAGCACCTGATCATAGTCACCCACCTTGCCGTAGCCGTTGCCATAGGCGAGGCGCAGGCGGGCGGCCACCACCCAGTCGTGGTCCGCATCCAGCGGCAGGTAGTGCGCATCATCGAAGCTCAGCTTGTAGAACTGCAGATCCGAGCCGGGCACGGTGATCTTGCCGCTCAGCTTCTGGCGGTTGCCCTTGGTGGGGAACATGGCCTTGTTCAGATTGTTGCGGATCCAGGCCGCGCTGACGTCGACGTTGTCGAATACCATTCGCCCATCGTCGTCGGTCTGGTCGGCATACAGCTCCCAGAATTTGCGCACCTGGGCGTAGGCCTGCAGCTGGGAGAGCTTGTTGTGCTCGTAGCCGAGGCCGTATTCCAGCCGGTTCAGCTCGTTGACCGGGTAGCCGAAGGTGAGGCGCCCGCCCAGGGTCTGGTTGCTGTAATCCACCAGGTTGGCCTCGCTGGCCTCGAATTCGGTGTAGTAGACCCGCCCGCCCAGGCTGATGCCATCCAGGGTGAAGTAGGGCTCGTCGTAGCTGACATCGAAGGTCTTGCTGGAGTCGTTGGTGTTGAAGTTGAAGGCCAGCTTGTTGCCCTGCCCCAGGAAGTTGTCCTGCTGCACGCCGAACTGGAAGCTCAGCCCCGACTCGGTGCCGTAGCCGACGCCGCCATTGATGGAGCCGGCCGGCTGCTCCTTGACCTTGACATCCAGATCCACCTGATCTTCCTGGCCAGGGATGCGCCGCGGCTGGACCTCGATGGTCTCGAAATAGCCCAGCTGGTTGAGCCGGGTCTTGGAGGCCTCGACCCGCTCGTTGGAGAGCCAGGTGCCCTCCATCTGCCGCATCTCGCGGCGGATCACCTCGTCGCGGGTGACCTGGTTGCCGCTGATGTTGATCTGGCGGACATAGATGCGCGGCCCCGGCGCGACGTTGATGTTGAGCTCGACTTCCTGCTTCTCGTCATTGATCACCGGATAGGTGTTGACCTGGGGATAGGCATAGCCGAAGCGGCCCAGGTACTTGGCGAGGCTCTCCTCGGTATGGGCCACCTCGGCGGCGGAGTAGAGCTGCCCGCGGGTAAGCGGCACCAGCGCCCGCATCTCCGACTCGCGACCGATGAGATCGCCACGCAGGTTCACCTTGGCAATCTTGTACTGGGCCCCCTCCTCCAGGTTGAGGGTGATGTAGATGCCCTTCTTGTCCGGGGTCATGGAGACCTGGGTGGAGTTGACCTTGAAGCGCAGGTAGCCGCGATCCAGGTAGTAGGAGCGCAGGGTCTCCAGATCGCCGGCCAGTTTCTGCTTCTGATACTGCTCGTCGGCGAGGAAGTTCCACCAGGGGGCGTCATCGCGCAGCGACATCTGGGCCAGCAGTTTCTCTTCGGAAAAGACCTTGTTGCCGACGAAATTGATCTGCTGGATCTTGGCCGCCACCCCTTCGACGAAGTTGAACTTCAGATCGACGCGGTTGCGCGGCAGCGGCGTAACGATGGCCTGCACCTTGGCGGAGTACTTGCCGACGCCATAGTAGAAATCTTCCAGCGCCTTCTCCAGGGTGCGCAGCTGGGTGCGATCCAGCGGCTCGCCGACCCGGATGCCGGAGGACTCCAGCGTCTGCTTGAGCTGCTCCTCCTTGATGGCCTTGTTGCCGGCAAACTCGACGCTGCTGATGGTGGGCCGCTCCTTGACCTCCACCAGCAGCACGTTGCCTTCGCGGCTCAGGCGGATGTCCTCGAAGTTGCCCGAGGCATACAGGCGCTTGATGGCGCTGGCGGTGGTCACCGCATCCAGACTGTCCCCCACCCGCACGGGAAGATTGAGCAGCGCCGCCCCCAGGGTGACCCGCTGTAAGCCTTCGATGCGGATATCCTGCACCACGAAGGACGATGAAATCGGCTCTGCTGCCAGGGTCATCCAGCTGACCCCCAGCAGACAAGAGGCAGCCAGCGCTTTTTTCACAGCCATGTTGTATGCAAAGTCCTTGTTGTTAGTCGCTCAAAGGCGGCCGAAATCGTTGAACAGCGCTATGCCCATCAGCAGCATGATGAGGGCAACGCCTATCTTGAAGGCAATCTCCTGGATCCGCTCCGGTACCGGCCGGCCGGTCAGGGCCTCGATGGCGAAGAAGAGCAGGTGCCCCCCGTCCAGCACCGGCAGCGGGAACAGGTTGATGATCCCGAGGTTGACGCTGATGAGCGCCAGAAAGCCGAGGAAGTATACCAGACCGTAGGCGGCGCTGCTGCCCGCCCCCTGGGCGATGGCGATGGGGCCGCTGAGGTTGTCGATAGAAACCACACCGCTCAGCAGCTTGCCCAGCATGCCGACGGTGAGCTTGGTCAGCGCCCAGGTCTTGGCCGCCGCCTCCCCCAGCGCCTCCAGGGGACCATAGCGCAGCTCGATGCGGTAGCGCTCATCGAGCGGCAACACCTTGGGCGCCAGGCCGGCGTAGCCGATGCTGAGGCGGGAGGTATCGCGCCGCTCGGGGATCAGCGTCAGGGTCAGGCGTTCTCCGGCACGCAGCAGCGTCAGCTGCAGCGACTGCTCGGGCGCGGCACGCACCCGGGCGGCGAAGGCGTTCCAGTCATCCAGTGGCTGGCCGTCCAGCGCCTGCAGGCTATCGCCCACCTGCAGGCCGGCACGCTCGCCGACCCCACCGGGCAGCACCTGGGCCACCTCCAGGGTGAGTTCGGGCCGCACCGGCACCAGGCCCAGGGCCGCCAGCGGCGCCGGCTCATCGGGTGCCAGCTGCCAGTCACCCAGCGACAGTCCCAGCACCTGCTCGCCGCGCTCGGGGCTCGCCACCTGGACCTCGACCCGCTGCTCGCCCATGTGCCCCAGCAGGGCATAGGTAATGGCCTCCCAGTCCCGGGTCGGTTTGCCGGCCACGCCACGGATCTCCATGCCCGGCAGGAAACCGGCCTGCTCGGCCGGCGTCGCCGCCGGCACCTCGCCCACGACCGGCTTCAGGCCGGGGATGCCAAGCAGGAACATCAGCCACAGGGCCAGCAGGGCAAAGGCGAAATTGGCCAGCGGACCGGCCGCCACTATGGCAAAGCGCTGGGCCACCGTCTTGTTGTTGAACGCCTGGGATTTGAGCGGCCCCGGCACCGGGGCCACCCGCTCGTCGAGCATCTTGACGTAGCCGCCGAGGGGGATGAGCGACAGGGAAAAATGGGTGCCATGGCGGTCCTGACGGCTCCAGAGCACCTTGCCGAAACCGAGGGAGAAGCGCTCCACCCGCACGCCGCAGCGGCGCGCCACCCAGAAGTGGCCGTACTCGTGGACGGCGATGAGTATTCCCAGCGCCACCACGAAGGAGAGCAGATTCCACAGCATGCCGGTCATGAGCGTCGTCCTCGAATGAGATGCAGAGCCAGGCGACGGGCCTCGTCATCCAGAGCCAAGATACTATCCAGATCCGGGGTGGCAGGGGAAGCCAATTGCGCCAAAACCTCGGCGTTGACCCGATAAATGTCCATGAACCCCAGCTGGCCATCGAGGAAGGCGGCCACCGCCAGCTCGTTGGCGGCATTGAGGGCCGTGGTGGCCCCCTGCCCCGCCCAGCAGGCATCGATGGCCAGCTGCAGGCAGGGATAGCGGGCAAAATCGGGTTGCAGGAAACTGAGCTCGCCCTGGCTGAAGAAGTCCAGCGGCTCGACGCCGGCCTCGATGCGCGCCGGGTAGGCCATGGCGTGAGCGATGGGGGTGCGCATGTCGGGCTTGCCCATCTGGGCCAGCACCGAGCCGTCCCGGTACTGCACCATGGAGTGGATGACCGACTGGGGATGAATGAGCACCTGGATCTGCTCGGGGGCGGCATTGAAGAGCCACCTGGCCTCCACGAACTCCAGTCCCTTGTTCATCATGGTGGCGGAGTCCACCGAGATCTTGCGCCCCATGGACCAGTTGGGATGGGCCACCGCCTGCTCCGGCGTCACCTGCGCCAGCGCCTCGATGGGGCTGTAGCGGAAGGGGCCGCCGGAGCCGGTCAGCAGAATACGCGACACCCCGGCCGCCGCCAGCTCGCAGCGCCCCAGCTGACGCTGCACTGTCTCCGGCAGGCACTGGAAAATGGCATTGTGTTCGCTGTCCACCGGCATGATCTCGGCACCGGAGCGGGCCGCCTCCGCCATGAACAGGGCCCCGGACATCACCAGCGCCTCCTTGTTGGCCAGCAGCACCCGCTTGCCGGCCCGCACCGCCGCCAGCGCCGACAACAGGCCGGCGGCGCCAACGATGGCGGCCATCACCATGTCCACCTCGGGCAGGCACGCCACCTCCTGCAGCGCCGCCGGGCCGCTCAGCACCTCGGTGCGGCTGCCGGCACGGGCCAGTTGCTCGCGCAGCGCCGCTGCGGCCGGCTCCTGCACCAGCACCGCATACCGCGGTTGAAACGCCAGGCAGTCGGCCAGCATGCGCGTCACATCGCTGTGGGCCGCCAGGGCTGCGATGCCAAATTGCTGCGGATGGCGACGCACCACGTCCAGGGTGCTCTGGCCGATGGAACCGGTCGAGCCCAGCACGGTCAGTTGTTGCATCGGTTGCATCGGCTCTCCCTCAGCTCAGCAGCGCATGGCTGACCACGAACACCGGCAGCGCCGCGGTCAGGCTGTCGATGCGATCCAGTACGCCGCCATGCCCCGGCAACAGGGTGCCGGAGTCCTTGATGCCGGCATCGCGCTTGAACAGGCTTTCGGTGAGATCGCCCAGCACCGAGGCCAGCACCGCCAGCACCGAGCTGAGGATGAGCACCAGGCTCGCATGGGCATCCAGCTGCTGGGCCAGGGTCACGCCGAAGGCCAGCAATGCCGCCGTGACCAGCCCCCCCAGCAGCCCCTCCAGGGTCTTCTTGGGGCTGACGGCCGGCAGCAGCTTGCGGCGACCGAAGGCGCGGCCGCTGAAATAGGCGCCGCTGTCGGCACACCAGACCAGCGCCATGACGAACAGCAGCAGCCAGCCGCCGGCATGGGGATCGCTGCCATAGTCCTGGCCACGCAGCGCCAGCAGCGCCCAGAAGAAGGGCAGCAGGATCAGCAGGCCGAACAGGCTCTTGATGAGCTTGCTGTCATGCCACCAGCCGATGCCGGTCGGGTAGCGCAGCACCATGGCCAGGGCGCAGCCCCACCAGCCGATGCTCAGCAGCAGCACGGCGGCGGGCAGGCTCCCGGCGGCGGCGTTCGGCCACTGGGCCACCGGCTCGGTCAGCAGGGTGGCCGCCAGCACCAGGCCGTAGCCCAGGGCCACCCGCAGCGGCTGACGCGGCAGCACGATGCGGCCCCATTCCCGGCTGGCGAGCAGGAACAGCAGCACGGCGCCCGCCACAAACAGCTCGAAGGGCAGAAAGAACAGCCAGCCTATCACCAGGGAGATGAGGACCAGTGCGGTAAGGGTGCGTTGTAGTAGCAAGACAAACCTCTCAGGAGGGCGGGAGTCAGCCCGGGGCAGCCATCAGCTCCCGGATCTGTTCACCGGTACAGCCAAAGCGGCGTTCGCGGCCGACGAAGGAGGCAATAGCCTCGGTAAAGGCCTGCTCATCAAAGTCCGGCCACAGCAGGGGGGTGAAGTAGAGCTCGGCATAGGCCAGCTGCCAGAGCAGGAAATTGCTGATCCTGTGGTCGCCGCCGGTGCGGATGAGCAAATCGACATCCGGTTGCCCGGCGCTGCACAGATAACCGTTCAGGGCCTGCTCGTCGATCTGCCCGGGGTCGAGCCGGCCGGCCTGCACCTCGAGCGCCAGCTGGCGCGCGGCCTGGGTGATGTCCCAGCGGCCACCGTAGTTGGCGGCGATATTGAGGGTCAGGCCGCTGTTCTGGGCCGTCAGCGCCTCGGCGGCGGCGATCTTCTTCTGCAGGCGTTCGCCGAAGCGGCTGCGCTCACCGATGATGCACAGGCGGATGTTGTTCTGGTGCAGCTTCCTGACCTCGCGGCCCAGCACATGGATGAACAGCTCCATCAGTGCCGAGACCTCGTCCTCGGGACGGCGCCAGTTTTCGCTGGAGAAGGCAAACAGGGTCAGGGCCTGCAAGCCCAGCCGGCTGGCCACCGAGACCGCATCGCGCACCGCCTTGACGCCGGCGCGGTGTCCGAATACCCGCAGCTTGCCCCGCTGCTGGGCCCAGCGCCCGTTGCCATCCATGATGATGGCCACATGAGCCGGCAAACACTGGTTGGCCATCTCGCCCAAGGCGTTGGATAACGGCATGAATTTCCTCCAACAAAAAAACGGGCGCCCTGCAGGGGACTACAGGGCGCCCGTACTATACCCGATGTGGCAATCAGATTTCCATTAGCTCTTTTTCTTTGGCCGCCAGCAGATCATCGACCTGTTTGACGTAGCCATCGGTCAGCTTCTGGACCTCGTCCTGGGCACGACGATCGTCGTCTTCGGTAATGTCCTTGTCCTTCAGCAGCGCCTTCAGGTCGGCATTGGCATCCCGACGCACGTTACGCACCGCCACCCGGGCCTGTTCGGCTTCGGCACGCACCAGCTTGATGAGATCCTTGCGCCGCTCTTCGGTCAGGGGCGGCAGCGGTACGCGGATGGTGGTGCCGGCGGACGAGGGATTGAGCCCCAGATCGGAGGTCATGATGGCCTTTTCCACCGCCTGGATCAGGCTGCGGTCAAATACGGTCACCGCCAGGGTGCGGGCATCTTCCGCCACCACGTTGGCCACCTGGCGCAGGGGCGTGGCGGAGCCGTAGTATTCGACCTGGATGCCGTCCAGCAGGGCCGGTTGGGCACGCCCGGTGCGGATCTTGGACATCTGGGACTTGAGCGCTTCCACACTCTTGGTCATGCGGTCTTTGACGTCTTGTTTAATTTCGTTGATCACTGTCGTTATCCTTTTCGCTGCAGTAGCTCGTGCTGGTCCTCATTCTAGCCTGAACCGGCACGCCCATGACAGTCGGGTCACTTGTTTTTGTGGTGGATCAGGGTGCCTTCCGGCTCGCCCATCACGACGCGGCGCAGGGCGCCGGGCTTATTCATGTTGAACACCCGGATCGGCAGATTGTGATCCCGCGCCAGGGTAAAGGCGGCGAGATCCATCACCTTGAGTTCCTTTTCCAGCACGTCGCTGTAGTCGAGCTCGGCATACAGCTCGGCATCCGGGTTCTTCACCGGATCGGCGGAGTAGACGCCATCCACCTTGGTGGCCTTCAGCACCAGCTCGGCTTCGATCTCGATGCCTCGCAGGCAGGCCGCCGAATCGGTGGTAAAGAAGGGATTGCCGGTACCGGCGGCGAAGATGACCACCCGGCCATTGCGCAGCAGGCTGATGGCCTCGGCCCAGTTGTAGTCGTTGCAGATCCCCTGCAGGTTGATGGCCGACATCAGACGGGCATTCACATAGGCACGGTGCAGGGCATCGCGCATTGCCAGGCCGTTCATCACGGTAGCCAGCATGCCCATGTGGTCGCCCACCACCCGATTCATGCCTGCCTTCGCCAGCCCCGCACCGCGGAACAGGTTGCCGCCGCCGATGACCAGTCCGACCTGGACACCCAGTTCGACCAGTTCCTTGATCTCCTGAGCCATGCGTTCCAGCACGGCGGGATCGATGCCGAAGCCTTCCTCGCCTTGCAGGGCTTCACCACTGAGTTTCAGCAACACACGTCTGTAAGCAGCTTTGGGATTGGTAGTCATGCACTCTTCCTGATCATAGAAAGACCGCGACAAGTGTCGCGGTCTGTAATTGGCTTGGCGTGTCGGCTGATCAGCCTTTCATCGCGGCGATCTGGGCCTGTACTTCGGCGGCGAAGTCGGTTTCCTGCTTCTCGATGCCCTCACCCACTTCGTAGCGGACGAAGTCCAGCACGTCGGCGCCTTCCTTCTTCAGCAGATCCGCCACCAGGATGGAGGGATCCTTGACGAAGGGCTGACCGGTCAGGGAGATCTCGCCGGTGAACTTCTTCATGCGGCCTTCGACCATCTTCTCGGCGATCTCTTTCGGCTTGCCGGAGTTGATGGCGATCTCGATCTGGATCTCGCGCTCCTTGGCCACCACCTCGGCAGAGACCTGCTCCGGCTTGACGAATTGCGGGCTGTTGGCCGCCACGTGCATGGCCAGATCCTTGGCCAGCTCGTCGTTGCCGCCGGCCAGCTTGGTGACGACGCCGATGCGGCCACCGTGGATGTAGGTACCCAGGTTGTCGCCTTCCACCAGGATGACGCGACGCAGGTTCATGTTCTCACCCAGCTTGGCGATCAGGTTGTTCAGCGCGACTTCCACGCTGTCACCCTGGTCGAATTCGGCCGCCTTCAGGGCGTCGACATCGGCAAACTTGCCAGCCAGGGCCACTTCGGCCAGCTTGTCACCGAAGGCGCGGAAGGTGGCGTCCTTGGCAACGAAGTCGGTTTCACAGTTCAGTTCGATCATCACGGCCACGGTGCCGGCGGAGCGGGCAACGATGATGCCTTCGGCCGCGATGCGACCCGCTTTCTTGGCCGCCTTGGCCTGGCCGGACTTACGCATGTTTTCGATGGCCAGTTCGATGTCGCCGTTGGCTTCAACCAAAGCCTTCTTGCAGTCCATCATGCCTGCGCCGGTACGCTCGCGCAGTTCCTTAACCATAGCGGCGGAAATGTTTGACATGTCCATTATCCTCGGTCTGGGGGATGTTAAAGCAAGCAGGGGCCATGAAGGCCCCTGCAAACCAGATGAAATCTGTGGTTAATAAGGGCGTAACAACAGTGTTGTCAGCCTTTATTAGTTGGCTTCCACGAAGCCGTCTTGTTCGGCCTGCACGGCGATATCCATCTCGCGGGCAGCGTTCACGGCGCTGGCAGCGGCAGACAGATACAGCTGGATGGCACGAATGGCATCGTCGTTACCCGGAATGACGTAATCCACACCGTCCGGCTTGGAGTTGGTGTCCACCACGGCCACAACCGGGATACCCAGGTTGTTGGCTTCCTTGATGGCGATGTGCTCCTGGTCGGCAGCGATAACGAACAGTGCGTCCGGCAGGCCGCCCATGTCCTTGATGCCACCCAGGCTCTTCTCCAGCTTGTCCATTTCGCGAGTACGCATCAGCGCCTCTTTCTTGGTCAGCTTTTCGAAGGTGCCGTCCTGGGCCTGGGCTTCCAGATCCTTCAGACGCTTGATGGACTGACGAACGGTCTTCCAGTTGGTCAGCATGCCGCCCAGCCAGCGGTGGTTGACGTAGAACTGCTCGCAGGAAGAGGCCGATTCTTTGACAGCTTCAGAGGCTGCGCGCTTGGTGCCAACGAACAGGATCTTGCCCTTCTTGGCAGCCACGCTGCTCAGGAAGTTCAGCGCATCATCAAACATCGGAACGGTCTTTTCCAGGTTGATGATGTGGACGTTGTTGCGGGCACCAAAGATGAACGGCTTCATCTTGGGGTTCCAGAAACGGGTCTGGTGACCGAAGTGAACACCGGCTTGCAACATGTCGCGCATTGAAACTTTTGCCATTTTAAACCTCAATAATGTCGGGGTTAAACCTCCACGCATCCCGTCACTCCGACCCGTTAAGGCACCCGGGAGCAGGTCTTGATGCGTGTGTGTTGTGTTAGGGATTCAGTGTACGAGTGTGTCAGTCACAACTCGGCGCGCTTTATACCATATCGGCGCCGCTTTCGCTAGCCTCGGCCACGACCGCCGCCACCAGCCCGGCTGCCGAGCCGGCTACACTTGATCCCGATCACTGAAACTGGAACTTGGGAGTGATTCTCGATAAAATTGCCAATCCGCAGCGGCCGACACCCAGACCAAGGATCCGAACCCATGTCCGTACCGATCAAAACCCCCGACGAGATCGAGAAGATGCGCATCGCCGGTCGCCTGGCCGCCGAGGTGCTGGAAATGATAGCCCCCCATGTCCAGGCCGGCGTGACCACGGAGGAGCTGGATCGGCTGTGCCATGAGCATATCGTCAATGTGCAGCAGGCCATCCCCGCGCCGCTGAACTACCACGGTTTTCCCAAGTCCATCTGCACCTCGGTCAACGAGGTGGTCTGCCATGGCATTCCCAATCACAAGAAGCTGCGTGAGGGCGACATCGTCAACCTCGACATCACGGTGATCAAGGATGGCTATCACGGCGATACCTCCATGATGTTCATCGTCGGTGACACGGCCAGCCGCAACCGCGCCCTGTGCCGGGTGGCCCAGGAGAGCCTCTACGCCGCCATCCGCCTGGTGCGCCCCGGCCTGTGCCTGTCCCAGATTGGCGCCGTCATCCAGCCCATGGCCGAGCAGGCGGGCTTCTCGGTGGTGCGCGACTACTGCGGCCACGGCATCGGCAAGGCCTTCCATGAAGAGCCCCAGGTGGTGCATTACCGCAACCATGCCAAGCTGCTGCTGCAACCGGGCATGTGCTTCACCATAGAGCCGATGGTCAATGCCGGCACCTACCGCTGCAAGACCAACAAGAAAGATGGCTGGACCGTCACCACTCAGGACAAGCAGCCCTCCGCCCAGTATGAACACACCCTGCTGGTCACCGAAGATGGCTGTGAAGTGCTGACACTGCGCTCGGACGAAGTCCTCGAGCGCATCATCCGCCATCCGTAACCGCCAGACCCCGACGCCCGCGCCGGGGTTTTGCTTTCCCAAGAGGCAACCCATGCTACCCAGTCATCTGGCTCCCAGCCTGCTCCCGGACGAACACCTGACCCTGGCCCACTGCAAGGAGGGCCTCAACCAGTTCACCGACTGGCTGCGCCAGCGCTTCGAGGCGGGTGACGAGATCACCGAGCTGGTGGCGGCCCGCAGTCTCTATATCGATCAGCTGCTGACCCGCCACTGGGAGCGGCTGGGCCTGCATGCCCACCCCCAGCTGGCGCTGGTGGCGGTCGGGGGCTACGGGCGTGGCGAGTTGCACCCCCACTCCGACATCGACATCCTGGTGCTGAGCCAGAAGGCCCTCAATGCCAAGCAGGGCGAGAGCGTCAGCCAGTTCCTGACCCTGCTGTGGGATCTGCGCCTGGAGGTGGGCCACGCGGTGCGCACCGTCAAGGAGTGCGTGCAGCACGGCAAGTCGGACATCACCGTGGCCACCAACCTGCTGGAAGCCCGCCTCATCACCGGCGCCCAGGCTACCTTCGAGGCACTGCAGGAGGCCACGGCCCCGCGCAAGTTCTGGCCCAGCGAGCAGTTCTTCAAGGCCAAGCGCGAAGAGCAGGCCCTGCGCCACCAGCATTACCAGGATAACGCCTACCTGCTGGAGCCGGATCTGAAGAGCAACCCGGGCGGGCTGCGGGATATCCAGACCCTGGCCTGGGTGGCGCGGCGCCAGTTCGGTGCCACCACCCTCTACGAGATGACCAGCTTCGGCTTTCTCAACCGCGCCGAATACCTGGAGCTGCTGGACTGCCAGAACTTTCTCTGGCGGGTGCGCTTCGTCCTGCACCTGGAGATCAGCAAGAACGACAACCGGCTGCTGTTCGATCGTCAGCGCACCGTCGCCGAGGCGCTGGGCTACCCCGGCGAGGGCAATGCCCCGGTAGAGCAGATGATGAAGCGCTTCTACCAGACGGTGCGCCGCATCACCGAGCTGAACGAGATGCTGTTGCAACTGTTCGACGAGGCGATACTCGGCAATGCGTCCACCAAGACCCGGCTGCTGAATGAGTTCTTCGTGC
This sequence comes from Aeromonadaceae bacterium, assembly GCA_041595355.1. GTDB lineage: Bacteria > Pseudomonadota > Gammaproteobacteria > Enterobacterales > Aeromonadaceae > JBFHKO01. The sequence continues at coordinate 17,129 of JBFHKO010000010.1, forward strand.
TGCGCGGCAGCCACATCGACGTGCTGGAGCCGGAGCTGTTTGCCAGCACCCCCGCCGCCATGCTGGAGCTCTTCTACCAGATCGCCGAGCACCCCGAGATCACCGGCATCTACAGCGCCTGCCTGCGCTATCTGCGCGAGGCCCGCCGTCGCCTGACCCAGCCGCTGCAGGCGTTGCCCGAATGCCGTCATCTGTTCATGGCCCTGTTGCGCCATCCCCGCGGCCTGGGCCTGCCCCTCACCCTGATGCACAAGCATGGTCTGCTGGCCGCCTATCTGCCCGCCTGGAGCCAGATCGTCGGCCAGATGCAGTTCGACATGTTCCATGCCTTCACCGTGGATGAGCACACCCATCGGCTGCTGAAGAACATCTACCGCTTCCGGCAACCGGAAAACGCGCGCCAGCACCCCCTGTTCTTCGAAGTCTACGCCCGGCTGGCCAAGCCGGAGCTGCTGTTTCTTGCCGCCCTGTTCCACGACATCGCCAAGGGACGCGGCGGCGATCACTCCGAGCTCGGTGCCGACGAGGCCCAGGCCTTCTGCGAGGCCCACGGCTGCAACCGTTACGAAAGCCGGCTGGTGGCCTGGCTGGTACGCCACCACCTGCTGCTGTCGGTGACCGCCCAGCGGCGCGACATCTATGATCCCGACGTGGTGGCCGAGTTTGCCCACAAGGTGCGCGACGAGGCACACCTGGATCACCTCTATTGCCTGACGGTGGCCGACATCTGCGCCACCAATGACACGCTCTGGAACGACTGGAAAGGCACCCTGCTGAACGAGCTCTACTTCGCCACCCAGAAGGCGCTGCGCCGGGGTCTGGAGAATCCGCCGGATCTGCGCCTGCGCATCCGCGAGAACCAGCGCCATGCCCTGCAGTGGCTGAAGGCCCAGGGGGTGGAGGAGTTCGTCATACTGCCGCTGTGGCAACAGTTCAAGGCCGATTACTTCCTGCGCCACACCCCGGAGCAGATCGCCTGGCATAGCCGCCACATACTGCAGCACGGCAGCCGGGAGCGGCCGCTGGTGCTCTTCGGCCAGCACAAGACCCGCGGTGGCAGCGAGGTCTTCCTCTACTGCAAAGACATGCCCAACCTGTTCGCCACCGTGGCCGCCATCCTCAGCCACAAGAACCTGGATATCCATGACGCCCAGATCATGAACTCCAAGGATGGCTTCGTCATGGATACCTTCGTGGTGATGGAGCCCACCGGCGACAACGTGGAGGCGAATCGCATCCCCCTCATCGCCCAGGAGCTGGAGCAGGCGCTGAGCCACCCGGGACAGCCGCTGCCCCGCCACAAGCCGGTATCACGCCGCCATCGCCAGTTCAATGTGCCGCCCCGGGTCACCTTTCTGCCCAACAAGGGCAGCAAGAAGCGCAGCCTCATCGAACTGGTGGCCCTGGACAGGCCCGGCGTGCTGGCCGACATCGGCGCCGTATTCCAGGAGTGCCACCTGTCGGTGCACTCCGCCAAGATCACCACCATTGGCGAGCGGGTGGAGGACTTTTTCAGCCTCAGCCGGGCCGATGGTGCCGCACTCACCGCCGAGGATCAGCAGGGCCTGGAAGAAAAATTGGTCGCACAGCTGAATACCGCCGAGGATGTGTGATAAAACAGAGCGCTTTTTTTGAAGGGAGAGGAAGATGACCCAGTTACAACGCATCATTGAGGACGCATTCGAGCGTCGTGAATCCATTACCCCGGCCTCCGTCGACACCGTGACCCGGGAAGCCATACTGCAAACCATCGAATTGCTGGACTCCGGCAAGGCGCGGGTCGCCGAGAAGATTGGCGGTGAATGGGTGGTGCACCAATGGCTGAAAAAGGCCGTGCTGCTCTACTTCCGCATCAACGACAATCAGCCGGTGCTGGCTGCCGGCACCCAGTATTACGACAAGGTGCCCTTGAAGTTTGCCGATTACACCCCGGAGCGCTTCAAGGAAGAATCCATCCGCGTGGCACCGCCCGCCACCGTGCGCAAGGGGGCCTTCATCTCCAAGAATGCCGTGCTGATGCCCTCCTATGTGAACATCGGCGCCTTCGTCGGTGAAGGCACCATGGTTGACACCTGGGCCACCGTCGGCTCCTGTGCCCAGATCGGCGCCAACGTGCACCTCTCCGGTGGCGTGGGCATCGGCGGCGTGCTGGAGCCGCTGCAGGCCAACCCGACCATCATCGAGGACAACTGCTTCATCGGCGCCCGCTCCGAAGTGGTGGAAGGCGTGATCGTGGAAGAAGGCTCCGTCATCTCCATGGGCGTGTTCATCGGCCAGTCCACCCGCATCTACGATCGCGAGACCGGCGAAGTCCATTACGGCCGCGTACCTGCCGGCTCCGTGGTGGTCTCCGGCAACCTGCCCTCCAAGTGCGGCAAGTACAGCCTCTACTGCGCCGTCATCGTCAAGAAGGTCGACGCCAAGACCCGCTCCAAGGTCGGCATCAACGCCCTGCTGCGCAGCATCGACGAATAACAGCAACGCACCGGCACAGCATGACAAAGGGGCTTCAAGCCCCTTTTTTGCTGCCCGTTCCCGCCCGCCGTCCATCATCCCGGCATGACGGCCACGAAAAAGGGAAGCCGAAGCTTCCCTTGTTGTCACATTATGACCGGGCTTGGATTAGTTGGATTTGATCCACATGTCCATGTCGGTTTTCAGGTTGTCGGACTTGGTACCGAAGATGGCCTGTACACCGTTACCGGAGATCACCACACCGGCGGCGCCCAGGTGCTTCAGCTTGGCCTGGTCAACCTTGGCGATCTCCTTGACGGTGACGCGCAGACGGGTGATGCAGGCATCCAGGTTGCTGATGTTCTCCTTGCCACCGAAGGCCAGAACCAGTTGCTCGGCCATGAAGTGCTCGGCCATGTCGGCAACGGACTCTTCTTCGGTGGCCGCTTCACGACCCGGGGTCTTCAGATCCAGCGCCACTATGGCCACACGGAACACGGTGTAGTAGAGGGCAGCGTAGATCAGGCCGACAATCGGGAACATCCAACCCTTGGTGGATTGAGAGAACAGCACGATGAAGTCGATCAGACCGTGGGAGAAGGTGGTCCCGTGCTTCATGCCCAGCAGGATGGTGATCACGAAGGCAGAGCCGGCCATCAGGGCGTGGATGACATACAGCACCGGCGCCACGAACAGGAAGGCGAACTCGATGGGCTCGGTGATACCGGTCAGGAAGGAGGTCAGGGCCGCGGAGATCATGATACCACCGATCTTGGCGCGGTTTTCCGGGCGGGCAGTGTGCCACATGGCGATGGCCGCAGCCGGCAGACCGTACATCTTGAACATGTAGCCACCCGCCAGGTTACCGGCAGAGGGATCACCGGCGATGTAACGGGCGATCTCGCCCTGGAACACCTGGCCAGAGGCATTGGTGAAGTTGCCGACTTCGAAGAAGAAGGGCACGTTCCAGATGTGATGCAGGCCAAAGGGGATCAGGGCGCGCTCGACGACACCGTAGATGCCGAAAGCCATGACCGGGTTTTCGTTGGCAGCCCAGTGGGAGAAGGACTGGATGGCAGCGCCGATGGGCGGCCAAATGAAGGCCATCACGACGCCCGCGAAGATGACGGCCAGACCGGTGCTGATGGGCACGAAGCGCTTGCCGGCGAAGAAGCCCAGGTAGTCAGGCAGCTGGATGCGGTAGAAGCGATTGAACATGTAGGCGGCGATACCACCGGCGACGATGCCGCCGAGCACACCCACGTTGGAGACCTTGTCAGCCATGGAGGCATAGTCGGCTGCCGCCGGATCCAGACCCGCGACTATGGGGGCAATGACGGAGATGGTCTTGACCAGTATGGCATAACCGACGGTGGCGGCCAGGCCGGCCACACCATCGTTGTTGGTGAAGCCGAGGGCCACACCGATGGCGAAGATCAACGCCATGTTGCCGAAGACGGCACCCCCGGCCTGTTCCATGATTTGGGAGACGATGGCCGGCAGCCAGCTGAACTTGGCGGCACCGACGCCCAGCAGGATACCTGCAACGGGCAGCACGGAAACCGGCAGCATCAGTGATTTACCGACTTTCTGAAGGTTGGCAAACAGATTCATAAATAGAGCTCCTGAGGAGTATGCGTTCAAAGGTTATTGCAATACACGGGCACTGTGACCGGAGTCATGCGCCTTGTTGGTTATAGTGTCGTGCGTTGGTGTATCTCAACGCTGGAAATTATAACGTGAACCGATACTGAACCAAGCGGGGAAACAGTGAAAATAGCGGCGCGATCACAAAGATTAACTCAATGAAATCAAAGGCTTAATTTATGACGCAGGGAGGCAGACTAAGTGTAATGCCGCCGCGTGTCCCTGTCTGTTGCATAGACTCTGGAAGTGTCACAGCCAGGCCACGGCAGGTAACGAAATGTAACCTCAGGCCGCGGCGGGCCGGCGGCCGACGCCCGACATGCACAGGGGTGAACCGGTTGCATTGAGCGCTCAATCGGGGCGAGCAGGCCAGTTGCAAGCCGCCAGCACCCGCTGCCAGCTCTCGTCCAGTCCCGCCTCGAGGTGCAGCAACTGGCCATGCACCGGATGGCGGATCACCAGGCGCCGGCTCTGCAGCATCAGCCGGTGACAGTCGAAATGCTGGCGAAAGAAACGGTTGTGGCGGCCATCACCATGGGTGGTATCGCCGACGATGGGATGGGCAATGTGCGCCATATGGCGGCGCAGCTGATGCTTGCGGCCGCTCTGGGGCAACAGGCGCACCAGACTGTAACGGCTGCTGGCGTGCCGGGGAGAGACCGCATGCGGCAGCTCGATCCGCGCCAGGCAGCGCAAATGGGTCTGGGCACTCTGGGCCGGCTTGTCGGGCGTGGCCCGGGCATCGGCAATGGGATCCAGCTCCTCGCGCAGGGCATAGTCGATGTAACGGGTCGGGGGAGCCCAGCCGCGTACCAGCGCCAGGTACTCCTTGTGCAGCCGGTGGGCAGCAAAGTCCAGGCTCAGACGGCGGGCGGTATCGGGATCCAGGGCAAACAGCAGCACCCCCGAGGTGGGGCGATCCAGGCGGTGCACCGGATAGACATGCTGGCCTATCTGATCCCGGGTCATCTGCATGGCGAAACGGGTCTCGCCCTTGTCCAGCCAGCTGCGATGCACCAGCAGGCCGGCGGGCTTGTCGATGGCCACCAGGTAGTCGTCCTGGTAGAGGATGGAGAGCGGCCCGCTCACCGGGCCACCGCCTGACCGCTCAGGGCCTCGTCCAGCAAGGCAATAAGCTCCAGCAGTGCACCATGCTCGCTGAGGCAGCTCTTGTATACCTCGGTGGCCATGGGATAGACGGACACATTGCTCGGCAAGGCGCTCCGCTGCGCCAGCAGGGCCCGCAAACGGACCAGCAGCACGAATTGCAGCCACTGGTGAAATGCCAGGGTATCCACGGCAAACGGCAGGCTGCTGGCCAGCGCCTCGGCCTCGGGCTCCGCCGCCTGCCAGAGCTGCAGCCGGCGCAGCTCGCGCTCCAGCTCGTCCAGCAAGTGGCCCACTCTCGTTGTCTGGGTCATGCTCTCCTCCCCTTGATTGGCCGGTCACTATAGCATTAGTCTGACAGGGCCCCTATATTGAACGCGATCACTGTCTGGCGACCCATTCTGATGTTTGAAATTGCATGCCTGCTGGCGTTGGGACTCATGGCCGGCGAGTTCTGGCAACGCCGGGAACAAGCCGAACTGGCCGAACGCCTCATCCGCCACTATTGCAACCAGCAAGCCTGGCAGCTGCTCTCGGTGTGTCGGGAGGGTTCCGGCTGGCCGCTGCTGCTGGCGCCGCTGGCACGCAAGCGCAGCCTGTTCGTCTTCGAATACAGCTGCGACGGCCAGCAGCGCGAAGAGGGCGAGCTCTATCTGACCGGGCTGCGTCAGCCGCTGTTTCGCCTGCCGGCGCCGCCCGCCGACAATGTCATCCCCTTTCCAGAACGGCGGAGCTCCTAGGCTGGCCGCCTAGGCCCGCCGCAGTCATTTTTTCAGGAGTATTCAGCCGATGTCGATTGAAGAGATTTACCGCGTTGCCAACGCCCTGGCCGCCGAAGGCAAGACCCCCTCGGTGGCACTGATAAAGAGTCGACTGAGCCACAAGGTGAGCATGCCCACCCTGATTGGCGTGTTGCAGCGCTGGAAGCAGGATCCGACCCAGACGCCGGTGGCATCCAGCCTGCCGCCGGAGCCCACGCCACTGCCGCCGGAATTCGTGGCGCGCCTGCAACCCCTGCAGGAGGAGATAATGCGCCTGCGCGTGGAAGTGGCCGAGCTGCGCCAGCAGCTGGCCAGACTGCAGCAACACGACTGAATCAATCGGCCAGGGGCTCCAGGCGGTCCAGAAAGCGGGGCAGATCCGGTGCCAGCACCAGCCGCGGCCCCTGCCCCAACTGCTCCAGCACCACCTCGCCGCTGGCATTGAGCAGGCTGATGAGCTGGCTGTCGTTGCGCGTGGTGGCCAGGAACAGGGTCGCGGGCAACGATTGACGACGCAGCATCAGCAGGTGGCCGATGAGATTTTCCTGCAAGCGCTCGAAATCCGCCTCGTTCCAGGGTTGTACCAGCTCAAGGCGCAGCCCCTTGAAACTGAAGGGCAGGCTGCCGGCAAACCAGTGGCCATAATAGGCATCCACCGCCGGATGAAAACGGCACGCCAGGGCGGCGGCCACGTTGGCCAGGCTGGCTGCGGGCTCGCGCCGCACCGGGCACCACTGGATCTCGCCATCCCGCACCGCATCCTGCTGACAGGGCGAAGGCCAATCGGCCTCATGGGGGCGCCAGGGCAGCCCGCCCAGCTGGGCGCGGTAGGCGCTCCAGCGCGCGAACAGGCGCTCGAGGGCCTCCACGACGGCAACCTCGGTTTGATCTGCTCCTTGCATGACGTGACGGATCCTTGACTCATGGGTAACGGGAGTCCGCCACTGTAACAGATCGCGCCAACGGCCGTTACCGCCCAGGCGCGGGTGCCGGCTTAGCCGGCAGCTGGCCCGCCTGTACGTTCGCCCTTGAGTATCTGCGTCCCCTTGATCCAGGCATAAAGCGCCGGGATCACCAGCAGGGTAAGCAGGGTCGAGGAGACCATGCCCCCCACCATGGGCGCGGCGATGCGGCGCATCACCTCGGAGCCGGTGCCCGTGCCCCACATGATGGGCAGCAGGCCGGCCATGGTGGCCACCACCGTCATCATCTTGGGACGCACCCGCTCCACGGCCCCCTCGACGACGGCGGCGCGCAGATCCGCCGCCGTGACCGGCAGCCCCCGCTCGCGGCATTGCCGCTGCATCTGCTCCCAGGCCTGATCCAGGTAGATGAGCATGATGACGCCGGTCTCCGCCGCCACCCCCGCCAGGGCAATGAAGCCCACCGCCACGGCGACGCTGAGGTTGTAATCCAGCCACCAGAGCAGCCAGATCCCCCCCACCAGCGCAAAGGGCACCGAGAGCATGACGATCAGCGTCTCGGTCAGGCGCCGGAAGTTCAGATACAGCAGCAGGAAGATGGTGGCCAGGGTCGCCGGCACCACCAGCTTGAGCTTGTCGATGGCCCGCTGCATGTACTCGAACTGGCCGCTCCAGACCGCGTAGTAGCCCGCCGGGAAGGCGACCTGCTCCTGCACCGCCGCCCGCGCCTCGGCCACGTAGCCGCCGATATCCCGATCGCGGATATCCACGTAGATATAGGCCGACAGCAGGCCATTTTCGGTGCGGATGGCCGGCGCCCCCTTCTCCACCTCGATGCGCGCCAGTTGTCCCAGGGGGAGCATGGCGCCGCCCGGGGTGGACACCAGCACCTCCCGGCCAATGGCCTCGGGATCGCCGCGCAAATCGCGCGGATAGCGCAGGTTGACCCCGAAGCGCTCCCGCCCCTCCACCGTGGTGGTGACGGTGTCACCGCCCAGCGCCGTGGCAATCACCGCCTGCACCTCGGCCATGCTCAGGCCATAGCGGGCCAGCTGCGCCCGGTCGGGGCTGATGCTGATGTAGAAGCCGCCGGTCAGGCGCTCGGCATAGGCGCTGCTGGTGCCCGGCACCTGCTGCACCACCTGCTCTATCTGCCTGGAGAGCCGCTCCATCTCCGCCAGATCGCGGCCGAACACCTTGATGCCGATGGGGGTGCGGATGCCGGTGGAGAGCATGTCGGTGCGCGCCTTGATGGGCATGGTCCAGGAGTTGGCGACACCGGGTACGCTGACCGCGGCGTCCAGCTCGGCGATCAGGCTGTCCAGGGTCACCCCGGGGCGCCATTCGCTCTCCGGTTTCAGGTTGATCACCGTCTCGAACATCTCCAGCGGCGCCGGATCGGTAGCGGTGTTGGCCCGTCCGGCCTTGCCGAACACCGAAGCCACCTCGGGGAAGCTCTTGATGATCCTGTCCTGGGTCTGCAGCAGCTCCGCCGCCTTGGTCACCGACATGCCCGGCAGCGAGGCCGGCATGTAGAGCAGGCTGCCCTCGTTCAGGCTGGGCATGAACTCGCTGCCCAGTCGCGAATAGGGCCACCAGCTGCCGGCCAGTGCCAGCAGCGCCAGCAGCACGGTGATCTTCTTCCAGCGCAGCACGCCGTTTATCCAGGGACGGTAGAGCCAGACCAGCAGCCGGTTGACCGGGTTCTTGTGCTCGGGAATGATTTTTCCGCGCACGAAGATGAGCATCAGCACCGGTATCAGGGTCACCGACAGCAGGGCCGCCCCGGCCATGGCGAAGGTCTTGGTATAGGCCAGCGGCGCGAACAGCCGTCCCTCCTGGGCCTCGAGGGTGAACACCGGCACGAAGGAGACGGTGATGATGAGCAGGCTGAAAAAGAGCGCCGGCCCCACCTCCTGGCAAGCCTCCTTCATGATGACAAAGCGCGACTGGCCGGGCCGGGCCCGTTCCAGATGCTTGTGGGCGTTTTCAACCATGACGATGGCCGCATCTATCATGGCGCCGATGGCGATGGCGATGCCCCCCAGGCTCATGATGTTGCTGCCAAGCCCCAGTGCCCGCATGCAGATGAAGGCGAACAGTATGCCCAGCGGCAGGGTGACGACGGCCACCAGGGCACTGCGCACATGCAGCAGGAACACCACGCACACCAGCGCCACCACCAGCGTCTCTTCGAGCAGCGTGTAGGTGAGGGTGTCGATGGCCCGCTGGATAAGCTCGGAGCGGTCATAGACCGGCACCAGGGAGAGCCCCTCCGGCAGGCCGGCCTTGAGCTCCTCGAGCTTCACCTTCAGGTTCTCGATCACCGTCAGGGCATTCTCGCCGTAGCGGGCCATGGCGATGCCGCCCACCACCTCGCCCTCGCCATTGAGATCGGCCAGACCGCGCCGCTCATCCGGCCCCAGCTCCACCCGGGCCACGTCCTGCAGCAGCACCGGCGTGCCCCCGCTCGCCTTGAGCACTATCTGGCGCAGATCCTGCTCGCCGGTCAGGTAACCGCGGCCGCGCACCATGTACTCGGTCTCGCTCATCTCCACCGAGCGGCCGCCCACGTCCAGGTTGCTGCCGCGGATGGCCTCCGCCACCGTCATCAGGGAGAGGCCATAGGCGCGCAGCTTCACCGGATCCACCGTCACCTGATACTGCTTGACGAAGCCGCCGATGCTGGCCACCTCCGCCACCCCTTGGACGTTGGTAAGCTGGTAGCGCAGGAACCAGTCCTGCAGGGTGCGCTGCTCGGCCAGATCGTGACGATCGGACTGCAGGGCGTACTGGTAGACCCAGCCCACGCCGGTGGCATCCGGTCCCAGCCGGGGGCTGATGCCCGATGGCAGCTGGCCGGCGGCCGAGTTCAGGTACTCCAGCACCCGGGAGCGGGCCCAGTAGATGTCGGTGCCATCTTCGAAGATCACATAGACGAAGGAGGCGCCGAAGAAGGAGAAGCCACGCACCACCCGGGACTTGGGCACCGCCAGCATGGCGTTGACCAGGGGATAGGTGACCTGATCCTCCACCACCTGGGGCGCCTGGCCCGAGTATTCTGTGTAGACGATGACCTGCACATCCGACAGATCCGGGATGGCATCCAGGGGCGTCTGCTTGACCGCATACAGGCCGCCCAGCAGCAGTACCCCGGAGAGCAGCAGTACCAGGAAGCGGTTGTTGAGCGACCATTCAATCAGGCGTGACAACATGCTCAGTGCCCTCCATGGCCGTCGGCGTGGGCGCCCGCATCATGAGCACTCATGTCGTGACTGCCCGTGTCATGGCTGCCCGCGTCGTGACTGTTCATGTCATGGCCGCCCGTGTCATGGCTGCCCGCGTCGTGACTGTTCATGTCATGGCCGCTCATGTCGTGCTGCCCGTGCTCGGCATCCCGGGCCGGGGGCTGCAGATCCGGCGTCGCGCTCTCGAGCGCGCTCAGGGCCGCCTTGAGGTTGCTCTCGGCGTCGATGAGGAAGTTGGCCCGGGTCACCACCTGCTCACCGGCGGCCAGCCCGGCGGTCACCTGCCACAGGCCCGCCTCGCGGATGCCGGTGCTCACCTCGCGGGGTTGATAGCGCCCCTCGCCCAGAGCCACCAGCACCCGCTTGCTCAGCCCCGAGTCGATGATGGCCGACTCCGGCACCGCCAGCCCCTTGCCGGCGGCATGGCGCAGGGTCGCCCAGCCATAGAGGCCGGGCTTGAGGCGCCCCGCCTCGTTGGGCAGCACCACCCGCACGCGACCGGTACGGGTGCCGGTATTGAGGGTCGGGTAGACGAACTCCACGCGGCCGCTGAAGGTCTCGCCCGGATAGGCTTCCAGGGTCACCTCGACCGTGCTGCCGACCCGGGCCAGGGCCAGATCGGTTTCCGGGATCTCCACCTGCAGCCAGAGGCGCTGCAGATCGGCCAGCTCAAAGAGCACCTGCCCGGGCATGAAGCGGGCGCCCTCGACGGCCTGCTTGGCCAGCACCACGCCGCTGCGGGGGGCCGGATAACTCAAGGTGCGCCTTGGCTCCCCTCCTTGGCGCAGACGGGCGATCTCCGCCGCCGGCACATCCCACAGGCGCAGGCGCTGCAGGCTCTGCTCGGCCAGCCGCGCCAGCGCCTGCCGGCTCTGGGCATCGGCCCGCGCCAGGTTGTCCATGCCCCGGGCCACGATGCGATACTCCTGGGCTGCGGCATAGAGCTCGGGGCTGTAGAGCTCGAACAGGGGCTCGCCCTGGCGCACCGTCTGGCCGGTCTGGTTGACATGCAACCGCTCTATCCAGCCCTCGAAGCGCGGCGCCACCTGGGTCAGGCTGCCCTCGTCCACCTCCAGGGTGCCCAGGGCGCGCAGGCTGCGGCCGAACTCCCGCTCCTGCACCGGCGCCGTCTTCACCCCCAGCCGCTGTATCTTGCCGGCGCTGATGCGCACCAGGCCGGGGCCGCTTACCTCGCTCTCGTACACCGGAATGTAATCCATGCCCATGGAGTCCTTCTTCGGTACCGGCGAAGTGTCCGCCAGCCCCATGGGGTTGCGGTAGTAGAGGATCCGCTCCTGACCCGTGGCGGCCTGCTCGTCCGCGTACACCGGCAGGTAGTCCATGCCCATGGAGTCTTTCTTCGGCACCGGCGAGGTGTCCGGCAATCCCATGGGGTTGCGGTAATAGAGGATCTGCCGCTCTGGGCTGGCGCCCTCGCCCGTCCCGCCCGTCTCCTGGGTATGACTGCCCAGCCAGTATCCGCCGCCGGCCAGGGCCAACCCCAGCCCCGCCAGCAACAAGGTGCGCGCTGCTCCCTGCATCATGCTTCTCCCATCAAATTCAATATTTCGCTGCCGGCCATGAACTGCGCCAGATTGGCCATCAGCAACAGGCGATCCAGCTCGACTATCTGCTGCTGGGCCGCCAGCAGCATGGAAAACGCTCCCCGCCCGGCGGCATAGCCCGCCAGGGCCGAGTCGAAGGTCAGGCGGGCCTGGGGCAACAGGGTCGAGGTGATGAGCCGCTGCTGCTCCCGGCTGCTCTCCA
>JBFHKO010000011.1:0-28219 GCA_041595355.1 Aeromonadaceae bacterium
GAACTGACCCTCTTCGACGCCGAGAACAAGCCGCGCAAGGTCACCCTGACCCTGGCCGAGGGGGACAACCGGCTCGACCTGCAGAAGGCGCAGGTGGGCGAGTTGCGCCTCGAGCCCCGCAGCCCGGCCCGGCAGGTGGCTTCGCTGGCTGCCCTGGGGACTGCTGGTCCTGAGCTGGGCCGGCTTTCTGCTCTACCTGCTGCGCAACTGAGCCCGTCGACCAGAGGGCCATCCGCCACCGGATAAGCCGCCGGGCTGGCAAAACCGGCATCCTGGATGATACTTGCAGACAGCGCCTCCCTTCCGGAGATGCCGCGATCTGGAGGCAAGTATGGATCCACAGATCATCCGCCTGTACGACGAATACACTCACAAGCCCCTGAGCCGACGGGAGTTCATCAATCGTCTGGCCTGCCTGGCGGGCAGCACGGCCGCCGCCTATCTGCTGCTGCCGCTATTGGAAAACAACTATGCGCTGGCCGCCCAGGTACCCGAGCAGGATCCCCGCCTGCAGGCAGTCCGGATCAGCTACCCGGGCGCCAAAGGGGCGCTGAGCGGTTACCTGGCCAAACCGCTTGGCCATGGCGCCCCCTTGCCGGCACTCATCCTTATTCACGAAAACCGCGGCCTCAATCCCCATATCCAGGATGTGGCACGCCGCCTGGCGCTGGCCGGCTTTCTGACCCTGGCGCCGGATCTGCTCTCCCCCCTGGGCGGCACCCCCACCGACGAGGATCAGGCCCGCGAGATGATTGGCACCCTGGTGAGTACCGATGTGGTGGCCGATCTGCTGGCAACCCAGGCGTTCCTGCAGCAGCATGCCGACAGCACGGGTCGCGTCGGTGCCATCGGCTTCTGCTGGGGAGGCGGCATGAGCAACCAGCTGGCCAGTCGGAGTCCGCAGCTGCAGGCGGCGGTGGTCTACTATGGCCCCTCGCCGGGCATCGAGCAGGTGGCGGCCATTCGGGCGCCGTTGTTGCTGCACTACGCCGGGCTGGATGAGCGCATCAATAAAGGGGTGCCCGCGTTCGAGGCAAGCCTCAAGTCCCAAGGCAAGCACTACCAGCTGTTTCGCTACCCGAACGTCAACCACGCCTTTAACAACGACACCAATCCGGCACGCTACAACCAGGCCGCCGCTCACCTGGCCTGGCAGCGCACGCTGACATTTCTGCAACAACACCTGACCGGCTGAGCGGCCACAGGCCGCCCGCCAGCCCACGGCGGCCGGCCTTGTTGCCATTGCGACCCCGGGCCTGCACTTTGTCGGCTTACACACCCGAAATTGCCCGCCCACCGTCAGATGGGCGCCAAACCCGACGGCACATTTCTTGAGAGCATCACAAACAGAAACTCATACATTGCCTTGCGGGACAGAGAAGCCATGCGTACAGAACTGGACTGGTCGGACTATCAGGATCAAGGCATGGGCGACGCCTATGCCGACATCCCCAAGCACGGGGAAAACTTTGCCAAGGCGGTGGCGGTGTGCATTCGCAGCGGCGTCTGCGAGCAGCCAAGCAAGGGGGTCATGTGTCCAAGCTTTCGTATCAGTGGCAACCCGCAGCTGTCGCCCGGCGGCCGGGTCAAGATGCTGAAGCTGGCCCTCAATGCCGACTCGGAGCAGGCCCTGCTCGCGGATGCCGAACTGGCCGCCGCCATGGATCTGTGCGTGGCCTGCAAGGGCTGCAAGCGCGAATGTGAAAACAACGTCGACATGGCGGCCATCAAGGTCGAATTCGAGGCCCAACGCCTGAAGAGCCGCTCGCTGTCGCTGCGCAGCCGGCTGTTTGCCTACTCGCCGTTTCTGCTGCAACGCCAGCCCCTGCTGGCCCACCTCATCCGCTGGCGCAACCGCCTGCCCTGGCTGGCCTGGCTTGGCGAGCGCACTCTTGGCATCGCCGCTGCGGTACCGCTGCCCGAGGTGGATCCCCGCCCCTTTGCGCCAAGCCGGGTTGTGCATGAGCCCCTGGACCGCCCGCCGGCCGAAGCCGAGCGCGAGGTGGTGCTCTGGGTGGACAGCGTCACCAGCCTGTTTGCCCCCCGCCAGGCCGAGGATGCCCTGCAGGTCTTGCGCGCGGCGGGCTACCGGGTGCATCTGCTGCATCCACGCTCACGCCCCGGCATCACCCTGGACAGCGGCCGCAGCCTGCTCTCCCAGGGGTTGGTGGCCGAAACGCGGGAGGTTGCCAGCCAGCTGCTGGATGCCCTCTGGCCCCATATCCAGGCACAACGACCGATAGTGGGGCTCGAGCCATCCAGCCTGCTGATGTTGCGCGATGAGTTCAAGATGCTGCGTCTGGGCGTCGCCGCCGAGCCGCTCGCCAGGCTGGCGCTGTTGTTCGAGGAATTTGTGGCCGGCGAGATTGTCAACGGCCGCTTCCGGCTACCGCTGATCCCCCTGGCCGAGACCGGGCCGGTGCGGGTGCATGGTCATTGTCATCAGAAGGCGAGCGGGGCCATGAAGTCCATGCGCAAGGCGCTGCGACTCATTCCAGAACTGGATTTCGGCTTCATTGACGCCTCCTGCTGCGGCATGGCCGGCACCTTCGGCCTCGAGGCCGAGCACAGGATTGCATCGGAGCAGATGGCCAACCTGGCCCTGATCCCGAGCCTGCAGGCGGCGCCCGAGGCGCGCATCCTCTGCAACGGTTTTGGCTGCAGCCATCAGATCCGGGTGATGACCGGCCGCACGCCCCTGCATCTGGTCAACCTGCTGGCCGCCGCCCTGCCGCCGCACCTGCGGGCCTGTGCGGCGGCATAGACGATGCCGGGTGTGGGTCTCTGTCGCAAAAACAGTGCGCAATGAGCCAGCAGGCCCAGCCCGGTCAGTCGGCTCCGCCGACGACACGGTTCCGGCCACTGTCCTTGGCTTCATAAAGCCTCTCGTCGGCTCGCAGCAAGAGCGCATCGGCCGCATCACCCGGCCTGCGTGAAGCCACGCCGATGCTGGCGGTTACCTGCCGGGCGGCCGTGCCGGAGGGGTGTTGCAACTGCTCGCGCACCCGCTCCGCCACCTTCAGCGCATTGACCGCGGCCGTCGCCGGCAAGACCAACAGAAACTCCTCGCCCCCCCAACGGAACACCTGATCGTCGGGGCGCAGGGCATCACGGACACGCAAGGCTGCTTCGGCGATCACCGCATCCCCCACCGCATGGCCAAAGCGATCGTTGATCTGCTTGAAGTGATCCAGATCGAGCAGCGCAACCGATAACGGCTCGGTATCCGCGCCGGCCAGCAACTGCTCGAGCCACTCCTGACCCGCGCGCCGGTTGGGCAGGCCGGTAAGCGTATCCGTATAGGCCAGGGTATGCATCTCATGACTCAGGTGCGCCAACTGCTTGGCCTGATCCTCCAAATCGGCGGTACGGGCCCGGACCTTGCCGTCCAGCTCCTGATTCCAGTGCCGCAGTACCTGTTCGGCCTTGCGGCGGCGATGAATGTTGATGGTCAGCACCACCACTGTGACCAGCAGGCCAAGCAATACCAGCAGTGTCGCCATGATCTGCCATTGGTAGCGCTGCCAGAAGCCCTGCTCGGGCTCGAAGGCGACGGTGCTGTCCACGGGCAGGCGGCTGCGCAAGATACCGAAGCGCTCCAATGCCCGCGCATCGAAATAGGGCCGATACGTGGCCTTGTCAATCATGGGTAATTCCCAGGGTCGCGTGCCTGCCAGTATCTGCTGGGCCATGCCCGCCGCGCTGCGACCATGCTGGTAGGGGTTGTTCATCATGCCGCCCACGATGCCGGTGCCCAGCATCAGCCCGCCCCACATGCCGAACATGGGTGCCGGGGAGAGTGAGGTCAGCACCGGCAGATCGCTGCCAAAGGAGAAGTAGCGGCCGCCGGCATCCTTGTGGATGGCCAGCATCAACACGGCCGCATTTTGAGGCAACTCCGACAGCTGCCGCTGCAATGCGTTGAACGTGAAATTGTCCCACAACTCCAGGGTCACCCGGGGCTGCCAGCGCCCCTCGGCACGCTGTTGCATCACCTCTCGGGCATGTCTGGCCATCAGTACGCCGAATTCGGTACGATCCGCCAGCATGACGATACGCCGGGTGCCGGGCCGCAGGGCCATGATCAAGTCAAGATTGCCCTCGATCTCCATGCCCTCAAGGAGGCCCGTGTACAGAGTGCGGCCGGTAAGCTGCTCGGGCTGGAGGACGTTGATGCCACAGAAGACGACCGGCACCCCCGGAAACAGCTGATCCCCCCAGGCCAGCATGAATTCAAGCGCATAATCGTCGCTGGTGATGATGACATCGGGGTGGAACTGCCGGTACTTGATGCGCAGCAGCGCCGCCAGCGCCTGGAAATAACTGTTATCGCCCACCATGCGCCGGCCATCGAGATATTCCACATGCAGATTCTCATCCCCGATGCTGGGCGCCAGCAGATCTGCCACGCCCTCGGTCAGCGCGGCGGCCCAGGGATACTGAGAGTGGTAGGAGTTGAGCAACAGCACATGCGGGGCGGCGAAAGCCGTGCGCGCCAGCAGCAGCGACAACACCAGCAACACCCCGCGCGCGCACCTGCCAAGGGCCATGCCATGCCCTCCAGGCGAGCGTTGGAGCCAGTGCCCCATCGTCACCACCACTGTCTTGAATAGATACATTGAGCAGGTCCCGATTGCCCGTCGCCGACATAGCAGCGTGGCAGGCACAACACCCGCCATCGTTTTGTCATTGCCGTATTAACCCTTAATAGTCAGACGATTGCAAACCCGATGACGGCCCGGCTGCCTGCTATTGCCGCCGGCCCCGGCACTTTTGTCCAATTCCATGATCGGGCACCGATAATGCGACACCACTCAAACGACCGCCGGGGCCCCCTGCCAGATATGACAGGCCGAGCCGCCGGCGCTGGATAGGCCCCTATGAGGCTGATACATTGTTTGACCATCGGCACCAGGAAAAGGAGGTCAGGATGTCACTGCTCAGCGAGATTATTGATAGATTGCCAACCGGCAGAAAGGCGATGCTTGGCGACGAATTGATTTGGTACAACCTCCACGGCATGGTACTGCGTTTTTGCCGTGACGATGAGGTCGCCACCGAGCAGCGCGTGACGATAGACGTCCCGGTATACGGCACCTACCTGGAGTGGGCATCGATTGCCAGACGCGCCGATGACGAACACTGGGCGGTGCAACTCGGCAGCCGCTCATCCTCCTGGGAAGAGCTTCTGGAGTTGCTTTCCTGCGGCCGTGAACTGAGGCCAACCTGACGGTTCACTCCTTGACGGCAACCAGCCGGATGCCACCCGCAACCTGATCCACCACCGGCCGCAGCATGCGCTTTTCGTCGAGCAGCTCGACGGTGCGGCTTGGCCAGTGGTGAATGTAATTGCGCACCCCCTGACTCGACAGTTGCTCACAGGCGACGCGAAGCGCCAGATCGTAGTCTTGCCGGCGCAGCGCGTCGGCATCAATGGCAATGAACATGGCGCAATCCTATCTACTGCATGGTGTCTTTACATCGTCGAAGCCCGGTTTGCACCAGTATCCCCGACACCGGGCAAAGGCTGTTTGCCCGGTTAACATGTAATTATGCTACCACAATACGGCAGGGTGTCGATGCCCATACGCCAACGCGCATCGGTGAAGGTGGTGCCTGCGATGAGGGAGATTCGAGATAACAGGCAAGTTTGAGTTCAGCAAAGAATCCCATAAATGCGCAGCCTGTGAAAGATGACTGCCTGGGTAGATCGATGATCCTCGGATCAGTTCCCGGGTCCACGCAAAAACCCCGGCGGGTCAAAATTCACCCAAGATGGGTAGATGGCTGGGGAGGGGAAATAGCTCCTATTTCCATAAACATCGCTCTACAGCCAAGACTCTCCGCCAGAACTGAATTTGGGCGGCGATCCCCCCAACTTGTTGTTGCTTTCCTACAAGTCAGGGCCATATCAACTTATGATGCAAATCATGTCTGCTTATGCTTTAGACGACAGGAGAATAGAAATGGAGGCGGCCCCGCCAGCCACATCCCGGCACTCGAGTCACTCGCTGCGGCTGCTTCCTTCCGGACCTGACCGAGTTCACGAGCTATCAATGCGAGAGGACCAACGGAGCCACCATCGAACAGGGGCGATACTACCAGATGGATCCGGGAATGCAATGCTTTTTGCCCCGCAGACCCTCGAGCGGCCAAAACGGCATCAGTCGCGCGTTACAGGCTTGAAATCAGGAACTTGCCGCCGACCAGCAACAACAGCAGGGCAAACAGGCGGCGCAAGGTATCGGCCGGCAACCGGTGCGCCAGGCTGACGCCAACACGGGCCAGCGGGGCGCTGGTCAACACCACCCCCAGCCAGGCCGGCCAGTAAACATAGCCGAAGGCGTGGGGCGGCAGGGCCGGATCGTCCCAGCCGTTGATGATGAAACTCAGCCCGCCGGTGAAAGCAATCGGAATGCCGCAGGCCGCCGAGATGGCCACCGCCTGAGCCATGGGCATGGCGCGCCAGGTGAGATAGGGCACCGTCAACGAGCCACCGCCGATACCAAAGAGCGCCGATGCCCAGCCGATGAGGCCACCGGCCAACCAGCGCTCCGCCCGACCCACCGCCCTCTGCTCGCCCCGGGGCCGCAGATCCAGTGCCATCTGCACCGCGACCGAGAGTGCAAACAGACCGATCAATATCTGCAGCAGGCGGCCGGACAGCCAGCCGGCGGTAAGCCCCCCCAGCAGCGCCCCCACGACCATGCCACCGGATAACTGCAGCACCAGGGGCCAGGGCAAGGTCGTTCGGCGCAGATGCCCACGCAGGGAACTGATGCCGGTGAACAGGATGCAGGCCAGAGAGGTACCGATCGCCAGGTGGGTGACGACTTCGGGGGCCATCTGCTGCTGCTGGAAGGTCACAATCAGCGCCGGCACTATGATGATGCCACCGCCGATACCGAACAGGCCGGCGAACAGACCGCCGAGGCTCCCCACCGCCAGGTAAAGGGCCAGAATATACAGTGACATGCAGCCTCCGCCGCTTCAGAGCCTCACCCGCACGCTCAGTGCATCGCCTCCGGCACACCGGGACCTTCGGGCAGGTTGAGGTAACCCAGCCGCTCGCACTCGCTCTGTACCTGCTGCATGGCCGTCACGCTGGCGCGCACGAAGTGGCTCAGCTGCTCCTGAGTCAGCCCCGCCTCGGTGAACTGATGAGCACAGGCCATCAGTCGCGGCAGGTTGTCATCCACCAGATCGACAAACAGCTTGAGGGTGGGATAGTTCATGTTCAAACGCCCCAGATCGGCGACCAGCGGCAACAGACCGGTGGGGCGCAACTCCAGCTCGGTGGTGAACATCAGCCCCTCCGGCTCATCAACGAACAACCGGCTCTCTATCACCCCTTCCAGGGTCTGCATGTCGGCGATATGGATGCCATGGCACTGATCGCACATGTAATGGCCAATCTTGGCCTGCTTGAGCCAACGCAACACGATTTCAAAGCTGGGAATTATCATGATCAGGTCATCAGATCCGAAGGCAACATCAAGGTGCGGCAGTCTAAACCAAAAGCGCCGCAGTCAACAGACGCCCGTGGCCAAAAGTACCGCACCTCGAGACCCGCCGCCCCGCCCGAGAGCGCCGGGCTGTCGATGAAATGCCCAGTCGGCAGCCGGCGACACAAAAAAGCGTTGACCCGCCAGGTCCATTCCCATAGAGTACCGCCCCGTCGCCCAGTGTGACGCGTGCTGACCCGGCACGTAAAATCCGTGTCAACAATTTGGTGAGGTGTCCGAGTGGCTGAAGGAGCACGCCTGGAAAGTGTGTATACGGCAACGTATCGAGGGTTCGAATCCCTCCCTCACCGCCAGATTGAAAACCCCGCGCAAGCGGGGTTTTTGCATTGCCGCGCCCCATTCCCCGATTGCCCCTGCACGCTCAGCGACCGGAAAACCAGATATCACCGTACCAGGCCCGGGCGCTGCGGCCGGTATTGTCCGTGTCGGTCATCAGCGCGATGGCATCCACAGGCCCGGGCTCCTCGCCAAACAGACGCCGGTAATCGGCCAGCACGTTGCGCTTTTCGCTGATCCAGCGTCCGACATCCGCCGCGCCGGCATGCACGGCGATCATGCGCGCATTGGCGGTGAAGGCATTGGGCCATTCACTGCCAACCGGCTGGTTGCTGGACCAGACGTAATTGATCACCCGCGTACGCCAGAACAGGGCGCCACCGGAGAAGGCAACGTACAGGCGTGCCGGATAGTCATCCCCCGCCTTGCTGCGCTCGTCGTGGCCGCTAAGCACATTCGCGATCTTCCAGGACCAGTTCAGGTCGGGCGTCCTGGCCAGATCAACCCGCGTGCGGTAATAGAGACCGGAGGCGGTGCCACGACTGTCGGCGTACAGTACCCGTCGCTGATCCACCGATTGCAGAACATAGCGGGTCTCGCCGGCAAATACTTTCGGCTGCCAACCGGCCAGATCGCCCGCCGAGAAGCGTCCAATCCCGATACGCACAGTATCGGCCGTGGCCGTGGCCGCTAGCAGGCAGCCGCCCAGCAACAGGGCCATCCGGCATGGTGTACCTCGTGACATAAGCGTTTCTCCTGTTTGCACAGCGCGCGGATAGGAGCGACCGTTGCTGGCACGACCCACGCCGCTCTCACCGCCCTGCCCTCTCCCTGTTCATGCTGGCTTAAAAACCGGCATGCCGCTAGCCGACACCGTCGCATTCGAGGCTCCGTTGCAGTCAACCGCAGAGCCCCATGAGGGGACAATTGCGCTATACTGGCCGCCCGATGCCGCTCCCGACGTGACGTATGCTCATTCCAGTTACAACACCCCCCGATACCGCGGTCACCTGCGCCAACTGCAAGGCTTGCTGTTGCCGTCTGGAGGTGCTGCTGATCACCGACACCGGCGTCCCGTCCCGGTTTATTGCCACCGACCGCTGGGGCGGTCAGGTGATGGCGCGACGGGATGATGGCTGGTGTGCCGCCCTGGATCGGAACAGCCTGATGTGCTCCATCTACGCGCAGCGCCCCCTGATTTGCCGTGAGTTCGAGATGGGCGCCGACGAGTGCCTGGTCGAGCGCGCAGCCACCCTCTAGTCTTGTGATCGCGGACTCGGAATATCGGGCACCGCATGCTCAGGAGAGCCCAGCACAATGAAAACCGCGGTCGCATTGAGTCCCCCGTCCAACCAACCCCATCTGCCACTGCTGGACAGATTGATCGGCACGCAACGGGTCGCATTCATCATGGTGACGCTGCTCACGACGGTCATCCTTG
The DNA here is from genome assembly GCA_041595355.1 of Aeromonadaceae bacterium. Classification (GTDB taxonomy): domain Bacteria; phylum Pseudomonadota; class Gammaproteobacteria; order Enterobacterales; family Aeromonadaceae; genus JBFHKO01. The sequence goes on from JBFHKO010000011.1 coordinate 9,244, forward strand.
CCGGCTGGCTGGTGCCAACGCTGGGAACGCGACTTCCCGACGGCTGGGCGCTCATGAAAGCCAACACCGCCCTCGCCTTTCTGCTGGCAAATGCCGGCCTGCTGCTGCCACCGCCGAGCGACGACCGGCCCCGCCACTATCCTGTGGCAGGACCGGTGTGCGCCAGCCTGGTATTGCTGCTGGCCGGCACGGCTCTGCTTGAACACCTCGGCGGGCCGGACCTCGGTCTGACCACCCTGCTGGCAGTCGACAGCGGCGCATCCCGACCCGGCCTCATGTCCATGCAGACAGCCGCCTATCTCACCCTGCTGGGGTTGACCCTGCTCCTCGATGGCCTCTGCACCCATCCGCGCATGCGGTTGGTGGACAGCCTGACCACGCTGTTGCTGGCGCTGACGCTGGTGATCTCGGCAGGGTACTGCTTTGATGCCCTGCACCTGTTCGGTCAGTCTGCGGATACCCGCACCTCGCCCCATACCCTGCTCTGCATGCTGCTGCTGGCATGGACCCTGCTGATCCGCCGAACCCGCTGCGGCTTCTTCTCGGTGCTGGTGGGCATCGGCATCGGCAGCCACATCGCCAGAATAGCGCTGCCCTGGGGGCTACTGCTCTCCTTCCTGCTGGTAGGCAGCGGCGTCTACTCAACGGTTGGCGGCTGGCTTCCCGCACCCTATGCCGCCGCCCTGACGGCTTCGCTCATCTCGTTGCTCTTCTTCCTGTCCGTCATACACCTGACTCGGCGCATCAACGATCTGGAGCGGGATCTGCGCGACATGTCCCTCACCGACGAACTGACCCAGGTGTACAATCGCCGCGGCTTCTTCCTGCTCGGAGAGCACAGCCTGCGCGAAGCCCGACGCATGGGCCAGCCGGCAGCGGTGCTGTTCATTGATGTCGACGGCCTGAAGCGGGTCAATGACACCCAGGGCCATGATGTCGGCTCGCAGCTGCTGCGTGATGTCGCCAGCCTGCTGAATGCGACCTTTCGTGACAATGACGTCGTGGCGCGGGTGGGCGGCGACGAGTTTGCCATCATCACCCATCATGATCACAACGCCATCCAACCGGCCCTGGAGCGACTGGCGGCCGCCACCGCCAATCTGAACACCACAGGACGCAAGCCTTATTCCATCAGCTACAGTCTGGGTGAGGTGACCACTGACTCAACCAACAGCGAGTCACTCACCGAACTCATGGAGCGGGCAGATGCCCTGATGTATGAGCGCAAGCAGCACAAGAAGGCGTCGCTCAAGCGCGCGGGAACCGGTGCAAACCGGTACGGCGCTGTCGGGCGGCTCGGGCATCCATAACCGGAGGCAGGCCATCCATGCAGTTCATCGACAGCATCTCCATTGCCGGCTATGCCATCGAGGCGGTTGGCGTGCTGGTCATCATGATTGGCTCCTGTATCGCCTCCGTCATCTTTCTGCGCCGCTTCCGCCACCTGCCCGAGGGGGTAGCCTACAAGGCCTTCCGTCGCTCACTGGGGCGCGCCATCATTCTCGGTCTGGAATTTCTGATCGCCGGCGACATCATCCGCACCGTGGTGGTGGTCGATACGCTGGAAAATGTTGCCATCCTCGGGCTCATCATCCTGATCCGGGCCTTCCTGAGCATCACCCTGCATCTGGAAGTGGAAGGACGCTGGCCCTGGCAGGCGGACAAGCCGGAGCTCAAATAACCCCCCGCCACGCCGTCATGCCGTCGTTCGCTGCCCCCCGTCGGTAACCAGGCAGCGCCTCTCCCCTTGACCTCTCCGCAACCATGCCCGGCCTGCTCCTGCCATCGTCTCCAGAGTCGACCGCCATGGACTAGGCTTCAACATGATGGGGCATTGCACACAGGAGCAGGGAGAAGGCCATGGATCTCGAGACAATCACCAAGGACCCCGCCCGGGCCGGACAACACAACCTGACGGATTACGACGCGGCCTGTCGCGACTTCGACTGGCCGCAGGCACAGGCGCTGATCCGTGGTTTGGAGGGCGGCATCAACATCGCCTTTGAAGCCGTCGACCGCCACGTCGAAGAGGGCTTCGGTGACAAGACGGCGTTACGCTGGCTGGGCAAGCAGGGGCAGCAACGCGACATCAGCTATGCCGAACTCAAGGCCCAGACCGCCCGCTTCGCCACCGTGCTGCAGCGCCTGGGACTGCAGGCCGGCGACACCATTTTCGGTCTCTGTGGCCGGGTTCCCCAGCTCTATATCGCCCTGCTGGGCAGCCTCAAGTTCGGCGCCGTCTTCTCGCCGCTGTTTTCCGCTTTCGGGCCCGAGCCGGTGCGCTCACGCATGGAGATCGGCCAGGGACGGGTGCTGATCACCAGCCAGGCCCTCTATCTGAAAAAGGTGGCGCCCTGGCGTGACCAGTTGCCCTGTCTGCGCCATGTATTGCTGTATGACATCCAGGGTGAACTGCCCCCAGGATGTGAGGACCTCGACCGGTTGCTGCTCGAGGCCAGCGACGACTTCGCGCCCGTGGCCTGTGCGCCCGAACAGCTGGCCCTGCTGCACTTCACCTCAGGGACCACCGGCAAACCCAAGGGGGCCATGCATGTGCACGCTGCCGTCATCTACCACAAGATCTCCGGCCGCCTGGCGCTGGATCTGCAGCCCGACGACATCTTCTGGTGTACCGCCGATCCCGGCTGGGTAACGGGTACCTCCTACGGCATTCTCTCGCCGCTATGCAACCGCCTGACCCTGATCATCGATGAGCAGGAGTTCGATGCCGACCACTGGTACCAGTTGCTGGCGCAACAAAAAGTCAGCGTCTGGTACACGGCCCCCACCGCCATCCGCATGCTGATGAAAGCCGGCCCCGAACTGGCCCGGGCCCATGATCTGTCTGCGCTGCGTTTCATGGCCAGCGTCGGTGAACCGCTCAACCCCGAGGCGGTCATCTGGGGTCAGAAGGTGTTCGGCATGCCGTTCCATGACAACTGGTGGCAGAGCGAGACCGGCGGCATCATGATTGCCAATTTTGCTTCCCAGCCCGTGCATCCCGGCTCCATGGGGCGGCCGCTGCCCGGCATCGTCGCCGCCATTGTCTCCCGCTCGGAGGATGGCCATCTGCAGCTGCTGGAGCGCCCCAACCAGATAGGTGAGCTGGCACTGCAGCCCGGCTGGCCCTCGATGTTCCGGGGCTACCTGCACGAGGAGGCCCGCTACCGCAACTGTTTTGTCGATGGCTGGTACCTCTCGGGCGATCTGGCCATGCGCGATGCCGACGGCTTCTACTGGTTCATCGGCCGCGCCGATGACGTGATCAAATCGTCCGGCCACCTGATAGGCCCCTTCGAGGTGGAGAGCGTGCTGATGGAGCAGCCGGCGGTGGCCGAAGCGGCGGTGATCGGCATCCCGGACGAGATGGCGGGCGAGCTGGTCAAGGCCTTTGTGGCCCTGAAACCCGGCTTCGAACCCAGCGCCGAGCTGGAGAAATCCCTGATGGCCCATGCCCGCAAGCGTCTGGGCCCCGCCGTGGCCCCCCGCGAGATTGTCTTCCGGCATAACCTGCCCAAAACCCGCAGCGGCAAGATCATGCGCCGGTTGCTCAAGGCCCGTGAGCTGGGACTGCCGGAGGGGGATCTCTCAACCCTGGAGAGCGATGAATCATGAGCCAGGACAAACCCCATGTCAGCCGCGAGCACCTGCTGCACCTGCTGAACGAAATGATGCGTATCGGCCGTCTGGAGGAGCGCTGCGCCCAGCTCTATCAGGAGGAAAAGATCCGCGGTTTCCTGCATCTGTACAACGGCGAGGAAGCGGTGGCCGTGGGCGTGATGCAGGCGCTGAGCGCCGACGATGCCATCGTCTCCACCTACCGCGAACATGGCCATGCGCTGGCGCGCGGCATCCCCATGGCCAGCATACTGGCGGAGATGCTCGGCCGAATGACGGGCTGCAGCCGGGGCCGGGGGGGCTCCATGCACCTGTTCGATGCGCAAAGCCGCTTCTATGGCGGCAATGCCATCGTCGGCGCCGGTCTGCCGCTGGCGGTGGGGCTGGCGCTGGCCGATCAGACTCTGGGCCGCCAGGCCATCACCTGCTGTTTCTTCGGCGATGGCGCCGTGGCCGAGGGCGCCTTTCACGAGAGCCTGAACCTGGCCAAGCTGTGGCAACTGCCGGTGCTGTTCGTCTGCGAGAACAACGGCTATGCCATGGGCACCGCCCTGCAATTCGAACAGTCGGAGCCGCGCCTGCATCTGAAGGCCGCCAGCTACGGCATTCCGGCCCAAGAGGTGGATGGCATGCATGTGGTGGAGGTGGAAGCCCTGGCCCGCCAGGCCTGTCAGGCCATTCATGCCGGTGAAGGGCCCCAGTTCATCGAGTGCCATACCTACCGTCTGCGCGGCCATTCGATGTTCGACACCCAGCTCTATCGCAGCAACGACGAGATTGAACAGTGGAAAGCCAAGAGCCCCATCACCCAGCTCGGCGAATGGCTGCAGACCTACGGCATGCTGGATGACGCGGGGCTACAGGCCATGGCTGCGCAGGTGGATGCCGAGATCGAGGCGGCGGTGGCCGAAGCCGAGGCCGGCGCTCTGGAGCCGATCGAGCAACTGGCGCACTTTGTCTACACGGAGGAGCCCCATGGCTGAAATAAGCTACCGGGAGGCCATGAAAGAGGCCATCCGCGAGGCGCTGCGGGAGGATGAGCGGGTCATACTGCTGGGCGAGGATGTCGGGCACTATGGTGGCTGTTACGCCGTCACCAAGGGCTTGCTGGAGGAATTCGGCGCCACGCGGGTGCGCGATACGCCGCTGTCCGAGGTCGGGTTCGTCGGCGCCGGCATCGGCGCGGCGCTGGGTGGCCTGCGGCCCATCGTCGAGATCATGACGGTCAACTTCAGCCTGCTGGCCCTGGATCAAATCATCAACACCGCCGCCACCCTGCGCCACATGTCCGGCGGCCAGTTCTCGGTGCCGCTGGTGATCCGCATGGCCTGCGGCGCCGGCCGGCAACTGGCGGCCCAGCACAGCCACAGCTTCGAGGGCATCTATGCCCATGTCCCCGGGCTCAAGGTGCTCTATCCGGCCACGGTCGCCGATGCCCGTCACATGCTGAAACAGGCGCTAGCCGATCCCGACCCGGTGATTATCTTCGAACACGTGATGCTTTACAGCAACATGGAGAGCCTCGCCGAGTCCGCCGTCATCCCGCCCATGGAGCAGGCGCTGGTGCGCCGCCCCGGCAGCGACATCAGCCTCATCACCTGGGGCGGCAACCTGCCCAAGGTGCTGGCCGCTGCCGAGCAGCTGCAGCAGGCCGGCATCGACGCCGAAGTGCTGGACCTGCGCTGCCTGCGCCCCCTGGACAGCGCCACCCTGCTGGCCTCGGTGGCCAAGACCCACCGCGCCCTCATCGTGGACGAGAGCTGGAAAACCGGCGGCATGAATGCCGAGATCAGCGCCCTGCTGGCCGAGCAGGGCTTCTGGCACCTGGATGCGCCCATCGGCCGCATCGGCAGCGCTGAGGTGCCCATTCCCTACGCCGGCCATCTGGAGAAGGCCGCCCTGCCCGGCATCGAAGGCATAGTCGCCGCCGCCAAACGGCTGCTGGAGGGGCTATGAAGACGCTGAAGATGCCCTCCTTCGGCGCCGACATGGCCGAAGGCACCCTGACCGAGTGGAAAGTCGCGCCCGGCGATGCCATCCACCGCGGTGACGTGGTGGCCATCATAGAGACCCACAAGGGCGCCATTGAGCTGGATCTCTTCGAAGAGGGGCTGGTCGACAGCCTGCTGATCAGCCCCGGCGACAAGGTGGCGGTCGGCACCCCCATCGCCCGGCTGCGGCACCCTGACGAGTCCATCGTCGTACCGCCGGACACCGCCGCGCCCGTGACGGAGTTCCCGATCGAGGCCCCGCCGAAGGATGCCGTTCCCGCCGCCCCGGCCGCCGGGCCGCAAACCATCCCGCCGCCGACCGGGAGTGACTTCATCCCCGCCTCGCCGGCGGCCCGTATGCGGGCCCACCAGCAGGGCCTCAGCCTGGCGGATATCCAGGGCAGCGGTCCGGGTGGCGCCATTCGGCTGCAGGATCTGCAGAGCCCCACACCGATACCCGCCCCCCCCGCGGGCGGGGTCGATTTCCAGGCCATGCGCCAGGCAATTGCCGCCACCGTCACCCGCTCCAAGCGCGAGATCCCCCACTATTACCTCAGTCACACTCTGGATCTTCGGCGCCTGGAGCACTACCTGAGCCAGTACAACCGGCCACTGGATGCCGAGCAGCGGCTGTTGCTGGCCGCGCCGCTGCTGTGCGCCGTGGCCCGTACGCTGCGCAAGCATCCGCCCCTGAACGGCCTCTACGAGGCGGGCCAGTTCCAGCCCGCCGCCGGGGTACAACTGGCCAACGCCGTCAATTTGCGTGGTGGTGGCCTGGTGATGCCCATCATCCGCGATGCCGAGCACCTGGCGGCACCGGCCATGATGCAGCGGCTGACAGAACTGGTGATCAAGGCCCGGGCCGGCAGCCTGCGCCACTCCGAACTCAACGGCGCCACCTGCACCGTCACCAGCATCGGTGAACGAGGCTGCGAGGCCATCTTCGGCGTCATCTATCCGCCCCAGGTCGCCATCATCGGCCTTGGGAAGATCCATGCCGCCCCTCTGGTGGAGGATGATGGCACGCTGGTCGCGGCCAGCGTGATGAGCGCCTCGGTGGCGGCGGATCACCGGGTCAGCGATGGCCATCAGGGAGCCCTGTTTTTGCACGATCTTAACCACATACTGCAACAACCGGAGGCGTTATGGACGCAAGCCAACTCAAGCAGCTGATCATCACCGAACTGTGCAACATCGCCCCCGACGTCGAGCCGGAGGCTGTGCCGGACAACGAGGATCTGCGGGAGGCCCTGGATCTGGACTCCATGGATTTTCTGCGCCTGGTGGCTGCGGTCACCAAACAGAGCGGCCTGACCATTCCCGAGGCAGATTACCGCCAGGTGCTGACCCTGGCCAACATGGTCCAGTACCTGCAGGCTCAATCGCCGGTCTGAGGCGGGCGCAGCTCAAATCCCATACCGCGCCGCTCTCGCCGGCAGTGAATGGCGCCCTTGCCCACTCCGGGGGGAGCGATATACTGGCGTCACTCACCTTAAAAAACCGGCCAGCCCATGATCCCAACCGCTCTCAAGGAGGCCGTGCGCGACGGCTACCGCCAGCTCAGTCAACAACTGGACGGTTTCGTGCCGCGCAAGGAGCAGAATTTCCTGGTGGCGGAGATCGTCAAGGTGCTCTGCGGTCACTATGACCGCCAGCGCCGGATAGTGGTGGCGGAGGCCGGCACCGGTACCGGCAAATCGCTGGCCTACCTGCAGGCCGGCATCCCCACCGCCAAGGCGCTGGGCAAGAAGCTGGTGATCTCCACTGCCACGCTGTCACTGCAGGAGCAGTTGATCAACAAGGACCTGCCCGCGTTCCATGCTGTCAGCCCGCTGCCCTTTTCCTTCACTCTGGTCAAGGGCCGGCAGCGTTACTGCTGTGAGCAGCGCCTGGCGCGTCTGGCCAAGGCCGGGGCCGCGGACGCCGGCGAGCAGCTCAGTTTCGACGAACTGCTGAGCTTCAGGCCCACGGCCGCGGATCACCGCTTCTTCGAGCAGCTGTGGCAGGCCTATGTGGAGGGACGCTGGGCCGGCGATCGGGATAGCTGGCCCAGCCCCATCGACGAGGCGCGCTGGCACGCCATCGCCGCCGATCGCTTCAACTGCAACCGCGCCTTCGCCCACCACAGGGAGTGCCCCTTCCACCGGGCGCGGGCCGCTCTGGATCAGGTCGATGTGCTGGTGGTCAATCATGCCCTGCTGCTCTCCGATCTGGCCCTCGGCGGCGGCGTGATACTGCCGGAACCCGAACAATGCTTCTACATTCTGGACGAGGCCCATCATCTGCCCACCATAGCCCGGGATCAGGGCGCCGCCGCGACCGGCGTGCGCGGGCTGCGCCACTGGCTGGAAAAACTGCCGCCACTGGCTGACCGGGTACTCAAGCTGGTGCAGCGCGATGGCCTCATCGCCCCCCGGGAGCAGTTGACCGACACGGTGCAGGAGTTGTTGCACGACAACCTCCAGCTGGAGCAGTGGCTGGAACAACAACCCCACTGGTTCGCATCCGAGCCCCAGCACCGCCTGCCCATGGGTCCCTTGCCCGAGCCGCTGCCGGTGCTGGCCGTCAACCTGAAAGAGGCCGGCGGGCGGGCCCTGCGGGCGCTGGACAAGCTGCAGCAGGGGCTCGGCGAGGTGATGAAGGAAGGGCAGGTACGCCAGCGCGACGCCGAAGCGCTGCTGGGGGAGCTCAGCATCGCCGCACATCGTCTGGAGCAGGTGGCGACCCTGTGGCGACTGATGAGCCAGGACAATCACAAGATCCCCCTGGCCCGCTGGCTGGAGCTGAGCCAGGAGCCCCGGGACTGGCTGCTGCACGCCTCGCCCCTGGAGATGGGCGGCTGGCTGGAGCAATGCCTCTGGTCACGCTGTGCCGGCGCCGTGCTGGTCTCCGCTACCCTGACGGCCATGAACAGCTTCCAGTTTTTTCGCCATCAGGCCGGCTTGCGCGAGGACGACGGCACCCGCTATCTGCGCCTGCAGTCCCCCTTCGACTTCCAGCGTGCCGAGCTCTTCATCCCGGCCATGCCCTGCGAGCCGGCCAGTCCGGCGTTCACCCAGGCTCTCATCGACAGATTGCCCGGTCTGCTGGCCGGACAGATGGCCTCGCTGGTGCTCTTCTCCTCCTACCGGCAGATGCAGGAGGTGGCCGAGGGGCTGCGCAGCCAGCATGGCCTCAGCCTGCTGGTACAGGGCGAGTCGTCACGAGAGGCGCTGCTCAGCCTGCACCGCAGCCGCTGCGATGCCCGGCAACCGAGCGTGCTGCTGGGCACCGGCAGCTTTGCCGAGGGACTGGATCTGCCTGGCCATTACCTGACCAACCTCATCATCACCAAGCTGCCCTTTTCGGTGCCCACCTCGCCCATAGAGGCCGCCACCGCCGAATGGATAGAGCAGCAGGGGGGCAATCCCTTCCTGCAGATAACGGTGCCCGAAGCCTCGCGCAAGCTGATCCAGGCCTGTGGCCGCCTGATCCGCAAGGAGCAGGACTCCGGCCGCATCTGCCTGCTGGATAGACGCATACTGACCAAGCAATATGGCAAGGGGCTGCTGGCCGCCCTGCCGCCCTTCCGTCGTCACATCGAATCGGATTGACACCATTCCCTGGCCATGCCGTTGCCATTAGAGACCCTTTCGTCCAGAGCAAGAACTTTTTTGCCGGCATATTGAACAGCGTGATCAAAGCTGCAAAAATGCCGCTCTATCCCTGCGGCTTTTCGGCCGATGGCGGGGCCAAGGAGAACGGATGTCGCTCAAGGCGCTGATGACCCTGCTTGCAGGGCTGGTGTTCAGTCATGCTCTCTTCGCTGCCAGCAGCAGCCTGCAGATCCCCCGCCCCTATGTCATTCACCTGCTGGATGGCCGCGCCGTCAGCGTCAACCGGCTGACCGCGCCCCGGCAGCTCGAACTCACCCCGGGCGAGCATCAGCTGGTGTTGCGCTTCGAGGCCAGTTACAGGGAGCGCGGCGAGAGCCGCCTCATCAGCGGCGAGCCCCTGGTGATCACCCTGCGCGCGGCCGAGGCCGGTGCCCTCCGGCTGGACTTCAAGGCCCCCCGCAGCTACGACGAGGCCCAGCACTTTCTGGAGCGCCAGCCGGTGCGGCTGCTCGATCTGAAAAGCCAGCGCCCCTGGCCGGCACAGATCTTTGTCCTGCCCAAGCAGGCCGGTCTGCAGATTGGCCGCGACTATCAAGCCGAATTGCTGACCCTCGGCAAGGCCTTCGGGCAGCCTGCTCCGCAGCCATCGTCCCATCCCTCAGGTGCGCCCGGCGCGGACGCGCCCCCCCAGGTTCCCCCCCTCAATGGCAACAACGCGCCAACGCTGGAGAGGCTCAAGTACTGGTACAACCGAGCCGATCCGCCGACGCGCAAACAGTTCCAACACTGGATCAGATCACAACCATAACCCGGTCTGCAGACCGGAAAATTGCAGGGTCGCACCATGGAACCACACATTGACGTACTGAAAAAATCCGCTCTCCTGTCCAAGACACCCACCCGCATCGGCTTGAGTTCGCTGCTGCTCATCACCCTGGCCAGTATCGGCATGATGATGAATCACAGCGGCATGCCGAATTTGGTCGGCATCCGTCTCGAGTTCATCCTGTTCGGCCTCACCCTGCTGGGTGTGGCCCTGTTCCACCATTACACCATGTATGTCGCCCTGCTGGGACTTGGCAGCATACTGTATGCCAAATACGTGTTTTTGGGCGATTTTTCCCTGAGCCAGCACCTGCTGGGCAGCGGCGCCGAAGAGGGGGAGTGGCGCATCCTGCTCAACCTCATCGGCCTGCTATTTGGCTTTGCGATCCTGGCCAAACATTTCGACGAGTCGCGGGTGCCCGAGGTGCTGCCACGCTACCTGCCCGATGACTGGAAGGGCGGCTTCGTGCTGCTGCTGCTCATCTTCGTCATGTCCTCCTTCCTGGACAACATCGCCGCCGCCATGATAGGCGGGGCCATCGCCTATGTGGTCTATGCCGGCCGAGTACACATCGGCTACCTCGCCGCCATTGTCGCGGCCAGCAACGCCGGTGGCGCCGGCTCGGTCGTGGGGGATACCACCACGACCCTGATGTGGATTGACGGCGTCAACCCGCTGCATGTGCTGCCTGCCTATATCGCCTCCGTGGTCGCCCTGCTGATCTTCGGTATTGCCGCCGCCCGGCAACAGGACAAATACCAGCGGATCCAGAAAGATGCGCCGCGCCAGGCCGCGGTGGACTGGAAAAAGCTGGCCGTGGTCGCCCTCATACTGTTGCTGACCATCGTCACCAACTATGCCCTGGACTTCCCCGCCGTCGGCGTCTGGGTCGCCATACTGCTCGGCGCCCTGCTGGTCAAGACTCCCTGGGGTGAACTCAAGCACGCCCTGCCCGGCACCGTGTTTCTGGTGTCGCTGGTGACCTGCGCCTCCCTGATGCCGGTCGACGAACTGCCGAGCGCCTCCTGGCATACCGCCTTCAGTCTCGGCTTCGTCTCGGCCGTGTTCGACAACATACCGCTGACCAAGCTGGCGTTGGAGCAGGGTGGCTACGACTGGGGGGTGCTGGCCTACGCTGTCGGCTTCGGCGGCTCCATGATCTGGTTCGGCTCCTCCTCCGGCGTGGCGCTTTCCAATATGTATCCCGAGGCCCGCTCCGTGGTCAACTGGGTACGTCACGGCTGGCATGTGATCCTGGCCTACATGGCCGGCTTCGCCGTCCTGATGCTGATACTGGGCTGGCATCCGCATGCCGACCACAAGGCAAAAGCCGAACCCCAGGTGACGACGGTCGCCCACCCGCATCACCACTGAGCGCACCAACGCGCGAAGGGGGGCACCCGTCCCCCCTTCTTCTGCCCGTCCCGTCCCCAGCACTGGCGCTCTTCGCCCGTCGCATCCAGACTTAGCCTATCTCGCCATCGCTGCCAGGGAGACAGGCCGTGTCCGCACACCACAGGCGCAATGCGCGTCAGGCAGAGCCGCTCGACTGGCATGCCCTGCCCGTCGACGAGGTGCTGCTCGCCCTCAGCGCCGATGAACAGGGACTTGACAGCCATGACGCCGCCCAGCGACTGCGCCAGCAAGGCCTCAATCACCTCACCCCCCCGGCCAGCAATCCGGCCTGGAAGCGATTGCTGCTCCAGTTCAATAATGTGCTCATCTATGTATTGCTGCTGGCGGCATTCATCAGCGCCCTGCTGGGTCAGGGGACCGACAGCGCCGTCATCCTTGGCGTGGTCGTACTCAACGCCCTGTTCGGCGTTATTCAGGAAGGCAAGGCGGAAAAAGCACTGGCAGCGATCCGCACACTGTTGCACATCCGCAGCAGCGTGCTGCGCAATGGCCAACGCCAGGTGATCGACGCCGAGCAGCTGGTACCTGGCGATCTGGTCCTGCTGGAGCCGGGGGACAGGGTACCGGCGGATCTGCGCCTGCTGGAAGGGCTGGGATTGCAGGTGCAGGAGAGTGCCCTCACCGGCGAGTCGCTGAGCGTGGACAAGGATCCGGCGCCGGTGGCAATGGCCGCGCCCCTGGCCGAGCGGAGCTGCATGCTCTACGCCGGCACCCTGATCACCCTGGGCCGCGGCCGCGGCCGGGTGATCGCCACCGGTGACGAGACAGAGATAGGCCGCATAGGCCGCCTGCTGCGCCAGGTGGACACCCTGTCCACGCCCCTGATGCGCCAGATGGCCCAGCTGAGTCGCCTTCTGACCTTGCTGATCCTGCTGCTCTCCGCTTTCGTGTACCTGTTTGGCTGGTTATGGCGCCACTACCCCCCGAACGAACTGTTCATGGCGGCGGTGAGCATCGCCGTGGCCGCCATTCCGGAGGGGCTGCCGGCCATCATCACCATCACCCTGGCCGTGGGCGTGCAGCGCATGGCCCGACGCAATGCCATCATTCGTCGTCTGCCGGCGGTGGAAACCCTGGGCGCGGTGTCGGTGATCTGCACGGACAAGACCGGTACCCTGACCCGCAACGAGATGACAGCCCAGACACTCTGGCTACCGGAAGGCGAGGTGAAGGTGACGGGCAGCGGCTACCAGGGCGAGGGCGACTTCCTGCTGGCCGATGGAAAGCCCGTCCGCAGTCCGGTATTACAACGACTGGCGGAAGCGGCGACACTGTGCAATGACGCCCGCTTCGACCGGAACGCCATTCCCTGGACGCTGCATGGCGACCCCACCGAAGGCGCCTTGCTGGTACTGGCGGCCAAGGCCGGCGTCGACCTCGAGCAGCTGACCGAACAGGCCCCGCGCCGCCAGGAGATCCCCTTCGAGTCGGCGCACCGCTACATGGCCACGTTGAACGCCTTTCCCGATGGGCAGCGCCTGCTGCTGAAGGGGGCACCGGAGCGGGTGCTGGCCATGTGCACCAGCCTTTGGCAGCCGCAGGACGCGCCCCCGGCGGCGCTTATCAAGGAGCCGTGGCTGGCCGCGGTCCAGACGCTGGCCGCGCAGGGACAGCGGGTGCTGGCCCTGGCCGAGGCGTCATTTGAAGGCGATGCGCTGACCGAAGCCGCCCTGCACGAGTGCCGGCTGCTTGGCCTGGTGGGGCTGGCCGATCCCCCCCGGGAGGAAGCGCGCCAGGCAGTGCAGGAATGCCGTCAGGCCGGCATCCGGGTCATGATGATCACCGGTGACCATGCCAGCACCGCCAGTGCCATCGGCCGTCAGCTGGGATTTGGCAATGAGCTCGTGACCATAACGGGAGCCAAGCTCGACGCCTTGCCCGAACATGAGCTCCAGGAGCTGGCACAGCGCTGCGACATAGTGGCGCGCGCCAGCCCGGAGCACAAACTGCGGCTGGTTGAGGCGCTGCAGGCCCGTCAGCACGTCGTGGCCATGACCGGTGATGGCGTCAATGATGCCCCGGCGCTGAAGCGGGCGGATGTGGGCATCGCCATGGGCATGAAAGGCACCGAAGCCGCCAAGGAGGCCGCCGAGATGGTGCTGGCGGATGATAATTTCGCCACCATCCACCATGCCGTGGTCGAAGGGCGCGCCGTGTACGACAACCTGCGCAAGGCGCTGGTATTTGCGCTGCCCACCAATGGTGGCCAGGCCATGGTCCTGGTGACTGCCATCGCCCTGGGACTGGCGCTGCCCATCACACCGCTGCAGATCCTGTGGATCAACATGGTGACCGCGGTGAGTCTCTCCCTGACCCTGGCCATGGAGCCGCCAGAAGCCGGCCTCATGCACCGCTCGCCGCGCCCCTATGCCGAGCCTCTGCTGTCGGGGCGGCTCATCCTCCGCGTCGGCGTTGTCTCTTTGTTGCTGGCGCTCATTGCCCTCACCAGTCATGAGTGGAGTCTGAGCCGTCACCCGGATCCGGCCCTGGCCCGCACCCTGGCCATCAATGCCCTGGTGGCGGGCGAGATGTTGTACCTCATTAACTGCCGCGCGCTGTACCAGACCACCCTTTCACTTCAGGGCTGGCTGGGTAACCCCTATGCCTGGCTGGGCATTGGCCTGCTGGCACTGTTGCAACTGGCGTTTACCTACTGGCCTCTGATGCACAGGTTGTTTGGCACCGCCAGCCTGCCCTGGCACGACTGGCTCTGGGTAGGACTGTGCGGCCTCGGTCTCTATGGCGTGGTGGAATGGGAAAAAGCCCTGGAGCGCGCCTGCTGGCGGGCGCGAACGAAATAGACAGGCAAAACGAAAACGCCGCAGACAAGCATGTCTGCGGCGTTGAATGTGGTTGCGGGGGCAGGATTTGAACCTACGACCTTCGGGTTATGAGCCCGACGAGCTACCATGCTGCTCCACCCCGCGTCCGATGGCGTGCATAATACCAGAACCTGACGGCCATGCAATAATGTTTTACACTTTCGCCTATTGGCATGATTATATTTTACGTAAATCCGGCATCATTGGCGTAGTTAACGAATTTACCCGCTAATATCAGTACAAAAAACCGCCCTGCAGCCACGCCGTCACGGGCAGGCCCCGCGTCTCGCCCGGAGACGACAGGGAACGTCCATTTCAGATGAGGTCAACAGCATGCCAGAACACCATGCCATCAACCGCAGAATAGTCCTGAACTCGCGCCCCGTCGGCGCCCCGACACCCGACAACTTCCGGCTGGAGGAGGTGAGCACGCCGGTCATCGCGGCTGGACAGCTCCTGCTGCGCACCCTGTATCTCTCCCTCGATCCCTATATGCGCGGCCGCATGAGTGATGGCCCCTCCTACGCTGCACCCGTCGCCCTCGGTGACGTTATGGTCGGCGGAACCGTTTCAAAGGTGGAGGCCTCCGAGCACCCTGACTACCAAGCGGGCGATCTGGTGCTCGCATACAGTGGCTGGCAGGATTATGCCCTCTCCGATGGCAGCGGCCTTACCAAGCTCGATCGCCGCATGCCTCAGCCCTCGCTGGCGCTGGGGGCCCTCGGCATGCCGGGATTCACCGCCTACATGGGCCTGCTCGACATTGGCCAGCCACAAGCGGGTGAAACGGTGGTGGTCGCCGCCGCCAGTGGCGCAGTCGGCTCGGTGGTGGGTCAGATAGCCAAGCTGAAGGGATGCCGCGTGGTTGGCATCGCCGGCGGCGCCAGGAAATGCCGTTCCGTGGTCGAGGAGCTGGGCTTCGATGCCTGCGTCGATCACCGGAGCGCCGACTTCCCCGAACAACTGGCCTCCGCCTGCCACAATGGCATCGATGTCTATTTCGAAAATGTTGGCGGCGCTGTCTTTGATGCCGTGCTGCCACTGCTGAACACGGGAGCCCGTATACCAGTATGCGGCCTGATCGCTCACTACAATGACACGGCTCTGCCCCCGGGCCCGGACCGTTTGGGGCTGCTGACCCGCACGCTGCTCACCAAGCGTATCCGGATGCAGGGCTTCATCATCTTTGACGACTACGGTCATCGCTACGGTGAGTTCGCTGAGCAGATGAGCCGCTGGCTCAACGCCGGCGCCATCCGTTTTCGCGAAGACATCGTGGACGGTCTGGAAAACACGCCCCAGGCGTTCATCGGTCTGCTCGAGGGCAAGAACTTCGGCAAGCTGCTCATGCGTATCGCCAACGAATGAGTTAGCCTCGAGGCGGCCGCATCGGCAACGGTGCCGGGCGCGGTCCAGCGTGGCTGTGCCCACCCCTCCGTCATCGTCCAGGTTGACAGGCACAAGAAAGCAGAAAGCCCAACTCGTGGTTGGGCTTTCTTTATTTGGTTGGTTGGTTGCGGGGGCAGGATTTGAACCTACGACCTTCGGGTTATGAGCCCGACGAGCTACCATGCTGCTCCACCCCGCGTCCGATGAGAGGCATCCTATCAGAAAGCCGTTTTTATGCAACTATATTTTGGTTTATCGCGCATCCATGTGATTATATTTTGCCCACCACCCCATTGGTAGCGCAATATCCAGCCAGCCCCATCCATGACCGCACAAAAAACAACCACTGCCGCCATCATCACGAGGGCCGATTGCCTACACTGTCAGCAAGGCTCGCAGGAGATCAGCATGCGCAGGTTAGCCGGTCATTGCCGTGAACTGGGCGCCACCCCGGATGCGGGTGGCGTCAATTTTGCCCTCTGGGCCCGCCTGGCCACCCGGGTGGAATTACTGCTGTTCGCCACCCCCGGCGACTGCCAGCCCGAGATCATCACATTGCATCCCCAGCGCAACCGCACCGCTTACTACTGGCACATCTACCTCGAGGGGCTGCCCCCCGGCCAACTTTATGGGTACCGCATCGATGGCCCCCGTCGCCCGGCCCCGGGGAGTCGCTTCGATGCCAACAAGGTATTGCTGGATCCCTATGGTCGTCAGGTGCTACTCGGCCCCGATTACGATCGCCAGGCAGCCGCCCGTCCCGGCGACAACCTCTCAGGCTGCGCCAAGAGTGTCGTCATCGATCTGAACCACTACGACTGGGAGGATGACTGCCCGCCCCGCCACCCCCTGTCGCGCGCCATCATCTACGAATTGCATGTCGGCGGTTTTACCCGCCATACCTCCAGTGGGGTAGCCCCGCCGCTACGCGGCAGCTATCTCGGCCTCATCGAGAAAATCCCCTATCTGCAACAGCTGGGCATCACGACGGTCCAGCTGTTGCCGGTGTTTCAGTTCGATCCCCAGGATGCGCCAGCAGGGAAGCGGAACTACTGGGGCTATAACCCGATCTCCTTCTTCGCCCCCCATGACGGCTACGCCAGCCATCCGCACCGGGCCGTGGACGAGTTTCGCGACATGGTCAAGGCCCTGCACCGAGCCCACATAGCGGTGATCCTGGATGTGGTCTACACCCACAGCGCCGAAGGCGACAACGCCGGACCGAGCCTCTGCTTTCGCGGTATCGACAACGATGCCTATTACCTGCTGACTGCCGATGGTCGCAGCAATACCGACTATTCCGGCTGTGGCAATACCCTCAAGGCCAGCCACCCGGTCACGGGACGCCTTATCCTCGATAGCCTGCGCTACTGGCACCAGCAGATGCATGTAGATGGTTTTAGACTGGATCTGGCGGCCATGCTGGCCCTGGATGAACAGGGGCAGTTGCAACCCCGCTCCGCCCTCCTCAATGCCATCGACACGGATCCCATGCTGGCCGACTGCACGCTGATCGCCGAAGCCTGGCTGACCGAGGAGCAACAACAGGCCTCGTTGACAGCCGGCCGCTGGCGGGTATGGAACAGCAACTTCCGGGACGATGTACGCCGCTTCATCAAGGGGGATCCCCACAGTAGCCGCGCGCTGGCCTGGCAGATGCTGGGCAACCCCGATCACCCTGCGGATCAGACAGGCCGCCTGGACAAGTACATCAACTTTGTCACCAGTCACGACGGCTTCACCCTCTGGGATCTGGTCAGCTATAACCAGAAACACAATCAGCTCAACGGCGAACAGAACCGGGATGGGCAAACGGAGAACTTCAGCTGGAATCATGGCCAGGAGGGCGACAGCGACGACCCGGCGATCCTGGCCCTGCGTCTGCGGCAAAGCAAGAACCTCAGCAGTGCCCTGCTGCTCGCCTTCGGCACGCCCATGTTGCTGATGGGAGATGAGGTATTGCGCTCCCAGCAGGGTAACAACAATGGCTACTGCCAGGACAACCCGCTGAGCTGGATGCCCTGGGAGTGGGAAGCGCCGGCCAGGGAGATGCAGCGCTTCGTGCAGGAGCTGATCCGTTACCGCCGTCAGCTGTTCAGGGGGCATCAGGCTGGTGATCAGCTCAACACCCTGCACGAACTGCTGCAACAGGCCGACATCGGCTGGCACGGCGTCGAAGCACATTCCCCGGACTGGCGCTCGGCGTCCCACAGCCTGGCCTTTTCCGCCCGCTCCCGGGATCCGGCGCTGGCCTGTTATCTCATCTTCAACGCCGGCTGGGAGCCGCTGCTGTTCAACCTGCCCCTGCCGCTGGACGGCGGCTGGCAGCGGGTGCTGGATACCGGGCTACCGGCTCCCGACGACATAGTGCCCCAAGGAGAGCCCCTTCCCAAGGTGGGTGATCAGTACCGGGTGGAGGCGCGCAGCGTCTGTCTGTTCATCTGCCAGCCCTAACCTGTGGCGGGCGACTCAGCACTGACTGCGCGACTGGGAGACCACCCGGGCAAACATCTGCCGCAGCAGGCGAGGAATGCTCTCGGCACCCTGCTTATCCGCCGCCTCCACCACGGCCAGTGCCAAGCCGGGTTTGCTGCGTCGACTGACCGCCTTGTTGATGATCTTGGTCGGTGGCAACTGCTGCTGGGGACCCACGCCGGCCTCCCGTCGAAACACCTCTTCGAAACCATTTTCAAACAGGAAGTGTTCGATGTCCCGGGCCGGCAAGGCGGTCAGGCGATCCCGCTCCCGCTCGCCGCGCAACTGATTACGCGCCGTCGTCACGTACTTGACACCGGCGGGGTCACCATCGGCCAGCAAATGCCACTCGATGCCAAAATCCCGTGCCACCTTGATAAGCGGCGTGTGCCCACACTGGGCAAACTCGATGATGCGCACCCCCTCGCTGCGCAGACTGTAACCACAGATGTGGGCCAGCTCGGAAAGCAGCCAGATCTCCGTCTCCCCTTCCACCAGCAACCAACTCCGGGCAAACAGCGACATGGGTCTGTTGATGCGCACATGGAAGCCGATGCGACGCAGATCATCACCACTCAGGTGCTCATCGTTCAGCTGGTAGGCCCGGGTCTGCTCGGCTTGACGGACCAGACGGCGGATCTGGCTCAGAGAGAGCGTAGAGAGCAGATCACCGGAGTTGGTGGTCAATATCTTCTGCCCCGGCACCTGCTCCAGCAACCCCCAGACCAGCGCCAGCATGGTGGGATGCAGGCGACTCTCAAGATCTTCCAGTATGAGAATGGGCCTGGCCCCCTCCTCGATGTCCCTGTCGCCGCGGGCCGCCAGCAGGGCGGCCCCTATACC
>JBFHKO010000012.1:0-27341 GCA_041595355.1 Aeromonadaceae bacterium
GCAAACAGCAGCAGGGTCAGCAACGAGGTCAGCATGGCGACCAGCCGCGCGCGCCTGGCCACGGCCTCATCGGTCTTCATCATCAGCCAGACCGCGCCCTGGGTCAGGATCATGAACAGACTCACCAAGCCGCACAGCAATCCGAAGGGATTCAACAGCCCGAGGATGTTGCCCTCGTAGGTGGAGCGCAGGAACTGATCCAGGCTGAACGGCACCCCCTGCAGCAGGTTGCCGAAGGCCACACCGAAGATGATGGGGGGGACAGTGCCGCCGATGACCAGACCCCAGGCCCAGCTGTTGCGCCAGCGCGGATCCTCGATCTTGGAGCGGTAGTCAAAGCCGACCGGGCGGAAGAAGAGCGCCATCAGCGTCAGCACCATGGCCACATAAAAGCCCGAGAAGGCGGTGGCATAGACCATGGGCCAGGCCGCGAACAGCGCGCCACCGGCCGTGATCAGCCACACCTGATTGCCATCCCAGTGGGGAGCGATGGTGTTGATCATCACCCGTCGCTCGGTGTCGCTCTTGCCGATCACCGGCAGCAGGGCGCCCACCCCCATGTCAAAACCATCCGTGATGGCAAAGCCTATCAGCAGCACCCCGATCAGGAGCCACCAGATGAGGCGCAACATTTCGTAATCTAACATCTCAATCACTCCCTTAGGCTTGCTGTGTCTCGAAATGGTACTTGCCGGTCTTCAGGCTGCTCGGACCACGCCGGGCAAACTTGAACATCAGGAACATTTCGATCACCAGCAGCACCGTGTAGAAGGCGCAGATCCCGATCAAGGAGAACAGCAGATCCTCGACGGACAGGGTGGACGCCGACAAGAAGGTGGGCAACACCTCGGCAATGGTCCAGGGCTGGCGGCCATACTCGGCGACAAACCAGCCACACTCGATGGCGATCCAGGGCAGCGGAATACCGTACAGCAGGCCGCGCAGCAGCCACTTGTTGGCGCCGATGCGATGGCGGGTGCTCTGGTAGAAGGCCGCCCCGATGAGCAGCAACATCAGCATGCCGGCACCGACCATGGCGCGGAAGGCAAAGAAGATGGGGCCGACGGAAGGAATGCTGTCCTTCACCGCCATCTGGATCTGCTCCTCGGTGGCATCGGTGACGTTCTCGGTATAGCGCTTGAGCAGCAGACCGAAACCGAGATCCTGTTTGACCGCATTGAACTGCGCGATATTTTCGGCGGACTTGTCGCCAGCCTGCAGCTTGGTCAGCAGATCATAGGCCACCATGCCGTTGCGGATGCGCACCTCATGCCCCTTCATCAGATCCTTGAGGCCGGTGACCTCCTCGTCCAGCGAGCGGGTGGCGATGATGCCCATCAGATAGGGGATCTCGATGGCATAATCGGTCTTCATGCCCTCCTGATCCGGGAGGCCGATGACGGTAAAGGGAGCCGGCGCCGGATGGGTATCCCACTGCGACTCGATGGCCGCCAGCTTGACCTTCTGCACATCACCCAGCTCGTAGCCGGACTCGTCACCCAGCACCAGCACCGAGAGAATGGAGGCCATGCCGAAGGCGGCGGCAATGGCGAAGGAGCGGCGCGCAAACGGAATGTCACGCCCCTTCAGCAGGTAATAGGAGGAGATGCCCAGTACGAACATGGCGCCGGTGGTATAACCTGCGGCCACGGTATGCACGAACTTCACCTGAGCGACCGGGCTGAAGATGAGATCGGCAAAACTCACCATCTCCATGCGCATGGTCTCGAAATTGAATTCGGCCCCGGTGGGGAACTGCATCCAGCCATTGGCGATCAGTATCCACAGTGCCGACATGTTGGTGCCGATGGCCATCAGCCAGGTCGCCATCAGGTGCTGTACCTTGGAGAGACGATCCCAACCGAAGAAGAACATGCCAACGAAGGTGGACTCCAGGAAGAAGGCCATCAACCCTTCGATGGCCAGCGGCGCACCGAAGATGTCACCGACATAGTGGGAGTAGTAGGACCAGTTGGTACCGAACTGGAACTCCATCGTCAGACCCGTGGTCACCCCCAGCGCAAAGTTGATGCCAAACAACTTGCCCCAGAACTTGGTCATGTCCTTGTAAATGGGGTTGTTGGTCATGACATAGACCGATTCCATGATGGCCAGGATGAACGTCATCCCGATGGTCAATGGCACGAACAGGAAGTGATAGAGGGCTGTCGCTGCGAATTGGACTCGCGACAGTTCGACCACAAGATCATTGATCATGATTAATCCTCACCGATGTATAGCTTTTCAGCATGTCCCTGCAACCAGGGAGTGACAATGCATTGGACCAAACCGCTGGTACGGGGAACCAACAAGCCGTCGCCATCCTGGCAACGGCCCCACCCGGCAACACAAAACGATCAAATGCTACAATTTTACAACATATCCGGCACAAAGCTGCATTTTACGGAAAACTTTATATCATTTCGCCAAGAACAAGATCAACCGGTCTGACCAATTGCACACCCGGATGTGCCTGGCAGCAGAATAGCGAATTACCCCACGGGATGTGACAACTGAGGGCCCATTCTGGGCCATGTTTCGCAATAGCAAAGGAAAAATGGCGCGCGCCGGCTGGGCCACCCGGGCGGCAGCTAGGCTTGAGCCGGAGGCACCACACCAAAATGCTGGTAGGCGCGCTGGGTGGCCATGCGCCCGCGGGGCGTCCGCTGCAAAAAACCCTGCTGGATGAGATAGGGCTCGAGCACGTCCTCGATGGTCTCCTTCTCTTCACCGATGGCCGCCGCCAGGTTATCCAGTCCCACGGGGCCGCCCATGAACTTGTCGATCACCGCCAGCAGCAGCTTGCGATCCATGTAGTCGAAGCCTTCCGGATCGACATCCAGCATGTCCAAGGCCAGCCCCGCCACCCGGGTATCGATATGGCCATCGGCCTTGATCTCGGCAAAGTCGCGCACCCGCCGCAGCAGGCGGTTGGCAATACGCGGCGTGCCGCGGGCACGGCGCGCTATCTCGAAGGCGCCGGCATCGTCCATGGAGAGGCCAAGGCAGCGGGCACTGCGGCTGACGATATCGGCCAGATCGGCGACCTGATAGAACTCCAGCCGCTGGACGATGCCGAACCGGTCCCGCAGTGGCGAGGTCAGGGAGCCGGCACGGGTGGTGGCGCCTATCAGGGTGAAGGGAGGCAGCTCCAGCTTGATGGAGCGCGCCGCCGGCCCCTCGCCAATCATGATATCCAGCTGATAGTCCTCCATCGCCGGATAGAGCACCTCCTCCACCACCGGACTCAGGCGATGGATCTCGTCGATGAACAGCACATCGTTGGGCTCCAGATTGGTCAGCAGTGCCGCCAGATCCCCGGCTTTTTCCAGCACCGGTCCCGAGGTGGTCTTGATGTTGACCCCCATCTCGTTGGCCACTATGTTGGCCAGGGTCGTTTTGCCGAGCCCCGGCGGGCCAAAGATGAGCAGGTGATCCAGCGCCTCTGCCCGCCGACGAGCGGCCTCGATGAAGATCTCGAGCTGGGAACGCACATGCTCCTGGCCCTTGTAATCGGCCAGTTGCTTGGGACGAATGGCCCGGTCGATGAACTCGTCATCGCGGCTGGCGATCGGGGCAATCAAACGGTCGGCTTCTATCATGCGCGCCTCACACCATGGCTCGCAGGGCTTCGCGGATCAGGGACTCGACCGTCATGGCCGGTTGCAGCACCCGGTTCACCACCTGACTGGCCTGCTGCGGCTTGTAACCCAGGGACACCAGTGCCGCTATGGCCTCGTCCTCGACCCCGGCCACTGGGGCCTGCGGGGTCGGCTGACCGGTCATGGCATCGGTAAACGGGGTAAACAGCGCCCCCTCCCCCCAGCCCTTGAGGCGATCCTTCATCTCCAGTACCAGCCGCTCGGCCGTCTTCCTGCCGACCCCGGGCAACTTGATGAGACTGGAGATGTCATCCTGCTCGATACAGGCGATAAGCTGGCTGGCGGACATGCCGGAGAGAATGGCCAGCGCCAGCTTGGGACCGACGCCATTGGCCTTGAGCAGCTCGCGAAACAGGCTGCGCGCCTGCTTGCTGATGAAGCCGTACAGCAGCTGGGCATCCTCCCGCACCACGAAATGGGTATGCAGACAGACCTCCTGCCCCACTGCCGGCAGCTCGTAAAAGCAGGTCATCGGCAGCTGCAGCTCATAACCGACCCCGCCGGCCTCCAGCAGGATCTCGGGGGGATGTTTCTCGATGAGGATGCCTCGCAGTCGCCCAATCACGCTTTTTTCTCCCTCAGAATGACCCGGCTAGCATAATGAATAACTGGATGGGTATCCAGTAATCGCCACACAATTAACGCAGCCGGCCGTTGGCGGTTCCGCGTACCATGCCGGCCATGCGGCTCAGGCTCTGTCCGGTGTGGGCATGGCAGAGCGCCACGGCCAGCGCATCGGCCGCATCGGCCTGTGGCGTACCGGGCAGCTTGAGCAGCTGGCGCACCATGTGCTGCACCTGGCTCTTGTCGGCAGCGCCGGTGCCCACCACGGCCTGCTTGACCTGACGCGCCGAGTATTCCGCCACCGGCAAGCCGGCATTGGCCGCGGCCACTATGGCACAGCCCCGCGCCTGACCCAGCTTGAGCGCCGAGTCGGGATTGCGCGCCATGAACACCTGCTCGATGGCAAACAGCTGAGGCTGAAACTGGCTGATCAGCTCGCTGACCCCGGCGTAGATCTGTTTGAGCTTGTCGGACAACTGCTCCCCCTGGGTGCGGATACAGCCCGAGCCCAGGTATTCCATCCTTCCGGCCAGCACCCGGATCACCCCGTAACCGGTGATGCGCGAGCCCGGATCGATGCCGAGTATGATGCTCATGTCCCTTCCCTGTAACGGCACTCCATAACGAACAAGGGAGCCGCAGCTCCCTTGTTACCGCTCGCCAAGGCGATTATTCCAGGCCCGCGGCCACTTCGTCGGAGATGGAACCATTGTGGTACACCTCCTGCACGTCATCGAGATCCTCGAGCATGTCGATGAGGCGCAGCAGCTTGGGCGCCGTCTCGGCATCCAGTTCCGCTTCGGTGGACGGAACCATGGTGACCGCGGCGTTGGCCGCCTTGAAACCGGCCGCCTCCAGGGCATCGATGACGTTACCGAACTCCTCCGGCGAGGTATACACCTCGATGGAGCCATCCTCATTGCCCACCACGTCCTCGGCGCCGGCTTCCAGCGCCGCATCCATCAGCGCATCCTCATCCTGCCCCTCGAAACTCAGCACGCCCTTCTTGCTGAACAGGTAGGCGACCGAGCCATCGGTGCCCAGGTTGCCACCGCACTTGCCAAAGGCATGCCGCACTTCGGCGACGGTACGGTTGCGGTTATCGGTCATGCACTCGACCATCACCGCCGTACCCGCCGGACCGTAGCCCTCGTAGACCAGGGTCTCCAGCTCGGCCCCCTCGCCCCCCCCGGCACCGCGCTGGATGGCCCGGTTGATGGTGTCCCGGGTCATGTTGCCCGACAGCGCCGCCGCCACCGCCGCCCGCAGTCGCGGATTGGCGGCCGGATCGGCATCGCCGACCCGGGCAGCCGTGGTGATCTCGCGGATGAGCTTGGTGAAGATCTTGCCCCGCTTGGCATCCTGGGCCGCCTTGCGGTGTTTGATGTTGGCCCATTTACTATGACCAGCCATAAAAATGTCTCCCTGCTTGAATTTGTATAACGGGGGTCGAGTCCGTCATGGACCGGCCCCCAGGATCAGGGGCGCGCCGTGCGCGCCGGATCGTGGCCGCGTCAGTGTGCCTTGACGAGGGGCGCCGCCTGCAGTGCCAGTTCGTGAAGCTGGGCCGGGTTGGCCGCGCTGGGGGCATCCGTCATCAGGCAGGCCGCCGCCGTGGTCTTGGGGAAGGCGATGACATCACGGATGTTATCGGTCCCGGTCAGCAACATGGCCAGACGGTCCAGGCCGAAAGCCAGACCGGCATGGGGCGGCGTGCCGAACTTGAGCGCGTCCAGCAGGAAGCCGAACTTCTCCTGCTGTTCATCGTCGCTGATGCCAAGGATGCGGAAGACCGCCTGCTGCATGTCGCCGCGGTGGATCCGTACCGAGCCGCCGCCCACCTCGTAGCCATTGATGACCATGTCATAGGCGTTGGCGTAGGCCCCCAGCGGATTGCCCTCCAGCTCCGGGGCGCTCATCTCGCGCGGCGCCGTGAACGGGTGGTGCATGGCGGTAAGACCGCCCTCCCCATCCTCCTCGAACATGGGGAAGTCGATGACCCACAGGGGTTTCCAGCCCGTCTGCACCAGCTCGAGATCGCGGCCCAGTTTCAGGCGCAGCGCCCCCATGGCATCGCAGACCACCTTGGCCTTGTCGGCACCGAAGAACAGAATGTCGCCATCCTGGGCACCGGTACGGCTCAGCATGTCGCGCACTATGGCATCGCTCAGGAACTTGGCCACCGGGGACTGGACGCCGTCCAGCCCCTGGGCGGCGGCATTGACCTTCATCCAGGCCAGCCCCTTGGCACCGTAGATGCCGACAAACTTGGCGTACTCGTCGATCTGCTTGCGTGACAGCTGGGCGCCGCCCGGCACCCGCAGCGCCGCCACACGCCCCTTGGGATCCCTGGCCGGTCCCGCAAATACGGCGAACTCGACCTCGGTCAGCAGATCGGCCACGTCCACCAGCTCCATGGGGTTGCGCAGATCCGGCTTGTCGGAGCCATAGCGGCGCATGGCCTCATCAAAGCTCATCACCGGGAAGGTGCCCAGATCCACACCCAGGATATGCTGCCACAGCCCCTGGATCAGCTGCTCCATCAGCTCGCGCACCTGCTCGGCGGAGAGGAACGAGGTCTCGACATCGATCTGGGTGAATTCGGGCTGCCGGTCGGCGCGCAGATCCTCGTCGCGGAAGCATTTGACGATCTGGTAGTAGCGGTCGAAGCCGGACATCATCAGCAGCTGCTTGAACAGCTGCGGCGACTGGGGCAGCGCATAGAACTTGCCCTTGTGCACCCGGCTCGGCACCAGGTAGTCACGCGCCCCTTCCGGGGTGGCCTTGGTCAGCATGGGGGTCTCGATGTCGAGGAAGCCCTGTTCATCCATGAAGCGGCGCACAAAACTGCTGATCCGGGCCCGGGTCTTCAGTGACGCGGCCATCTCGGGGCGGCGCAGATCCAGGTAGCGGTACTTGAGGCGCTGCTCTTCACTGTTGTTCTGATTGAAGTCCAGCGGCAGCGGCTCGGCGCGGTTGATGATGGAGAGCCCATGGCCGAACACCTCGATGGCGCCGGTGGCCATGTCGGCATTTACCTGGCTGGCAGGTCGCGCCCGCACCACACCGGTCACCTGGATGCAGAACTCGTTGCGCAATTCGGAAGCCAGGGCAAAGGCCTCGGGACGGTCCGGATCGAAGAATACCTGTACTATGCCTTCCCGATCGCGCATGTCGATGAAGATCAGACCGCCCAGATCCCGGCGACGATGCACCCAGCCACAGAGGGTCACGCTCTGCTCCACCTGGCTGGCATTAACCTGTCCGCAATAAATGGTGCGCATGGACTTGTTCCTTAGATGATGAATTCGGATTACTGACTGGCCGGACAACCCTGACAGCCGCCTTCGGCCTCACAGGTGGCCAGATTCTTCTTGGTGCCCACCTTGAAGTCGGTCTCGTACCAGCCGCCGCCCTTGAGGCGAAAACCGGGCGCGGACAGCTGTTTGCCGAGCGCCGGTTGCTGACAGGCCGGACAGTCGGTGAGCGGCGCGTCCGACAGCTTCTGCAACTTGGCCATTTGATGACCACACTCGGCACATTGATATTCGTAAATAGGCATGTTGTGCGTTACCCACGATTAAAAATTGAACGGACGGTGAAAAAGGCTCGGTATTATAGATGAAATCGGCGCTGCTGATAACACCTGCAAACCATGCCGGTTATGCCTGTGCCTGCCGGCGGCGGCAGATTTTTTGTCCCGCCCAGCCGCGGATCTGCTACCATGCCGCCACTGGTGCGACCTGTGTTGACAGGCTCGCTGCCCGCCACATCAGCTTCAGGTTTTCACCCCCATGCACATGAAAGATCAACTGTTTGCCGCGCCCATTCATCAGCTGGGCGACTTCTGCTTTGACGACAAGGTGGTCGAGGTGTTCCCGGACATGATCCAGCGCTCGGTGCCGGGTTACTCCAACATTCTCTCCGCCATCGGCATGATGACCGAACGCCATGCCCAGGCGGGCAGCCGCCTGTACGATCTCGGCTGCTCCCTGGGCGCCGCCACCCTGATGATGCGCCGTCACCTGCGCCAGCCGGGTTGCCGCATCATAGGCGTCGACAACTCGGCCGCCATGGTGGAACGCTGCCGGCTGCATGTGGCCGGTTTCAAGTCCGAGGTGCCGGTGGAGATAGTGCAGGCCGATATCAACGAGGTGGCCATCGAGGACGCCTCGGTGGTGGTGCTGAACTTCACCCTGCAATTCCTGGATCCGGCCCAGCGCCTGCCGCTGCTCACTCGTATCTATCAGGGACTGCGCCCGGGGGGACTGCTGATCCTGAGCGAGAAGTTCCGCTTCGACTCGCGCCCCATCGATGAGCTGCTGGTGGAGCTGCACCTGGACTTCAAGCGCGCCAACGGCTACAGCGAGCTGGAGATCAGCCAGAAGCGCACCGCCCTGGAAAACGTGCTGCGTGCCGAGACCGTCCCCCAGCACCAGGCGCGGCTGCAGCAGGCCGGCTTCGAGCATGTGGCGCTCTGGTTCCAGTGTTTCAATTTCGGCTCCATGGTCGCCATCAAGGAGCCGGGAGCGCAGCCATGATTGATTTTTCCGCGTTTTATCAACTCATTGCCAAGGGGCCACTGAGCCACTGGCTGCATACCCTGCCGGCGCAGCTGCATGCCTGGCAGATCTCCCAGCAGCATGGCGACCTGCCGCGCTGGCAGCGGGTGTTGGCCAAGCTTGGCGACTACCAGAGTGCCCACGTGCAGCTCAAGGAGCGGGTCGAGATAGGCCGGGCCGATGAACTCGAGGAGGGCGAGCGCAAAAAACTGGAAAATCTGCTGCAGCATTTCCATCCCTGGCGCAAGGGGCCCTACCACCTGTTTGGCATTCACCTGGACACTGAATGGCGCTCCGACTGGAAGTGGCAACGGGTACTGCCGCACCTGAGCCCGCTACGCGGCCGCCAGGTGCTGGATGTGGGCTGCGGCAGCGACTACCACCTGTGGCGCATGCTGGGCGAGGAGGCGCGGCTGGTCGTGGGCATCGATCCCTCGCCGCTGTTCCTGTGCCAGTTCAGCGCCATCAAGCAGTTCGCCGGTCAGGATCCGCGCATCCACCTGCTGCCGCTGGGCATCCAGGAGCTGCCGCCACTGAGGGCGTTTGACACCATCTTTTCCATGGGCGTGCTCTATCACCGGCGCTCGCCCATCGATCATCTCTATCAGTTGCGCGACCAGTTACGCGATGGCGGCGAGCTGGTACTGGAGACCCTGGTGATCGACGGCGGGCCCGACGACGTGCTGGTGCCGCCGGATCGTTATGCCCAGATGCGCAATGTCTGGTTCATCCCCTCGGCCCGGGCCCTGATGCGCTGGCTGGAAAAATGCGGCTTCGAAAATGTCCGCCTGGTGGACGAAGGCGTGACCAGCCTGGAGGAGCAACGCCGCACCCCCTGGATGCGCAACGAGTCGCTGGCGGATTTCCTTGACCCCCAGGATCCCGGCCGTACCCTGGAAGGACATCCGGCCCCCAAAAGAGCCGTTTTAATTGCGTCCCGGCGGGCAGGGGACTAGTCCCCTCTTCCCTACCTGGGATAAACTGGTGCCACTAACTCTCCAATAAATAATCGACGACCCTCATATGCGAATCCAATCTCGTCAGGCCACCGTGTTCGCCACGTTGCTGGTCTTTGCCGGCCCGCTGTTTGCCAGCGATGCGCCCGTCACCCTCGAACAGATGAAGAGCGAGCTGAGCAGCAGCGAGCGTCGTCTGCAGCAGTCGCTGACCAGCACCAGCCAGGCGCAGCAGGACAGCAGCCACCAACTCGCGGTGCAACTGCGCATGTTGCAGGCCCAGCAGGAAAAAAATCGCCAGCAGATGCTGGAACTCAAGAAGCTGCAACAGCAGCTGGCCAAGCAACTCCAATCCCCTCCGGCAGCCAAAACCATGAGTAACGATCCGAAAAACGACTGTTCCATCAGCGATCCCGGTCTCGCCACCGCGGACGGCAAGCTGATCCTGGGCGAATCCGAATGGGTGTTCGTGGAAGAGGCCGAAGGCGCCTTCCACAGCCGCGTCGATACCGGCGCCGCCACCTCCTCCATCAGTGCCACTGATATCACCGTCTTCGAACGGGAAGGACGGCGCTGGGTCAAGTTCATCATGCCGCTCGACAATGGCGAAAGCCTGTCCCTGGAGGCCCCGTTCGTGCGCTATGTCCGCATTCGCCAGGCCTCCGCCGATGCCGCGGATCGCCGTCCCGTGGTCCGGCTCAGCATCAAGCTGGGCTCGCTGACCGAAACGGCGGAATTCAGTCTCAAGGATCGCTCCGAGATGGACTTCCCGCTGCTGTTGGGTCGCGAGTTCATCAAGGACGTTGCCGTAGTCGACGTGGCCCGGGAGTTCGTGCAGCCCAAGCCGGATGTCGCCACCCTGGTCCCCTCCAAGCGCAAGGCCGCCGCCGAGGCTGCCAAGCCCGCCACCAAGCAGGCTAAGCCGGCACCCGCCAAGGCCACGTCAAATCAGGCCGCCCCTGCCGCCCCTGCCCCTGCCAAGGATCACTAAGCCGCCATGGTCTCCCGTCGCCCGTTTCACATCGCCGTCGCCCTGCTGTTTTTGCTGGGCGCGGCCCTGATGCTCTATCGCCATATCGCCTTCGACATCCCCTGGCTGCCCGGTGAGTACCGCAATGTCTGGTCGGTGGAGGCCAAGGTGGAGTTCGAGGCGCGGGGCGAGCCTGTCATCGCCTCGCTGGCCATCCCGGCCACCCAGTCCGGCTTCACCCTGGTGGATGAGTCGGCGGCCAGCCCCGGCTATGGCCTCGCCTTCGTCGAGAAGAACGGCGTGGCGCGGGCAGAATGGTCCATCCGCTCGGCCAGCGGCCATCAGGAGCTCTATTATCGCGCTGACATGATGAGCGATCCCTATGCCCGCGCCGCCCTGGTGACGCCGCCCGCCATCGAGCGTCAGATCGAGAAAGAGCCCATCGCCACCGCCATGCAGCAGATCCTGGAGCGGGCCAGGGAGCGCTCGGCGGATGCCTACACCCTGACCCGGGAGATCATCCGCGAGTTCCAGAATCAGGAACAGAATGCCGAGCTGCTGAAGAAGCACAAGAAGCGCGCCTATCTGCTGGTGGACCTGCTGAATCAGGCCGACATTCCTGCCCGGGTGGTCCGTGCCCTGCACCTCGAGGATGGCCGCCGCCGGCAGTCGCTGGTCGATTTCGTGCAGGTTTTCAACGGCGAACAATACGATCTGTTCCATCCCGGCACCGGCCAGCAAGGCCAGCCGGAGAACCTGATGCTCTGGGAGTACAACTCCAGCCCGCTGCTGGATGTCACCGGGGCCAGCAACTCCCGGATCAGCTACTCCATCATCAAGAAGCAGGTGCCGGTCAACAAGGCGCTGAGCGCCAAGTTCGAGCATACCGAAATGCTCAACTTCTCGGTGGAAACCCTGCCGGTGGAAGAGCAGGCGCTGTTCAAGGGCATACTGCTGCTGCCCATAGGCGTGCTGGTGGTGGTGTTCCTGCGGGTACTGGTCGGGCTCAAGACCTCGGGCACCTTCATGCCGGTGCTCATCGCCGTGGCCTTCATCCAGACCACCCTCATCACCGGCCTGGTGGGCTTCCTGGCCATCGTCGGAGTCGGGCTGGTGATCCGCTCCTACCTGTCGCGACTCAACCTGTTGCTGGTGGCGCGCATCTCCACCGTCATCATCACCGTCATCTGCATCATCGGCCTCTTCTCGCTGCTCACCTACAAGCTGGGCCTCAGCCAGGGCATGAAGATCACCTTCTTCCCCATGATCATCCTCTCCTGGACCATAGAGCGCATGTCCATCCTCTGGGAGGAGGAGGGCCCGAAAGAAGTGTTCAAGCAGGGCGGCGGCTCGCTGCTGGTGGCGGTGCTGGCCTATCTGGCCATGGACAACAGCCTGATCCAGCACCTGACCTTCAACTTCCTGGGGCTGCAACTGGTGCTGATGGCCACGGTGCTGCTGATGGGTAACTACACCGGCTACCGGCTCTCCGAGTTGAAGCGGTTCAAGCCCCTGGCCGATGAGTTGAAAAAATAAGATGCGCTTTCTGGAACGCTTCACCAAGAACTATGCCAGCCCCTTCAAGCTGGCCGGGCTCGGTATCATGGGCATGAACCAGCGCAATGTGGGCTACATCGGTCGCTACAACCCGCGCTCCCTCTATCCGCTGGTCGACAACAAACTGAAAACCAAGCAGATAGCCGTGGCCGCCGGCGTGACGGTACCCAAGCTCATCGGCACCATACAGCAGCAGCACGATGTGAGCCGCATCGCCAGCATGGTCGCGGATTGGCCGGGCTTCTGCATCAAGCCGGCCCGTGGCTCCGGCGGCAAGGGCATACTGGTGATCATGCGCCACGAGGATGGCCTCTATTACAAACCCAATGGCCACGGCGAGACGGTGGCCTATCTGGAGCGGCATATCTCCAATATCCTGGCCGGCCTCTACTCCCTCGGTGGCAAGCCGGACTTCGTGCTGGTGGAAGATCTCATCCAGTTCGACGACGTCTTCGACGGCTACTCCTTCGAGGGGGTGCCCGATACCCGGGTCATCATCTTCAAGGGCTTTCCGGTGATGTCCATGATGCGCCTCTCCACGGCGTCCTCCGACGGCAAGGCCAACCTGCACCAGGGGGCGGTGGGGGTAGGCATCTGCATCCGCACCGGACGGGCACTGCGTGGCGTGCAACACAACGCCCCGCTGCGCCACCATCCCGACACCGGCCGCGATCTGTTCGAGCTGCAGGTGCCCCACTGGGATACCCTGCTGCACCTGGCGGCCTCCTGCTACGAAATGTCGGGGCTTGGCTACATCGGCACCGACATCGTCCTGGACAAGAAGCGCGGCCCGCTGCTGCTGGAGCTGAATGCCCGCCCCGGTCTCTCCATCCAGATAGCCAACGCCGCCGGTCTGCTGCCGCGCCTGCGTCGCATCGAGGCCCTGGGGGCGGTCAAGATGTCGGTACAGGAGCGGGTGGCCTACGCCAAGACACACTTCGGTGTCCTCTCCGCCGACTAGCCTCGCGCAGTACGGCTGCACAAGACAACGAGCCCGCGCGGGCTCGTTTTTTTGACCATCAATCGGGGATATCCCGGCGCCGGTAAAGCCCGGGCAACACCTCGCGGTAGTGATCGCGGATGTAGTCGTAGAATGCAAACTGGGACGCCGGCCAGCGCTCGGGGGCAAAGAGCACCGACTGCATGCGCGTCTGCTCCACCAGGATATGCGATGGCCGCCGCGCGCGCATGTCTGCCAGCCGGGCGGCCGGCAGATCAAAGTCGGTGCGCACATTGTGGGCAAACAGCCAGCGGCTGGCCGCCTGGCGATCGGCCAACACATAGAAGGACGGCACATAGTGATCGACCAGCAGGCTGTCCGAGGGCCCGCTGTGCGCCTTGATCTCATCGACGATGCGCTGCTGGCCGGCCGGTAACGGCCGCCACAGCTGATGATAGCTGCGCTGCCCGCCGAACCAGAGCAGGCTGCCGCCGAGCAGGACGGCCAGGACGACCACATGACGTCGCCCGTGCAGGCGATGGGTGTGTGGCCGCCAGAGCAGGTAAGCCAGCGACAGCACCCCCAGCGTCGCCGCTGCCGCCCATGCCAGGGCCGCACTGCCGGGACGCACCTCCAGCCCGCTGCGCAGCCCGTAATGCAGCATGAGAAACAGTGGCACGCCAAGCACTCCGAGCAGCGCCACGCCCGCCTGCCGCGGCGAGGCCAGCGCCTCTCCCCCTCGGTGCGGACCAAGTACCAGCAGCAACGCCGCCAGTATGCTGAAAAAGAAGAACAGAACGTTGATGTCGTAGTGCAGAAAACGATGCCCGGAGACCGAATTGCCCACCAGCGTAAACAGCAGCCCCAGCAGGTTGACCACCAGCAGCGGCCGCCCCAGCAAGGCGGGTCGCCCGCTGGCGGGCGCGCGACTCAGCACCAGCCAGAGGTAAGCGGGCAGCAGCAGCCACAGGCCGGTGCGAACCTGCCCCCAGAAGCCGGCTGCCAGCCGGAAGCCCTCGCCGTAGCCGGGGGTGAAAAAGATGCCGAAACTGTAGTAGCCAAAGTTGGCCAGCACACCATGGGCATGAAAATAGAGCGCCAGGGGCAGCAATACGGCGCCGATGCCCAGCAGGCTGCTGACAAACAGCCGGATGGCGCCAGCATACTGCCCCTGCCAGCAAAGCCGCACGAACAGCACCAGATAGAAGGCGCCCCAGAGGGCGCCATTGTTGAGGCGCATGCCGCAGATGAGGCCGAAGGTCAGCGCCGGCAACCAGGCCTGACGCCAGCTGAAGCGATTGTCCAGCAGCATGCCCACGAAACCGTACTGGGCGATGAGCGCCAGACTCAGGCTGTAGTCCTCGGTCATGTTGCCGTAGTAATAACGGGCACTGTAGAGCGCCAGTATGCCCAGCATGGCGAGCCAGCGCGAGGCCCGCGGGGCACCGAGCCGCGCCAGGGTGCGCGCCAGGCAGGCCAGCCCCAGCGCCAGCAGGCCCCACTCCAGCAGCCAGATGCCCTTGAAACCCCAGCCGGCATAGCCCAGGGCATTGATCAGGAAGATCACCGGCCCCTTGATGTCGATCATGTCCCGATAGAGCACCAGCCCTTCGGCCCACATCTTGCCCATGACCGCAAACACCGAGGCGTCGAAGCTCGGCGAGCGCGATACCAGCAGCGGGTTTTGCAGCAGAAACAGCAGCGCCAGCCCGGCCAGCGCGAGCGACTCCCATCGCCCGCCTGCGGCCCGGCAAAAGGCCGGCCGCCAACACATCCTTGACATACGGTTATCTCGTTTCGGGGATGGGATCAGGCATCCTGCATCAGCGGCTGGCGGGACTCGCGGGTCAGCCACACCGTCTCGATGCGGTGGGCACGGATGGTCACCACGGTGATCTGCCACTCATCGTACTCGAAGACCTCGTTGGGCGCTGGCAGGTGCTGCAGCCAGTCCATCAGCCAGCCCGCCAGGGTATGGTAATGCGGTGAGGCCGGCACGCTGAAGCCCAGTTCCCGCTGCAGGGTGGCCAGCGGCAGATCACCGCTGACGCGGTAGCTGTCCGGCCCCAGCGTCACCACGTCGGCCATCTCCTCGCTGCCTTCCGGCAGCTGGCCGGCAATCTCCTCCATGATGTCACGGATGGAGACCATGCCTTCAAAGATGCCGAACTCATCCACCACGAAGGCAATATGGTGCTTGGCCTGGCGGAACTGCTCCAGGGCATTGAGCACCGAGATGGTCTCCGGCAGGCAGAGCGGTTGCTGCACCAGGGACGCCAGCTGCAGCGGTTTCTGATCCAGCAACTGCGCCAGCACGTCGCGCTTGCGAATGATGCCAAGCGGCATGTCCTTGTTGCCATCCTGGATGGCCACCATGCGCGAATGCTCGCTCTGCGCCAGCCGCTGCATGCTCTGCGCCTCGGGGGCACTCAGATCCAGCATCTCCACGTCGCGACGGGTGGTCATCACCGCCCGCACCGGCAGGGAGGAGAGCTGCAACACCCGGGAGACCATGTCCTGCTCCTCACGGGCAAATATCCGCTGCTGGGGTAGCGCGCCGTCGCCGGGCTCGGCACGCACGAATTCCT
The DNA here is from genome assembly GCA_041595355.1 of Aeromonadaceae bacterium. GTDB lineage: Bacteria > Pseudomonadota > Gammaproteobacteria > Enterobacterales > Aeromonadaceae > JBFHKO01. Next base: position 15,800 of record JBFHKO010000012.1, read on the forward strand.
GCTGCTCCCCCAGCAACCGCATCACCAGTTCGGCGGTGCGTTCACGCCGACGCAGCTTGCCATACAGCAGTTTGTTGCGGTTGGCCTGGGCCAGTTGATTGAGCAGCTCGATGAGGATGGAGAAGCCGATGGCCGCATAGAGGTAACCCTTGGGGATATGGAAACCCAGTCCCTCGGCGACCAGACTGAAACCGATCATCAGCAGGAAGCCCAGACAGAGGATCACCAGGGTCGGATGCTGATTCACGAACTGCGTCAGCGGCCGGCTGGCCCAGATCATGATACCCATGGCGATGATCACCGCCAGCATCATCACCGCCAGATGATCCGACATGCCGATGGCCGTGATCACCGCATCCAGGGAGAAGACCGCATCCAGCACCACAATCTGCGCGACCACCGTCCAGAAGCGGGCATAGGCGCGCGGCTCTCCCGACTCGTGGTCCTCGCCCTCAAGCCGGCCGTGCAGCTCCCGGGTCGCCTTGAACAGCAGGAAAAAGCCGCCGAACAGCAAAATGAGATCGCGACCGGAGAAGGCCTTCTCCCCCCAGTGCACCAGCGGTGCGGAGAGACTGACCAGCCAGGAGATGCTCGCCAGCAGCACCAGCCGCATGCCAAGCGCCATGCCGAGGCCATACTGGCGCGCCCGGTCACGCAGTGCCGGCGGCAGCTTGTCGGCCAGGATGGCGATGAACAGCAGGTTGTCGATGCCGAGGACTATCTCCAGCACCACCAGGGTGACAAGTCCCAGCCAGGCAGTGGGGTCGACCAGCCACTCAAACATGACGCACCTCCGTCAGGCGCAGAGCGCAGATGGGCGCAGCAACAATCGGGGCGGAAGTCGAAACAGGGCCCAGGCCGGCAGGCGCGGAGCGAAGGGAGGGTGAAAAATGACACGAGGGACTCTGATCGTCGCTCATAAGGGTCTCTAGGTAGCCAAACACCGCATCAGAGTAGAGAAGAGAGACCGCCGTGGTCAAGAGGCGGGGCCGGGCCCCGCCGCGTTTCGCGCATCAAAGGGCCAATTTGGCCTGCAGGCGGGCCTGAATGCCATCCCGGTCAGCCAGATAGTGCTGCAGACCGCGGGCGCGCAGCAGGCAGGAGGGGCATTCGCCACAGCCATCCCCCACCACGCCGTTGTAGCAGGTGAGGGTACGCTGGCGCACGAACTCCAGGCGTTGATGGCGATCGGCCAGCGCCCAGGTTTCGGCCTTGTCCAGCCACATCAGGGGCGTCACCAGCCGGATGTCGCGTGCCAGCCCCAGATCCAGCGCCCGGTTGAGCGCCTGCACGAACTCGTCGCGGCAATCGGGATAACCGGAAAAATCGGTCTGACAGACACCGGTGATCACCACCTCGGCACCCACCTGATAGGCATAGATGGACGCCAGGGTCAGAAACAGGATATTGCGTCCCGGCACGAAGGTATTCGGCAGGCCATTCGCCTGCAGCTCATGGCTGACCGGGATCTCGTCGCGGGTCAGCGCCGAGATGGCCAGCTCATTGAGCAGCGACAGATCCAGCACCTTGTGGGCGGCCACACCGAGTTCGGTCGCCAGTTGGCGGGCCACCTCGATCTCCTGGCTGTGCCGCTGACCATAATCGAAGGTCAGGGCATGGATCTCGTCATACTGGGCCTGGGCGGCAACCAGGCAGGTGGTACTGTCCTGACCTCCGCTGAATACCACCACGGCGCGAGTGGGTTGCATCATGCTGTTCATGCCCCGTCCTCCTAGCGTCCGCGTCCCGGTTTGCCGCCATGGCGCGGCTCGGGGCTGGTACCGGCCCGGGTGCGCGCCTGCTGCGGCCGGGCACGTTGCGCCCGCCCCTTGCTATCGGCCGGGTTCAGCACACGCTCCAGATGGGCCTGGCGGGTCTCGGCAGGTTGCTTGCTTTCGCTATGCTGACGTTCCCGGTGCTTGCGCACGGCGCGACGGATCTGGGCAGACTGCTTGAACTGGGTCTTCTTGTCATCCACCGCCACCTTGCTGCGCTCCTCGGGCTGCAGACCGACCAGCTTGCGCAGGTAATTGACCTGTGCCAGCGGCAGCTCCAGCCAGCCACCACGCGGATTGCTTTTCTCCAGCTTGATGTCGCCGTAGCGGATACGGATCAGGCGGCTGATCTGCACCTCCTGGGTCTCCCACAGGCGGCGGACCTCGCGGTTGCGCCCCTCCTTGAGGGTGACGTTGAACCAGTTATTGAGGCCTTCGCCGCCGGCGCGCTCAATCTTGTCGAACTTGCCGGGCCCATCCTCCAGCTGTACTCCGGTACGCAGACGATGCAGCATCCGGTCATCCACCTCGCCGAAAACGCGCACCGCGTACTCGCGCTCGACCTCATGACGGGGGTGCATCAGCCGGTTGGCCAGCTCACCATCGGTGGTGAACAGCAGCAGGCCCGAGGTGTTGACGTCCAGGCGCCCTACCGCCACCCAGCGCGCATCCTTGATGCGCGGCAGACGGTCGAACACCGTCGGCCGCCCCTCGGGATCATGGCGGGTACACATCTCGCCTTCCGGCTTGTGGTAGGCCAGCACCCGGCAAATCACCTCATCGGCGGGTTTGATGCTCACCGCGTGGCCGTCGATGCGGATGGCAACCTGATCGCCGACCCGATCGCCGAGGGTAGCAATCTTGCCATCCACGCTCACCCGACCCGCACTGATGAGGGTCTCCATCTCGCGACGGGAGCCGATGCCGGCTCGGGCCAATACTTTCTGCAGTTTTTCGCTCATCGTGTATTCCTGATATGGGTTGACCGCGTTGCCCCGGGGCAACACGGTCATAAAAAGGGGGTATTCAAACCAACCGGATTGACGGGTCTATTCGAACGGACGCGGATCACCGGCGCCCTGGCGCAGGATCCTGGGCTCGTCAGCGGAAAAGTCGACGACCGTCGTGGGCTTTTCCCCCCGGTAACCGCCATCGATGATGAGGTCCACCTGCCTGTCCAGCCGCTCGCGGATCTGCTCCGGGTCCGATTCGGCCAGGCCGACCTCGGGCAGTATCAGGGTGGTGGACATCAGCGGCTCACCCAGCGTCTCGAGCAGGGCCTGGGCAATGGCATTGTCCGGAACCCGGATGCCGATGGTCTTCTTCTTTTCGTTCATCAGCCGCCGTGGCACTTCCTTGGTGGCCTTGAAGATGAAGGTATAGGGACCGGGGGTCTGACTCTTGATCAGGCGGAAGGCGGCATTGTCGACCTGGGCATAGAGCGACAGCTCCGACAGATCGCGGCACAGCAGGGTGAAGTTGTGCTCGCTGTCTATCTTGCGGATGCGGCAGATCCGCTCCAGGGCCTGCTTGTTGCCGAGCAGGCAACCCAGGGCATAACCGGAGTCGGTGGGGTAAATCACCACGCCACCGCTGCGGATCAGGGCCACGGCCTGGTTGATCAGCCGGGGCTGGGGATTTTCAGGATGGATGACAATAAACTGACTCATAATTCCTCCCGGAATGGGGTTGACTCGCTGAAACCGGCAAACGCCTGCCAGACGGGCGTCACGTCCTTGGGCAGCCATAGCTGCTTGCCCAGCTCCTGCCAGGGAGTGGGAGCGTGGAAATCGGAACCCACCGAGGCCCGCAGGCCCCACTCCCGGCACCACTGCCCCATGTTGGCCCGCTCCTGGGGGCTCTGCTGAGGCAGGCTCACCTCCATGGCATCACCGCCGACTTCCTTAAAGATAGTCAACAGGCGCTTCAACCACTTGGCCGACAGTTTATAGCGACCCGGGTGGGCAAGTACAGCCTGACCGCCGGCAGCCTGGATCACCGTCACCGCTTCGGCCAGGGTGATCCAGTCATGGGGCACATAAGCCTTGCCGCCGCGGCCGATGTACTGGTCAAACGCCTTCTGCATGCTCTTGCAGGCGCCGGTGGCCACCAGGTGACGCGCAAAATGGGCACGGGTCAGGCTGCCATTGCCGGCCAGCGCACGGGCGCCCTCGTAGGCTCCCTCTATGCGTTGCCTGGCCAGACGCCGCCCCAGCTCCCGGGCCCGCGCCTCCCGCGACTCGGCCTGGCGCGCCAGCACCCGCAACAGCGAGGGGCTGCCGATGTCGAGATCCAGCCCCACCACGTGGATCTCCAGCGCCTCCCAGGAGCAGGAGAGCTCGACCCCGCGGATGAGACGCAACGGCCAGCCATTGGCATCGATGGCGGCCTGAGCCGGCGCCAGTCCCGCCACGCTGTCATGATCGGTCAGGGCCAACACGTCGACCCCCTGGGCCACCGCCCGCGCCATCAGCTCGGCGGGGGTCAATCGGCCGTCGGAGACGGTGGAATGGCTGTGCAGATCAATACGCATAATGCTTACCCGAAAAAGAGGCTTGACAAGGTTCAGGCTTTCTCGTTTTACTGTTAGCTCTGTTGCAGCCAAGGAGTCGTTCGACATGGCATACACGCTGACCCTGAACACTGATTGGTGGTGGCCCATCCCCTCTTGAAGCGGGCGTGGGGCTCTTGCTATAGTTACAGACAGCTAAGCAAACAGATCACCCAGAAAAAGCCCGCGAGTGCAGCGGGCTTTTTTATTATCCGGGAAACAGGGACAAGATGAAACTACAACACCAAAAACTGACCTGGCGATGGTGAAGAGCGCGCCTTCCGACCCCCGTTCTTAGCCTTATTCAGGAGTCCAACGCCATGACCCATCTGTACCACGCGGCGCCGCAGCCGCCTCGGAGACGACCAGCATGACCGAGATTGCCCCCCTGGCCAGTGGCCACCTGCATGCCTTGTTTCGCGAGGCCCGTTACGTGGCCGATCCCCTGGCCCTGTTTGCCCAACTGACCAGCCCCGCCGACAACAGCCTGCTGCTGGAGTCGGCAGAAATCGACACCAAGGCCGGCACCCAGAGCCTGCTGCTGCTGGATGCCTGCGCCCGTCTCACCTGCCGCGGCCTCGACGTTGAAGTGGAAGCCCTGAATGCCAACGGCCAGGCGGTACTGGCACTGCTGGCCGCCGAGCTGCCCGCCAACGTGGCGAAAACCCGCACCGACGGGCAGCTGCAGCTGCGCTTCCCGGCCACCGACAACGCCCAGGATGAAGACAGCCGCCTCAAGGCACTGTCGGTCCTCGACAGCCTGCGGATATTGCTGACCCGGATACAGTGCGCCCAGGGGCAGGAGGCCATTTTTCTCGGCGGCATCTTTGCCTACGATCTCATTGCCGACTTCGAAACCCTGCCGGCAGCGGCCGAGAGCAGCAATGACTGTCCCGATTTCTGTTTTTATGTCGCCGAGACGCTGATCCATATCGATCACCTGCGCCAGAGCACGGATCTGCGGGCTCTGACCTTCGGTGGCGATGCCTTTGCCGGCGAGGCAGAGCGTCTGCAGGCGCGTCTGGATGAACTGCAGCAGGCCTGCGATCACTTCGTGCCGCCGGCCCCGGCTCCGGTTACACCACTGCAAGGCGGGCTGGCGGTAGACAAGGACGACAAAACCTTCTGTGCCGATGTCGAACGCCTGAAGGGCAACATCCGCAAGGGCGATATCTTCCAGGTGGTGCCGTCGCGCAGCTTCTCCCTGCCCTGCCCCGAGCCCCTGGCCGCCTACCGCCAGCTCAAGCGCACCAACCCCAGCCCCTACATGTTCTACATGAACGACCGCGACTTCACCCTGTTCGGCGCCTCGCCGGAGAGCTCGGTGAAATTCGAGCACCAGAGCCGCCAGGTAGAGATGTATCCCATCGCCGGCACCCGCCGCCGGGGCTTCAACCCCGATGGCACCCTGAATGCCGATCTGGATGGTCGCCTGGAGCTGGAGCTGCGCCAGGACAGCAAGGAGACTGCCGAGCATTTGATGCTGGTGGATCTGGCGCGCAACGACATCGCCCGCATCAGCGAGCCCGGCACCCGCTACGTCAAGGATCTGCTGAAGGTGGATCGCTACAGTCACGTCATGCACCTGGTCTCCCGGGTCGTGGGGGTACTGCGCCGGGATCTGGATGCCCTGCACGCCTACCAGGCGTGCATGAACATGGGCACCCTGACCGGGGCCCCCAAGATCCGCGCCTCCGAACTCATCCGCGAAGTGGAAGGCAAGCGCCGGGGCAGCTATGGCGGTGCCGTCGGCTACCTCAACGGCCTGGGTGACATGGATACCTGCATTGTCATCCGCTCCGCCTTCGTCAAGCATGGCATCGCCCATGTCCAGGCCGGTGCCGGCGTGGTGTTCGACTCGCGCCCGCAATCGGAAGCCGATGAAACCCGCAACAAGGCCGCCGCCGTGCTGAATGCCATCGCCCTGGCCCACGGCAGCAGCCTGGCCGCGCTGAACGCCCACAAGGAGCCGTCCCATGGCTAACACCCTCTTCCTGCTGGATAACTTCGACTCCTTCACCTACAACCTGGTGGATCAGTTCCGCAGCCTGGGCCACAGTGTGCGCATCTACCGCAACAGCCTGCCGGCCAGCCTGATTTACGAACAGATCGCCGCCTGCGACGATGCCGTGCTGGTGCTGTCGCCGGGACCGGGTGCCCCCCACGAGGCTGGCTGCATGCTGGAACTCATCGGTCTGTGCCGCGGCAAGGTGCCCATTCTCGGCATCTGTCTGGGCCATCAGGCCATCTGCGAGTATTATGGCGGCACCGTCGGTTCGGCCGGCGAGATAGTGCACGGCAAGACCTCCCTCATCGAGCACAGTGGCGCCGACATGTTTGCCGGCCTGAGCCGGCCGCTGCCGGTGGCCCGTTACCACTCGCTGGTGGCCACCTATGTGCCGGACGAGCTGGAGGTCATCGCCCACTATCAGGAGATGCCGATGGCGGTGCTGCAACGGGACGATCGGGTGCTGGGCTTCCAGTTCCATCCCGAATCCATCATGACCACCGAGGGGGCCCACCTGCTGACCCAGAGCCTGGCCTACCTGACCACCCAGGAGGAACTGTGATGCACGCATTGCTGGAGTGCCTGTACCGCGGCGAATCGCTGACCCGCGACCAGAGCGAGCAGCTGTTCAGCCAGGTCCTGCGCGGCGAGATGGATCCGCTGGTGCTCGCCTCCCTGCTGACCGCCCTCAAGATGAAGGGGGAAAGTCCGAGCGAGATCGCCGGTGCGGCCAGCGCCCTGCTGGCGGCAGCCACCCCCTTCCCGCGGCCGGACTATCCCTTCTGCGACATCGTCGGCACCGGTGGCGATGGCCTGCATACCATCAATGTCTCCACCCTGTCGGCACTGGTGGGCGCCGCCTGCGGCATCAAGGTGGCCAAGCACGGCAACCGCAGCGTCTCCTCCAAAACCGGCTCCTCGGATCTGCTCGACAAGTTCGGTATCCGCCTGGATCTGAGTCCGGCACTGGCGCGCCACTGCCTGGATGAGGTGAACGTCTGCTTCCTGTTCGCCCCCCACTACCACAGCGGTATCCGCCACGCCATGCCGGTACGCCAGGCGCTGAAGACCCGCACCATCTTCAACGTGCTGGGTCCGCTCATCAATCCGGCCCGCCCCAGCTACCAGCTGATGGGCGTCTACAGCCCGCAGCTGCTGACGCCCATCGCCGAGACCCTGCTGCAACTGGGCCTTGAGCGCGGCATGGTGGTGCATGGCTCCGGGCTGGACGAGATTGCCATTCATGGCCCGACCCAGGTCGCCGAGATCCGGGATGGACAGATCCGCCACTATGAATTGATACCTGCCGACTTCGGCCTCAAGGAACATGGCCTCGACGCCATCCGCGGCGGCGAACCGGATGAAAACCGGCGCCTGAGCGAGGCCCTGCTCGCCGGCGAAGGCACCCTGGCCCAGCAGAGCGCCATTGCCATCAACCTGGCGCCGCTGCTGCTGATGGGCGGTAAAGTCGCCACCCTGAGGGAGGGCGCCGAACTGGCACTGGCGACCCTGGCCAGCGGCCATACCCTGGAGCTGGTCCAGCGCCTCGCCACCCTGAGCCACACGGAGAACTGATTTCATGCAACGCGAAACCCTCAGCAGTACCGTGCTCGGCAAGATAGTCGCTGACAAGGCCGACTGGATAGCCGCGCGCAAGCGGCATCAGCCACTGGCCGGCTTCCAGGCCGAGCTGGAGCCCAGCGACCGCGACTTCGTCGCCGCCCTGCGCCAGCAGCACCCCGCCTTCATTCTGGAGTGCAAGAAGGCCTCCCCCTCCAAGGGGCTGATCCGGGATGACTTCGATCCGGAGTTCATCGCCGGCATCTATGGCCGTTATGCCGCGGCCATCTCGGTGCTGACCGACGAGAAATATTTCCAGGGCGACTTCGCCTTCCTGCCCCGGGTGCGCAGCCAGGTCAGCGTGCCCGTGCTGTGCAAGGACTTCGTCATCGATGCCTACCAGATCTACCTGGCGCGCCATTACCAGGCCGATGCGGTGCTGCTGATGCTGTCGGTGCTGGATGACGAGGAGTACCGCCAGCTGGCGGCGGTGGCCGACTCCCTGAAGATGGGCATACTCACCGAGGTGAGCACCGAGACCGAACTCGAGCGCGCCATCGCACTGGACGCCCGGGTCATCGGCATCAACAACCGCAATCTGCGGGATCTGAGCATAGATACGGCGCGCACCAAGCGTCTGGCACCGCACATTCCGAGCGATCGCATCGTCATCTGCGAGTCGGGCATTCATGAACACGCCCAGGTCAAGGATCTGGCCCGCTTCGCCCAGGGGTTCCTGGTCGGCAGCGCCCTGATGGCGGAGGCCGATCTGGAGCTGGCCTGCCGCAAGCTCATCCTCGGCCACAACAAGGTGTGCGGCCTGACCCGTCCCGAAGATGCCCGCGCCGCCTATGAGGCCGGTGCCGTCTATGGCGGCCTCATCTTCGTCGGCAAGAGCCCGCGCTACGTGGACATGCCTGCCGCCCGCCAGGTGATGAGCGGCGCACCGCTGCAGTATGTGGGCGTGTTTCGCAATGCCAAGCCGGAAACCGCCAGCCAGACGGCCACCAAGCTGGGGCTGGCCGCCGTGCAACTGCATGGCGAGGAGAGTGACGACTACATCCGGCAACTGCGCGCCAGCCTGCCAGCCGGTTGCCAGATCTGGAAGGCCCTGCCGGTGGCAGACAGCCTGCCGGCACTGGACAGCCCGGCCGATCGGCTGCTGCTGGATACCCAGGTCGGCGAACAGAGCGGTGGCACCGGCCAGCGTTTCGACTGGTCGCTGCTGGATGGGCTGGAAGATAAACAGCGCCTGCTGCTGGCCGGCGGTCTGAACCCTGACAATGTGCAGGAGGCGGGACGCCAGGGCTGCCTGGGGTTGGATATGAACTCCGGGGTGGAAAGCGCCCCCGGCATCAAGGATGCCACCAAGATCCGCCTTGCCTTCGCGGCCATCCGGACATACTGATCTCGCCACGGCGAACGACAGACAAGGAATACAAGATGAGTTTGCTCAACCCCTTCTTCGGTGAATTTGGCGGCATGTACGTGCCGCAGATCCTGGTCCCGGCGCTGCTGCAGCTGGAAAAGGCCTTCGTAGAGGCCCAGGAGGATCCCGCCTTCCATGCCGAATTCAAGACCCTGCTGGAAGAGTACGCCGGCCGGCCAACGCCGCTGACCCTGTGCCGCAACCTCACCGAGGGCACCCAGACCAAGATCTACCTCAAGCGCGAGGATCTGCTGCACGGCGGTGCCCACAAGACCAACCAGGTGCTGGGCCAGGCGCTGCTGGCCAAGCGCATGGGCAAGACCGAGATCATCGCCGAAACCGGCGCCGGCCAGCATGGCGTGGCCACGGCGCTGGCCTGTGCCCTGCTGGGCCTCAAGTGCCGCATCTACATGGGCGCCGTGGACTGCGCGCGTCAGAAACCCAACGTGTTTCGCATGAAGCTGATGGGCGCCGAGGTGATACCGGTGCACTCCGGCGCCGCCACCCTCAAGGATGCCTGCAACGAAGCCCTGCGTGACTGGGCTTCCAGCTACGAGACCACCCACTACATGCTGGGCACCGCCGCCGGCCCCCACCCCTTCCCCACCATAGTGCGCGAGTTCCAGCGCATGATCGGCGAAGAGGCCAAGGCCCAGATCGTCCAGGCCGAAGGCCGGCTGCCGGATGCGGTCATCGCCTGTGTCGGCGGCGGCTCCAACGCCATCGGCATGTTCGCCGACTTCATCGCCGAGCAAGAGGTCGCCCTCATCGGTGTCGAGCCCGGCGGTCACGGCATCGAGACCGGCAAGCATGGCGCGCCGCTGGGCCATGGCAGCAAGGGGGTCTTCTTCGGCATGCACTCCTACCTGATGCAGGACAGCCACGGCCAGATCTCGGAGTCCCACTCGGTCTCCGCCGGCCTGGACTTCCCGTCGGTGGGCCCCCAGCACGCCTACCTGGCCAGCATAGGCCGCGCCCAGTACGTCTCCATTACCGATGACGAGGCGCTGGCCGCCTTCCAGGAGCTGGCGCGCCGCGAGGGCATCATACCGGCACTGGAGTCCTCCCATGCCCTGGCGCAGGCCCTGAAGATGGCCCGCAGCGAGCCGGAGAGGGAGCAGATCCTGATCGTCAACCTGTCCGGTCGCGGTGACAAGGACATCTTTACCGTGGCTGAAATTCTCGAACATCAAGGAGTGGAGTTGTGATGAGCCGTTATGCCGACCTGTTTGCGCGCCTGGACGCGGCCCGTCAGGGCGCCTTCGTGCCCTTCGTGACCCTGGGCGATCCGACCCCGGAACTCTCCCTGCAGATCATCGATGCTCTGGTGGCCGGCGGCGCCGATGCCCTCGAGCTCGGCATCCCCTTCTCCGATCCGGTGGCCGATGGCCCCACCATCCAGGGTGCCACCCTGCGGGCCATGCAGGCCGGCACCACGCCGGATACCTGCTTCGAGATGCTGACCGCCATTCGCGCCAAGTATCCCAGCCTGCCCATCGGCCTGCTGGTGTATGCCAACCTGGTCTATGCCAAGGGCATCGGTGGCTTCTACGAGCAGGCGGTGGCCGCCGGCGTCGATTCGGTACTGGTCGCCGATGTGCCGGTGGAGATGTGCGCCCCCTACAAGGCGGCCGCCGACCGGGCCGGCATTGCCAGCATCTTCATCGCCCCGCCCAACGGTGACGAAGCGACCCTGAAACAGGTGGCCGAGCTGGGAGCCGGCTATACCTACCTGCTGAGCCGCGCCGGGGTCACCGGCGCCGAGACCCGCGCCGGCAAACCGGTAGGACCGCTGCTGGAAACCCTGAAGCAGTACAAGGCCCCGCCGGCGCTGCTGGGGTTCGGCATCAGCGAACCGGCCCAGGTGAAAGAGGCGCTGGAGGCCGGCGCCGCGGGTGCCATCTCCGGCTCGGCGGTGGTGAAAATCATCGAGCAGAACCTGGCCAATCCGGCCGCGATGCTCACCCGCCTGCAGCACTTTGTCAGCCAGATGAAGGCGGCCACTCACTATTGAGTCCGCCCCTGGCGCCCGGTAGGCCATCACTCCGGGCGCCCATCTGTTTGAGTGCATTTTTTGTACACTCTGTTTTTCTTGCCGCCAAGTCGCTAGACTGAAACCTCATTCATCGGAGCCTCCCTGTCATGAAGCAGTTGTTCGACTTTATTCCCCTGTTGGTATTTTTTCTGGTCTACAAGTTTGCCGACATCTATCAGGCCAC
>JBFHKO010000013.1:0-25210 GCA_041595355.1 Aeromonadaceae bacterium
GACCGCTCGGTTCGTAGCCGAGTACTCTATCCAGCTGAGCTACGGGCGCAACATTGCAATGGCGGTGAGGGAGGGATTCGAACCCTCGATGCAGCTTTTGACCGCATGCTCCCTTAGCAGGGGAGTGCCTTCAGCCACTCGGCCACCTCACCGGTGCGGGGCAGATATTACTTTGCAGGGAAAATATGTCAAACAGTTTTTCCGGGCAGCCATGCGTTCGCACAACAATCAGGCAAGACCGGACCAAAGCATGAGCAGCGCGGCATAAATTCGCCGGAAGGAGGCGGCAGGCGGGCAAACAAAAGGCGACCTGATGGTCGCCTTGCGCATTCAATAGTTGCCGGGCTCGGCGTCATCCTCGCCTTTTTCGGCCTGGATGCGCATGTAAATCTCTTCGCGGTGCACCGAAACATCCTTCGGCGCATTCACACCAATACGAACCTGGTTGCCCTTCACTCCCAACACGGTCACCGTAACCTGGTCTCCGATCATCAGGGTCTCACCCACGCGACGAGTCAAAATCAGCATCTGCTTGCTCCTTTGTACTGATGGATCCGATCCAACCAGGCGGCATTATCCATGAGCCCGAGCCAAATCATACGCCATTATCCTGAATTCATCACCGCTGCCACGGCTGACAAGGCCGAAAAACGCAAGCCGCCCCTTCCCCCGCCTGCCGAACCTGACTTAAGCATATATGAACATTCGGCAGAGCGGGGAATGGCTGAATTCAGAGGCGCTCTTCCAGCCAGGGGATGATGGAGTCGAGCGCCGCCGGCAACCCGGCCGGCTGGGTGCCCCCGGCCTGGGCCATGTCCGGGCGGCCACCGCCCTTGCCACCGACCTGCTGAGCCACCAGATTGACCAGTTCCCCGGCCTTGACCTTGGCGGTCAGATCCGGCGTCACGCCGGCGATCAGGCTCACCTTGCCCTCTGCCACCGTGGCCAGCACCAGCACGCCGGAATGGAGACGGTTTTTCAGATCATCCAGGGTGGTGCGCAGGGACTTGGGATCCACGCCGTCCAGCTTGGCCACCAGGACCTTCTGGCCGTTGACGTTTATCACCTGGCTCTGCAGGTCGGCGCTGGCATGCGCGGCCAGCTTGCCCTTGAGCTGCTCCAGCTCCCGCTCCAGCTGACGGCCACGCTCCAGGGTCTGGCGCAACTTGGCCGCGATGGAGAAGTGATCGCCTCGCACCAGGGCCGCCGCTTCATCCAGCTGCTCGCCCAGCTGGTGCAGGTAATCGATGGCCGCCTGACCGGCCACCGCTTCAATGCGGCGAATACCGGCAGCGATGCCGTTTTCCGAGATGATCTTGAACAGGCCGATATCACCGGTACGCGTAGCGTGGGTACCGCCACACAGCTCGGTGGAGTAGCTGCCCATGGCGACCACGCGCACCTGCTCGTCATACTTCTCGCCGAACAGCGCCATGGCACCGCTGGCCTTGGCGTCGTCCAGGCTCATCAGGCGGGTATCGATGGCGTGGTTCTTGCGGATCTCGGCATTGACCAGCGCCTCAATGCGACGCAGGCAGGCGGCATCCAGGGACTCGACATGGGAAAAGTCGAAGCGCAGGCGCTCCGGCCCCACCAGTGATCCCTTCTGGCTGACATGCTCGCCCAGCACCTGGCGCAGGGCTGCATGCAGCAGGTGAGTCACCGAATGGTGCGCGGCCGTGGCCTGGCGGCGTTCGCCATCCACTCGCGCCTGCACCTGATCGCCCAGCTGGACGCGACCCTGCTCCACATACCCCTTGTGCGCCGTGGCCAGACCGATCTTGAGGGTATCGGTGACGGCAAAGACGTTATCGCCGAACTGCAGCAGGCCGGCATCGCCGACCTGGCCGCCGGATTCGGCGTAGAAAGGCGTATCCGTCAGCACCACCAGTGCCTCATCTCCGGCCTCCAGGCTCGACACCGCGTTCTCGCCCTGGTAGAGCGCCGTGATGACGGACTCGCCCGTCAGGGCATCGTAGCCAGTGAAGCCGGTTTCCTGCTCGATCTTCAGCTTCTTGTTGTAGTCGATGCCGAAGTGGGAGGCGCCCTTGGCCCGCTCGCGCTGCTTTTCCATCAGCGCCTCGAAGCCGGCCTCGTCAATCTGATAGCCACGATCCCGAACCACGTCAGCGGTCAGATCCGCCGGAAAACCGTAGGTGTCATACAGCTTGAAGACCACCTCGCCCGGTACCCGCCGCGTGTCGCCCAGCTTGGCCAGCGCCTCTTCCAGCAGGGAGAGACCACGATCCAGGGTGCGGCCGAACTGCTCCTCTTCCTGCTTCAGCACACGCTCCACCACCGGCTGCTGGCTGACAAGCTCCGGGTAGGCCTCGCCCATCTGCTTGGCCAATTCGGCCACCAGTCGGCAGAAGAAGACCTCCTGGGCACCCAGCAGGCGGCCATGGCGTACAGCGCGACGGATGATGCGCCGCAGCACATAGCCACGCCCTTCGTTGGAGGGCATGGCGCCGTCGACGATGAGAAAGGCACAGGAGCGGATGTGGTCGGCGATGACGCGCAGTGACTTGTTCTCCAGATCCTGAGTGCCGGTCAGCGTGGCTGCCGCCTTGATCAGGTGCTGGAAAATATCGATCTCGTAGTTGGAGTGCACGTTCTGCATGATGGCGGCCAGACGCTCTATGCCCATGCCGGTATCCACCGACGGCTTGGGCAACGGCTCCAGGGTGCCATCTGCCTGGCGATTGAACTGCATGAACACCAGGTTCCAGATCTCGATATAGCGATCGCCATCCTCTTCCGGTGAGCCGGGCGGGCCGCCCCAGACCTCGGCGCCGTGATCGTAGAAGATCTCGGTGCAGGGGCCGCAGGGGCCGGTATCGCCCATCTGCCAGAAATTGGAGCTGGCGCCCAGGCGGGTCACGCGGTCGGCGGGCACGCCGATCTCCTTGATCCAGATCTCGGCGGCCTCGTCATCGTCCAGATAGACAGTGATCCACAGCTTCTCCCTGGGCAGCCTCAGCACCTCGGTCAGGAACCGCCAGGCAAACTGGATGGCGTCACGCTTGAAGTAGTCGCCAAAGCTGAAATTGCCCAGCATCTCGAAGAAGGTGTGGTGACGTGCGGTGTAGCCCACATTGTCCAGGTCGTTGTGCTTGCCACCGGCGCGGACACAGCGCTGGGCACTGACGGCGCGGCTGTAGTGACGAACCTCTCCCCCGAGGAAGACATCCTTGAACTGGTTCATCCCTGCATTGGTAAACAGCAAGGTGGGATCGTCGTGCGGGATCAGGGAGCTGGAGGCGACCACCTGGTGGCCTTCGGAGCGAAAATACTCGAGAAACGCGGAACGGATCTCAGACGTGGACATGTGCATGAATCAACCTGCTTGGTTCTGGAAAGGGATGGGCGCTTAACCGGGATAATTTAAAAGTTATCCCGCGCAAAGTAAAACCATGCTGGCCAATTGGGCCAATTTAGCGGCAGCCGGCGGGGTTTACGCCTCGCCCTCCAGGCCATAGCGGGCCTGCTCATGCGTGAAACCACGCCGCTGCAAAAAGCCCAGCAGCCTGGCGCGCGCCTTGGGCTCCAGGGGCGCACTGGCACCCCGCCGCTCGGCGAGATCCCGCGCCAGGGCAAACCAGTCCTGGTCGCAGTCGGCGAGGCCCGCATCGATGAGCTCGGCCGACACGCCACGCTGGCGCAGCTCGAAACGGATGCGCAGCGGCCCCTGGCCGCGCGCGGCGCGCCCGCGAATGAAGACCTCCACCATGCGCGCCTCGTCCAGCCAGCCCAGCTCGGTGCAGCGGGCCAGAACGACCGCAATGGTGGCCTCGTCATACTGGGTTTGCAGATGGCGCCGCAGCTCGGCAGCCGCGTGATCGCGCCTGGCCAGCAGACGCAGGGCGCTGGCCAGGGCGGTCTTGTAGAGAGGATCAGACATGTTCAGGCGAGGCCTGGGGCCTCATGCTCACAGCTCGGAATCATCACTGAAGATCAGCGCGTCGTCCTCCAGCTCGACAGGCGCCGGCTCGTTGGCCGCCACCGGCGACTTTTGCGGCTCCGGGCTCAGCAGCTGGGCGCGCAGCTGCTGCTCGATGACATCGGCGATGGCGCCATTTTCCTGCAGGAATCGCATGGCGTTGGCCTTGCCCTGGCCAATCTTGTCACCCTGGTAGCTGTACCAGGCACCGGATTTGTCGATGAGCTTGCACTTGACCCCCAGATCCACCAGCTCGCTCTCCTTGGAGATACCGTAACCGTACAGGATCTGGAAATCGGCCTGCTTGAAGGGCGGGGCCACCTTGTTCTTGACCACCTTGACCCGGGTCTCGTTACCGACGATTTCATCCCCCTCCTTGATGGCACCGGTACGGCGAATATCCAGCCGCACCGAGGCGTAGAACTTGAGGGCGTTGCCGCCGGTGGTGGTTTCCGGATTGCCGAACATGACGCCGATTTTCATGCGGATCTGGTTGATGAAGATCACCAGGCAGTTGGCCGCCTTGATGTTGCCGGTCAGCTTGCGCAGCGCCTGGGACATCAGACGCGCCTGCAGACCGACGTGGGTATCCCCCATCTCGCCCTCGATCTCGGCCTTGGGCGTCAGCGCCGCCACCGAGTCGATGATGATCACGTCCACGGCATTGGAGCGGACCAGCATGTCGCAGATCTCCAGCGCCTGCTCGCCGGTATCTGGCTGGGAGATGAGCAGGTCATCCACCTTGACCCCCAGCTTGGCCGCGTAGATGGGATCCAGCGCATGCTCGGCATCGATGAAGGCGCAGGTCTTGCCGGCCTTCTGGGCCTGGGCGATCACCTCCAGAGTCAGGGTGGTCTTGCCCGAGGATTCCGGGCCAAAGATCTCCACCACCCGGCCAAAGGGCAGGCCGCCGATCCCCAGGGCGATGTCCAGGGAGAGTGAGCCGGTGGACACGGTGTCCACATCCAGGGCCTGGGTATCGCCCAGACGCATGATGGAGCCCTTGCCGAACTGTTTTTCAATCTGGCCAAGGGCGGCCACCAATGCCTTCTGCTTGTTCTGATCCATGCTGATCTCCGCTGGAGGGTGAGCCTGACGGCTGATGAACTGAGTATACTGTCCATTCATACAGTATCAAGTGTAAAAATCAGCAGCAGAGCTGCCACAACCCCCGCAACGCCTCGAGGATGGCCTGCTCGCGCACCGCCCGGCGATCGCCGTCAAAATGATGATAGCGGCTCAGCATGCGACCGTCGCGGCAACTCCAGGCCATCCAGACCGTGCCCACCGGCTTGTCCGGTGTACCGCCATCCGGCCCGGCAATGCCGCTGATGGCCACCGCCACCTGGGCGGCGGAATGGGCCAGCGCCCCCAGTGCCATCTCGCGCACCACCGGCTCGCTGACCGCACCGTGAGCGGCCAGGGTCGCCGCCGCCACCCCCAGCTGGGCCTGCTTGGCGGCGTTGCTGTAGGTGACGAAGCCGCGGTCGAACCAGGCCGAACTTCCCGAAATTTCGGTGATGGCGTATGCTATCCCGCCACCGGTACAGGATTCTGCCGTGGCCGCCATCCAGCCCCGCTGCCGGAGTGCATCGCCCAGGTGACGGGACGCCGTCTCGATATCTGCCCGCATCGTCATCCGCTCGTTAAATTGATAGTCAAGCCATTATGCAATCAGCCCTCTTCGACCCGCAACAACTGGCCCAACATACCCCCATGATGCAGCAATACCTGCGCATCAAGGCCCAGCATCCCGATGTGTTGCTGTTCTACCGAATGGGCGACTTCTATGAGCTCTTCTTCGACGATGCCCGCAAGGCATCAAGGCTGCTGGATATCTCGCTGACCAAGCGCGGTCAGACCGCCGGCCAGCCCATTCCCATGGCGGGGGTGCCCTATCACGCGGTGGAAAGCTACCTCGCCAAGCTGGTGCAGCTGGGCGAGTCGGTGGCCCTCTGTGAGCAGGTCGGCGATCCTGCCCTCAGCAAGGGACCGGTGGAGCGTCAGGTGCTGCGCATTGTCACCCCCGGCACCGTCTCCGACGAAGCGCTGCTGAACGAGCGCCAGGACAACCTGCTGGGGGCCCTCTATCACGATGGCCGGCACTTCGGCATGGCCGTGCTGGACATCGGCTCCGGCCGCTTCAGCATCAATCAGTTCACCGGACGGGAGGCGCTGCAGGCCGAATTGCAGCGCCTCAATCCGGTGGAACTGCTGTACCCGGAGTCCTTTGCCTTCCTGGACTGTCTCGGCCAGCGCAAGGGACTGCGGCGCCGCCCGGAATGGGAATTCGAGCTGGGCACGGCACGTCACCTCTTGTGTCAACAGTTCGGCACCCGGGATCTGGTGGGCTTTGGCGTCGAGCAGGCGACCAGCGCGCTCTGTGCCGCCGGCTGCCTGATGCAGTACGTCAAGGATACCCAGCGTACCGCCCTGCCCCACATTCGCAGCCTGCGCCTGGAGCAGCCGGAGCAGATGGTGGTGCTGGATGCCGCCACCCGTCGCAACCTGGAACTGACCCAGAACCTGGCCGGCGGCGTGGAGAACACCCTGGCCCAGGTACTGGATGCCACCGCCTCCGCCATGGGCAGCCGCCTGCTCAAACGCTGGATCCACCAGCCGCTGCGCCAGCGCGCCATCCTGCTGGCGCGCCAGCAGGCCATCGGCGAGCTGATGGCCGCCGATCTGCCCGCCAGCCTGCAGCCACCGCTGAAAAGCATCGGCGACATGGAGCGGGTGCTGGCCCGGCTGGCACTGCGCTCGGCGCGGCCGCGGGATCTGCTGCGCCTGCGCCAGGCCTTTGCCCAGCTGCCATCTCTGCAGGCCTTGCTGGCGAACGTCAACGGTACCCCGCTGCGCCAGCTCGCCGGCCAGGCCGGCAGCTTTCCCGAGCTGTTGACACTGCTGGAGCAGGCACTGGTGGAGAATCCGCCGGTGGTGCTGCGCGATGGTGGCGTGATTGCCGATGGCTACCACGCCGAGCTGGATGAACTGCGCGCCCTGGCCGCCGGCGCCAGCACCCATCTGGAGCAGCTGGAGCTGCGCGAGCGCGCGCGCACCGGCATCAACAGCCTCAAGGTGAGCTACAACAAGGTGCATGGCTTCTATATCGAGGTGACCCGCGCCAATGCCCATCTGGTACCGGCCGACTATGTGCGCCGCCAGACGCTGAAGAACAACGAGCGCTACCTGATCCCCGAGCTCAAGCGCTACGAGGAGCAGGTGCTGACCGCCCAGAGCCGGGCGCTGGCCCTGGAGAAGCGCCTTTACGAAGAGCTGCTGGACCAGCTGCTGCCCCAGCTGGCCGAACTGCAGGCCAGTGCGGCCGCCCTGGCCGAGCTGGATGTGCTGGCCAACCTGGCCGAACGGGCCCTGACCCTCAACTACTGCTGCCCCGAACTGCTGGAAGAACCCCACATCCAGATCGAAGGCGGCCGCCACCCGGTGGTGGAGCAGGTGCTGGAAAGCCCCTTCATCGCCAACCCGGTGGAGCTGCGGCCGGCACGGCGCATGCTCATCATCACCGGACCCAACATGGGCGGCAAATCGACCTACATGCGCCAGACCGCCCTCATCGTGCTGATGGCTCAGATGGGCTCCTATGTGCCGGCCGAGCGCGCCCGCATCGGCCCCGTGGATCGCATCTTCACCCGCATCGGTGCCTCGGACGATCTGGCTTCGGGACGCTCCACCTTCATGGTGGAGATGACCGAGACCGCCAACATACTGCACAATGCCACGGCCCACAGCCTGGTGCTGATGGACGAGATAGGCCGCGGCACCAGCACCTACGATGGCCTGTCCCTGGCCTGGGCCTGCGCCGAGCAGCTGGCGGTCTCTATCCGCGCCTTCACCCTGTTCGCCACCCACTACTTTGAATTGACACGCCTGCCGGCGCTGCTCGACGGTCTGGCGAACGTGCATCTGGATGCCGTGGAGCATGGCGACGGCATCGCCTTCATGCATGCGGTGCAGGAAGGGGCCGCCAGCCGCTCCTATGGCCTGCAGGTAGCGGCCCTGGCGGGGGTACCGAAGAAGGTGATCGAACAGGCGCGCCGCAAGCTGCACGAGCTGGAGGCCAGCCGTGATGCCGGGCCCGTCCCGGCACCGCTCCTCGAGGCGCTGGCCGATCTGAGCCCGGATGAGCTGACGCCGCGCCAGGCCCTGGAGCAGCTCTACCGGCTGAAGCAACTGGCCCGGGATGCCGGCCCGGCCCGCGCCGAATAATCCGGCCCGGCGGTGGCCGGATGGCAGAAACAGACCAGGCCGGAAAACCGGCCTGGCTCGGGTGAGCTATCGACCTCAGTCGACGGTGAACAGCGACTCGATGGAGAGTCCCTGCTGGGTGAGCATCTCCCGCAAGCGACGCAATGCCTCCACCTGGATCTGACGCACCCGCTCCCGGGTCAGGCCGATTTCGCGCCCCACATCCTCCAGGGTGGCCGCCTCATACCCCAGCAGACCAAAGCGGCGCGCCAGCACCTCCCGCTGCTTGGGATTGAGCTGCTCCAGCCAGTGCACCACCGACAGGCGCATGTCCTCGTCCTGGGTCTCGAGCTCCGGCCCCATGCCGCGCTCGTCGGTGAGGATATCCAGCAACGCCTTGTCCCCCTCGCCGCCAATGGGCGAGTCCACCGAGCAGATGCGCTCGTTGAGCTTCAACATGCGGGAAACATCATCCACCGGCTTGTCCAGCTGAGTGGCAATCTCCTCGGCCGTCGGCTCATGATCCAGCTGGTGCGCCAGCTCGCGGGCGGTGCGCAGGTAGACATTCAGCTCCTTGACCACGTGGATCGGCAGGCGAATGGTGCGCGTCTGGTTCATGATGGCCCGCTCTATGGTCTGACGGATCCACCAGGTGGCATAGGTAGAGAAGCGGAAACCACGCTCGGGGTCGAATTTTTCCACCGCCCGGATCAGTCCCAGATTGCCCTCCTCCACCAGATCAAGCAGCGCCAGGCCACGATTGTTATAGCGGCGTGCGATCTTGACCACCAGCCGCAGGTTGGACTCGATCATGCGCTTGCGGGCCGCCGCATCGCCGCGCAGGGCCTTGCGGGAAAAGAAGACCTCTTCCTCGGCGGTCAGCAGGGGGGAGTAGCCGATTTCGCCCAGATAGAGCTGGGTGGCATCCATGGTCCGGCCAACATCGCTGGCCTGCAGCTCCTCCTCCAGCTCACCGGCATCGGAGGCCGTGCCGGCACGCTCCAGATCCGGTGCGGCCTGGTTCTCCTGCTCGTCATCCGGCGTCAGGTCGGTCTCGACAGTGGTCAGTTCAGTATCACTCATGGTGTCCTCCCTCACTCCCCTGCCCATCCGATTGTGCGGGGGTCAATGTTTTGGCAAGAACTGCATCGGATTCACCGATTTTCCCCGGTAGCGGATCTCGAAATGGAGCCGCACATCCGGAGCGTCCGTATTACCCATGTCGGCGATCTTCTGCCCGGCGCTGACTTCCTGCTGTTCGGCCACGTGCAGACGCTCGTTGTAGGCATAGGCGGAAAGATAATCCTCGTCGTGCTTGATGATGACGAGGTTGCCGTAGCCCCGCAGGGCACTGCCGGCGTAAACGACCCTGCCAGCTGCCGCCGCCAGCACCGGCTGACCGCGTTGCCCCGCGATGTCTATCCCCTTGTTGCCGCGTTCGGCCAGGGAAAAGGATTCGACGAGACGCCCTTGAGTGGGCCAGCGCCAGGTTACAGAATTGTTGTCAGTGCTGTTGGGTTTTTGACCATATGCCTTTCCGCCGGTCGAATCAACTCTTTTGGGTTGACTTTGTGACGAAGATGTACCCGGTTCAGGATTGCGCCGCGCCGTCGTCGCGCTCGCCCCGCCGGGCCGCAGCAGCAGCACCTGCCCCGGCACCACTTGGTAGGGTTTCTTGAGCCGATTGAGACGAATGAGGGCCGACAGGCTGGTGCCATTGTTGCGCGCGATACGGCTCAGGTTGTCCCCGGCCTTGACCTGATAACGGCCACCGTCCGGATTATTTACATCCAGCTGGATGATCTGCCCGCTGTAGATGGCATACGGAGGAGTGATGCCGTTGAGTTCGGCGACGGCACGAAAATCGAGGCCATGCAGCCAGGCAATGGCGTACAGGGTATCCCCCGGCTTGACGCGGTAGCCCCCCTGGGGCGGCAGCGGCTTGCTCGCGGCCGGCGGCGCATGCCGGGCGACAGAGGCCCGGCCGCGCCCGGCGCCGGCATCGCTCACCGGCGCCGGCGTCTGGCTGCTGCAGCCCACCAGCAACAGGCAACAGAGCCAACGCCCACCGCGGGCCCATCCCGGGTTCGCCATGCGGCTCAGTGCTTCAGCAGCACATAGGCCACCGCGGCCAGCAGCACGGTGGCCCAGCCCAGCAGGTCGATGTACTTGAACAGCTGCTTTTCCATGCGCACGCCGCCCCAGCGCATCAGGCCAGCCACCAGGAAGAAGCGCAGGCCGCGGCCAAACAGCGAGATGAGCACGAAGGGCAGCAGCGCCATGTGCAGCAGGCCGGCGGTGACGGTGAACAGTTTGTAGGGAATGGGCGTGAAGGCCGCGATGAGCACCACCCAGATGCCGTACTGATCGAACCAGGCCTGCACGGTGGCAAACTGGGATTGGTAACCGAAGGCCTCGATGGCCGGCCAGACCAGCGGCTCGAACAGAAGATAGCCGAGGGCATAGCCCAGCAGGGCCCCCAGCACCGAGCTCAGGGTGGTGAGCAGGGCGAAGAACCAGGCCCGGGGCGGATTGGCCAGGGACATGGGTGCCAGCATCACATCCGGCGGAATGGGCCAGAAGACCGACTCGGCAAAGCTGTTGGCCGCCAGATAGAAGGGGGCATGCCGATGGGAGGACCAGCGCATGACCAGCAGGTAGAGTTTGGAAAAGAGCTTCACTGTATTTCTCCGTGGACAAGAGGAACGAAACGAACGGCTTCCAGCACCTCGGTGTGCAGCCGTTGGCCCGTTTTTTCGATAAGCAGCAGTTGTTGACGATCATCACCCACCGGGATCACCAGCCGTCCCCCCTCCTTGAGCTGGGTCAGCAGGGCCTCGGGTACGGTTTCGGCGGCGGCCGTCACCAGAATGGCATCGAAGGGAGCCTTGCTGGCCCAGCCGTCCCAGCCATCCGCGTGCCGGGTGGAGACATTGTGCAGATCCAGGCGCAGCAACCGGCGCCTGGCCTGGTACTGCAACGCCTTGATGCGTTCGACCGTATACACGTGCGGCACCAGCCGGGCCAGGATGGCCGTCTGGTAACCGGAACCGGTGCCGATCTCCAGCACCGATTGCGGCGCATTGACCAGCAGCGCCTCCGTCATGCGCGCCACGATGAAGGGTTGGGAGATGGTCTGCCCATGCCCGATGGGCAACGCCGTGTTTTCCCAGGCCTGCAGGGACATCGCCTCATCGACGAACCACTCCCGCGGGACCGCCGCCATGGCCGACAGCACCCGCTGATCGCGGATGCCCTGCGCCTGCAATTGGTTGAGCAACAGCTGAGCTGCCATAGTATTGCGCACCGGTTACTCCAGCTCCTCTATCCAGCTTGCCAGGGACGGCAGGTTGGCGTAGGCGGTCATGTCCACCCGCAGCGGCGTGATGGAGACATACCCCTGCTCGATGGCATCGAAATCCGTGCCCTCGCCGGCATCCTGCTTGGGACCTGGCGGGCCTATCCAGTAGATGGGCTTGCCCCGGGGATCGGTCATGGCCAGCACCTTCTCCGCGCGGTGGCGGTTACCGAGACGGGTCACCCGTATCCCCTTGATCTGGCCGAGGGGCAGATCGGGCACGTTGACATTCAGTATCTGATCCGAGGGCAACGGATGGGTACCCAGCGCCTGCACCAGCAGGCAGGCATAGTGGGCCGCGCTCTCGAAGTGGGTCTCGCCCACCAGGGAGATGGCCAGCGCCGGCCGCCCCAGATGGCGCCCCTCTGTGGCCGCCGCCACCGTGCCGGAATAGATCACATCGTCCCCGAGATTGGCGCCATGATTGATGCCGGAGACCACGATATCCGGCTCCGGCTGCAACAGCTCGTTGACCGCCAGGTGCACACAGTCGGTCGGGGTACCGCGCACCGCATACACCTCGCCCTCGCCCACCCGCTCCAGACGCAGCGGCACCTCCAGGGTCAGTGAGTGACTGGCTCCGCTGCGATTGCGGTCCGGGGCCACCACCGTCACCTCGCCGAGACGCGCCAGGGCGCGGCTCAGGCAACGGATGCCGCGGGCGTTGACGCCGTCGTCGTTACTTACCAGTATTTTCATAAGGATCCGCCTGTTTGGCCCGCACCAGTTCCCGGATCAGGCTGGTGGCATAGCAGCCGGCCGGCAACCAGAAGGAGAGCAGCAGCGCATCGGGCTGCCACTGCCAGCAAAATTCACGGGGCTTGAGCAGCAGGGGGCGCCGCTCCTGACTGAGGCCCGCGGCTTCCAGCCCCGGCATCCAGTCGCCGAAGGGCGCCAGCACGGCCTGCTCCCACTCGGCGGCCGCTCCCTGGGCCAGGGGACGCCCCCGCCCCCAGAGCGGTGCGGTCAGCCGCAGCTCACCGGCGGCAAGCCGATGGCTCAGCTCGGGCGTGGCCGCCGGCTCCCAAAACAGTGATGACGAGTCGGCCGCCATCAGGCAATCGCCAGGCAGCAGTTGCTGGGCCAGCCCCTGGGCCACCCGGGCACTGACCACCTGATTGAACAGGTAGCTGCGCGCCGCCGACAAATAGATGGCGCGCTTGTCCCGCTCCTTGATGCGTCGACCGGCGAACATCGACTGGGCCGCGCTCAGGTTGTTGCCGCCGCGGCCGAAGCGCTGCTCGCCAAAGTAGTTGGGCACCCCCTGCTCGCCGATGCGCGACAGCCGCTGATCCAGCGCCGACGAGGCCTCCAGGCCGGTCAGACGGATCAGGAAACGGTTGCCGCGCAGGGTGCCGGGGCGCAACTTTTTGTTGTGACGCATCCGCCCCAGGATCTGGATGCGCTCGCTGACCACCGCCGAGAGATCCGGATCCGGTTTGCCGGGCAGATGCAAGCTGAACCACTGTTCGGTGACCGCGTGCCTGTCCTTGAGCCCGGCCCAGCTGACTGAGGCTCGGGGCAAGCCGGCCGCCTCGGCCAGCAACCCCGCGACCCAGGGGGTATTTTCCCCGGTCTTGCGGATGTGGACCAGCAGGTGCTCCCCCTCGCCACAGGGGGTAAACCCCAGATCCTCGGTGACCTTGAAATCGTCGGCCTTGGCCTTGAGCCAGGCCTCCTGGGTCGGCTCCCCGTGCAGATAATGCCAATCAAGCTGCATGGGCGGCCACCAGCAACACCACGGCTTCCACCGCTATGCCTTCCTTGCGGCCGGTAAATCCCAGCCGCTCCGTGGTGGTGGCCTTGACGTTGACCCGCCCCACCTCGGCCTGCAGATCCGCGGCGATGTAGGCGCACATGGCCTCCACATGGGGCGCCATGCGCGGGGCCTGGGCAATGATGGTGACATCCAGATTGCCCAGCCGGTAGCCTTGTGCCTGCACCCGGGCAAACACCTCGCGCAGCAGGATACGGCTGTCGATGCCCTTGAAGCGGGCATCGTCATCGGGAAACAGCCGCCCGATGTCGCCGGCCGCGATGGCGCCCAGCAGGGCATCACAGATGGCGTGCAGCACCACATCGCCGTCGGAGTGGGCCAGCAAGCCCTGCTCGTAAGGTACCGTGACGCCACCCAGCGTGCAGGGGCCCTCACCACCGAAGCGGTGCACATCAAAACCATGACCGATACGGATCACGCGCATTCCTCCTGTTACTTGAGATAGAGGGCGGCCAGCGCCAGATCCTCGGGGCGCGTCACCTTGATGTTGTCGGCGCGCCCCTCGACCATGCGGGCAACCACCCCGACCCGCTCCATGGCCGAGGCCTCGTCGGTAAGACTGACCTGCTCGGCCAGGCCCTGGGCCAGCGCATCGCTCAGCGCCTGGGTGCGGAACATCTGGGGCGTCAGCGCATGCCAGAGCTGCTCGCGCTCCACAGTGGCGAGAATGCGGCCCTCGGCATCGGTGCGTTTCATGGTATCCCGCACCCGGCTGCCGAGGATGGCGCCGTCACCGGCCAGGGCGGCCGCCATCAGGCGATCGATATCGCCATGGGTCAGACAGGGGCGCGCGGCATCGTGCACCAGCACCCACTCGTTGTCCACCAGGGCCAGACCATGCAGCACCGACTGGGCACGCTCGGCCCCCCCCTGGGTGATCTGGATGCGGGGATCGCTGGCCAGCGACAGGCTCATGAAATGGGGATCATCCGCGGCGATGACGACGATGATCTGGGTCAGCGCCGGGTGAGAGAGCAGCCGCTCCAGGGTATGTTCGATGAGCGGCCGCCCCAGCAGGGACAGATACTGTTTGGGACAGGCGGCACCCATGCGGCTGCCGATCCCGGCCGCCGGGACCACCACGGAGCAGGCCGGCATGTCAGTCACTCTTGGGTATGCTGCTATCATTGCTATCCTTGGGCAGAATGCGGAAGAAGGTTTCTTCGGGTTTGATGTAACCCAGATCGTTGCGCGCCAGCTCCTCGATGGCCTCGATACCGCTCTTCAGATCATCGATCTCCTTGTAGAGCAATTCATTGCGCTCCTTGAGCTGCTGATTGTCAGCCTGTTGCGCCACCACCAGCTCCGAAGTCCGGCGGTATTCCGCCAGCCCGTTTTTGCCCAGCCACAGCTGTTTTTGCAGC
Organism: Aeromonadaceae bacterium; assembly: GCA_041595355.1. GTDB lineage: Bacteria > Pseudomonadota > Gammaproteobacteria > Enterobacterales > Aeromonadaceae > JBFHKO01. The sequence goes on from JBFHKO010000013.1 coordinate 14,646, forward strand.
AGGGCCAGTAACACTATCAAGATCAGGGTAAACAACCGCATGTCGCATCCTCCCGGCGGCATAGTTTCCCAATAATGCAGCGCAAAAGAAAGCCCCGCCGGAGGGGCGGGGCTTCAACTGCTAAATGAAGTCGGTTAGGCGATTAGCCTTGACCCTTCACTTCCTTCAGACCGCGGAAGGGAGCCTTGTCACCCAGGGCTTCTTCGATACGGATCAGCTGGTTGTACTTGGCAACACGGTCAGAACGGCTCATGGAACCGGTCTTGATCTGGCCAGCAGCGGTACCCACAGCCAGGTCGGCGATGGTCGCGTCTTCAGTTTCACCGGAACGGTGGGAGATGACGGCGGTGTAACCGGCGTCCTTGGCCATCTTGATGGCGGCCAGGGTTTCGGTCAGGGAGCCGATCTGGTTGAACTTGATCAGGATGGAGTTGGCGATGCCGTTGTCGATACCGCGCTTCAGGATCTTGGTGTTGGTAACGAACAGGTCGTCACCCACGATCTGGATTTTCTTGCCCAGCTTCTCGGTCTGGTAGGCGAAGCCTTCCCAGTCAGATTCGTCCAGGCCGTCTTCGATGGAGACGATGGGGAACTTGGCGGTCAGCTCTTCCAGGAAGTCGGAGAAACCGTTGGAGGTGAAGATGCGGCCTTCGCCCTTCAGGTTGTACTCTTTCTTCTCGGCGTCGTAGAACTCGGAAGCGGCGCAGTCCATGGCCAGGGTCACATCGGTGCCCAGCTTGTAGCCGGCAGCGGCAACGGCTTCGGCGATCACTTCCAGCGCTTCGGCGTTGGATTTCAGGTTGGGAGCGAAACCACCTTCGTCACCGACGGCAGTGTTGTAGCCCTTGGACTTCAGCACCTTGGCCAGGTTGTGGAACACTTCGGCGCCCATGCGAACGGCTTCTTTCAGGGTCTTGGCGCCAACCGGCTGGATCATGAACTCCTGGATGTCGACGTTGTTGTCGGCGTGCTCACCACCGTTGATGATGTTCATCATCGGCAGCGGCATGGAGTAGACACCCGGGGTGCCGTTCAGCTCGGCGATCCAGGCGTACAGCGGCATGCCCTTGGCGGCAGCAGCCGCCTTGGCGTTGGCCAGGGAGACAGCCAGGATGGCGTTGGCGCCAAACTTGGATTTGTTCTCGGTACCGTCCAGGTCGATCATGATCTGGTCGATGGCAGCCTGGTCAGCCGCATCCTTGCCTACCAGAGCGGCAGCGATGTCGCCATTGACGGCAGCAACGGCCTGCAGCACGCCCTTGCCCAGGAAGCGGGACTTGTCGCCGTCACGCAGTTCCAGTGCTTCGCGGGAACCGGTGGAGGCGCCGGACGGAGCGGCAGCCATACCAACGAAACCACCTTCCAGGTGAACTTCGGCTTCTACAGTCGGGTTACCACGGGAGTCGATGATTTCACGACCGATCACTTTGACGATCTTGGACATATAACAATCCTCGTTAATGAAATGAAACAACCTAAAAGTTGCAAAAAAACAGTTGCGAAACTATGCCACAACTGCGGGTTTTGTCGATCAATTTAGCTGCCGTTTCTGGTATTCACCGGCTGCCCGGATGAAACCGCCGAACAGGGGATGTCCATCCCGCGGCGTGGAGGTGAACTCCGGGTGGAACTGCACGGCCACGAACCAGGGATGCGCCGGGTTTTCGATGATTTCGACCAGTTTCTTGTCGGCAGACAGACCGGTGACCTTGAGCCCTGCCGCTTCGATCTTCGGCAGCAGGTTGTTGTTCACCTCGTAGCGGTGACGGTGGCGCTCGTAGATGGTCTCGCTGCCATACATGGCCTGCACCTTGGAGTCGCTGGCCAGGTGGCAGAGCTGGGCGCCCAGGCGCATGGTGCCGCCCAGATCGGAGCGCTCGGAGCGCTGCTCCACCCGCCCCTCCTCGTTGATCCACTCGGTGATGAGACCCACCACCGGATACGGCGTCTGCTTGTCGAATTCGCTGGAGTGGGCACCCTCGAGGCCGGCCACATTGCGCGCATACTCGATAAGGGCCACCTGCATCCCCAGGCAGATGCCGAGGTAGGGGATCTGCTGCTCGCGGGCATATTTGGCGGCCAGGATCTTGCCTTCCACGCCGCGCTCGCCGAAGCCGCCGGGCACCAGGATGGCGTCCAGGCCGTCCAGCACTTCCAGACCCCGGGTCTCGACATCCTGGGAGTCGATGTACTTGATGTTGACGGTCAGGCGGTTCTTGAAACCGGCATGCTTGAGCGCCTCGTTGACCGACTTGTAGGCATCCGGCAGGGAGACATACTTGCCCACCATGCCGATGGTGACCTCACCGGTGGGGTTGGCTTCCTGGTAGACCACCTGCTCCCACTCGGCGAGATCGGCCTCCGGGCAGCTCATGCCGAAGCGATCGACGATCAGCTGATCCAGCCCCTGAGCCTTGAGCATGGCCGGGATCTTGTAGATGGAGTCGACATCCTTCAGGGAGATGACCGCCCGCTCCTGCACGTTGCAGAACAGCGCTATCTTGCCGCGCTCGTTGGCCGGGATGGCGCGGTCGGAACGGCACACCAGCACATCCGGCTGGATACCGATGGAGAGCAGCTCCTTGACGGAGTGCTGGGTCGGCTTGGTTTTCACCTCACCGGCGGCCGCCAGGTAGGGCACCAGGGTCAGGTGCATGAAGATGGCATTGTTGCGGCCGATGTCCACCGCCAGCTGGCGGATGGCCTCGAGAAACGGCAGCGACTCGATGTCGCCCACAGTGCCGCCCACCTCGACGATGGCCACCTCGGACCCCTCGGCACCGGCGATCACCCGCTCCTTGATGGCGTTGGTGATGTGCGGTATCACCTGAATGGTGGCGCCCAGGTAATCCCCCCGGCGCTCCTTGCGCAGCACGTCGGCATAGACGCGGCCGGTGGTGAAGTTGTTGCGGCGGCTCATCTTGGTGCGGATGAAACGCTCGTAGTGGCCCAGATCCAGATCGGTTTCCGCACCGTCATCCGTCACGAACACTTCGCCATGCTGGATCGGGCTCATGGTCCCCGGATCGACATTGATATAGGGATCCAGTTTCATGATGGTCACTTTCAGACCACGCGCCTCGAGAATGGCGGCCAGCGATGCTGCTGCTATGCCCTTGCCCAAGGATGAAACCACCCCGCCGGTCACGAAAATATATTTTGTCGTCATGCTGAACCTGAAGATGTGTAGGAGTTACGCGGCTGCGTGTGAAGATGTCAAGACGGGGTAAAAGTGTATCAAAAGCACCGCTCCCTAACAACGGACAAAAATCTAGCAACCCCGGCCATGAAAGGCCTTGCGTTACGTCAACTTTGGTGACTTTGTTTCACCATTTGCCAGGCGGATTCCATTTCCTCCAGGCTGCAGGAGGCCAATTCGCGGCCGTCGGCCGTCAGTCGGCGTTCCACTTCCCGGAAGCGGCGCTCGAACTTCTGGTTGGCCGCCCGCAGGATCTGCTCGGGCTCATGCCCCAGATGGCGCACCAGATTGACGTTGGCGAACAGCAGATCGCCCAGCTCCTCCGCCACCCGCTCGCGGTCCCGCTGCGGCCGCTCCAGCTCCTGCAGCACCTCGTCCATCTCCTCGTGCACCTTCTCCAGCACCGGCCCGAGCTCGGGCCAGTCGAAACCGACGCTGGCACAGCGTTTCTGGATCTTGTTGGCCCGGCTGAGGGCCGGCAGGCCGAGCGGGATGTCGTCCAGTACGCTCAGGGCCGCCGCATCCTTCTGCTGGCGCTCGCGGGCCTTTTCGGCTTCCCAGTTGGCGTTGATGGCCGCCACATCGGAAAAGTGCCGGCCGCCGAACACATGGGGGTGACGGCGTACCAGCTTCTCGCTCACCCCCTGCACCACATCGGCGAAATCGAACAACTGCTGCTCCCGGGCCAGCTGGCAGTAGAAGATCACCTGGAACAGCAGATCGCCCAGCTCGCCCTTGAGGGCCGGAATATCGTCGCGCTCTATGCTGTCGGCGACCTCGTAGGCCTCCTCCAGGGTGTAGGGCACTATGCTGCGAAAAGTCTGCTTCAGATCCCAGGGGCAGCCCGCATCGGGATCCCGCAGTTGGGTCATGATGGCCAGCAGGTCGTCGAGGGCATAGCGTCTGGGCATGGTGGAACTCCTGAAATAGAGGCCACGGCGGCATGGGCACCGCCGTGGCAGGCAAGCGGGAAAACGCGGCGCATCAAAGACGCTGGGCGCTGTTCACATCATCCATCTGGTTGATCTTGGCCAGCACCCGGTTGAGCGCTTCTATGTTGTAAATCTCCATGTCGATGTCCAGCTCGGCGAGCTGCTGCCTGACATTGGAGCGGGTGCGCATGCCCAGCACATTGATCTTTTCGTTGGCAATGATGGTGGTGATGTCACGCAGCAGCCCGGAGCGATCGTTGGCCGAGATATGCACGGTGAGCTCATAACCGCCGGAATAGTTCTCCCCCCAGACCGCCTCGATGACCCGCTCGGGATTGCGCCGCATCAGCTCCTTGAGCTGATCGCAATCGTCCCGGTGAATGGAGATACCGCGCCCCTGGGTGATGAAGCCGATGATGCTGTCGCCGGGGATGGGCTGGCAGCAGCGCGCCACGTGGGTCATCAGGTTGCCCACCCCCTGCACCACGATGTGGCCCTGGGGGCGTCCCTGGACCCGCTGCTGGCTCTTCTGCTCCAGCTGCGCGATGAGCTTGCGCTCCTCCTCTTCGGCGCTGGGCTTGTGCAGCTTGGCATCGAGGAAATTCATCAGCTGGTTGACGCGAATATCCCCCGCCCCCAGCCCGGCCAGCAGATCCTCATGCTCGCTGGCATTGTAGCGCGTGTGAACCTCCTTCAGCAGGTTGGCCAGCTCGTCGCGCGAAAGGTGGAAGCCGTGGCGCTCCATCTCCTTGTCCAGCAGCTCCCTGCCGGCGAGGATGTTCTTGTCGCGATCCAGCTTGCGAAACCAGGAGGCCACCTTGCCGCGCGCCCGGCTGGTGCGCAGGTAGTTGAGGTTGGGGTTCATCCAGTCGCGGCTGGGGTTGGGCTCTTTCTGGGTGATGATCTCCACCTGATCGCCGGTCTGCAGCTGGTAGGTGAAGGGCACGATGCGGCCGTCAATCTTGGCGCCGATGCAGCGGTGGCCCACCTGGCTGTGCACCTGATAGGCGAAATCCAGCGGCGTGGCGCCGGCGGGCATGTCCACCACATCGCCCTTGGGGGTGAAGACATAGACCCGGTCCTCGAACACCTGGGTGCGCAACTCGTCCACCAGCGAGCCCGATTCGACCATGTCTTCCTGCCAGGCCAGCAGCTTGCGCAGCCAGGCGATGCGCTCCTCGTAGCGCGCATCCTTGCCGGCATGGGCGCCTTCCTTGTATTTCCAATGGGCGGCCACCCCCAGCTCCGAATCCTGGTGCATCTGCTCGGTGCGGATCTGGATCTCCACCGTTTTGCCCTCGGAGCCCAGCACGACGGTGTGGATGGACTGGTAGCCATTGGGCTTGGGGTTGGCGACATAATCGTCGAATTCGCGCGGAATATGATGCCAGTGGGTGTGGATGATGCCGAGGGCGCCGTAGCAGTCCTGCAGCCGCTGGGTGATCACCCGCACCGCACGCACGTCGAACAGCTCGGAGAAATCGAGCTGCTTCTTCTGCATCTTGCGCCAGATGCTGTAGATGTGTTTGGGACGGCCATAGACCTCGGCCTGGATGCCGGCCTCCGCCAGCGCCTGCTTGAGCTGATCGACGAAGCGCAGTATGTAGTGCTCGCGATCCAGCCGCCGCTCATCCAGCAGCCTGGCGATCTGCTTGTAGGTATCCGGATGCAGGTAGCGGAAGGAGAGATCCTCCAGCTCCCACTTGAGCTGACCTATCCCCAGGCGATTGGCCAGCGGCGCATAGATGTTGGAGATCTCCTTGGCCAGCAACACCCGGGTCTCCTCGCCCGCATTTTTCACCTCCCGCAGGCTGGCGATGCGCTCGGCGAGTTTGATCACCACGGCACGCACATCATCCACCATGGCCAGCAGCATGCGGCGCACGTTGTCTATCTGGCTGTCGGAGACATCGCCGCTATTGAGATTCTGCAGGAAGCGGATCGCCTCCATGTCGATGACCCCCTGCAGCAACTTGGCGCTCAGGGGCCCGAAATGCTGGCCCGCCTGCTCCAAGGGCAGCAGTTTGGCCTCGACGAAGGGATAGAGAATGGCGGCCTTGAGGGTATCCAGATCCATGTGCAGGGTCAGCAGGATGCCGACTATCTCGGCGCTGCGGCTGGCCAGGCGCTGGTACTCGGCCGCATCGTCACCGACCAGCGGTTGGCAATACTCGAACACGGCCTGCAGGGCCCCGCGCTCCGCCGTTTCCAACGGCAGGGTCTGGGTCCACTGATTCAGGTTGAAGCCGGTTTTTGTGTGCGTATCGCGAACCGCAACCATGGCGCTCGTTTCCTTCTAGGGTTGAGATGTCTGGGAGTGTTCAAACAGCAGTATGGTCTCGACATGCCCGGTATGGGGAAACATATCCAGCAGGCCCCAGCGGCTGAGCCGAAAACCGCCGGCCAGCAGTTGGGCACTGTCGCGGGCTGCCGTCACCGGGTTGCAAGAAACATACACAATCCGCCTGGGTGCCTGCCGGACCAGAAACGGCATCAGTGCCTGGGCTCCCGGCCGCGCCGGATCCAGCAGCACCAGATCGAAGGGCTCGCGGGCCCAGGGCTCGGTGCCGATCTCCTGGCTCAAATCGGCATGGCAGAAACGCACCCGCTCCAGATTGGCCGCCGCCGCGTTGTCACGCGCTCGGCGCACCATCGCCAGCACCCCCTCCACCCCGACCACCTCGGCGGCCTGGCGCGCCAGCGGCAGGGTAAAGTTGCCCAGGCCACAGAAGAGATCCAGCACCTTGTCCTGCCCGGTGGGGGCCAGCCAGGCCAGCACCTGCGCCACCAGCGCGGCATTGACCGCGGCATTGACCTGCAGAAAGTCTCCCGGCAGGTAGTGCAGGCGCAGATCGCCGTCCCGGTAACTGGGGTGCCCGGCGGCCCGCAGCGGCAGCGGCTCGCCCTCGGTCTGCAGATAGAAGTCGAGATCATGCTGCTCGGCAAAGGCCAGCATCAGGCCCCGATCGCGCTCCGCCGGTTGGCCGTTGTGGCGCAGCAGCACCAGCGGCCGCCCCTCGGTTTGATAGAGCTCGACATGGCCCAGGTCCCGGAAGGATTTCAGCTGGTTGCACAGCCCGCGTACAGGTTCGATCAGGGCCGACAGCGAGGACACTAGCACAGGGCAGGCCCCGATTTCCACCAGCTCGCTGCTCTGCCGGCGGCGAAAACCGAGCCGCGCACAACGCCCCTTCTTGTCATATTTGACCGCCAGCCGGCACACCCGCCGGTAGGCCTGAGCCTCGCCCTGCAGGATGAAGTCGGGCTCGCCGATCGCCTGGCCGGCGAGGCGCTGGAACAGACTCTGCACCCCCTGCCCCTTGGCCTGTTGCTGCAGCGGCACCGGCAGATGCTGCAGGCTGCAGCCGCCGCAGTCGGCATAATGGGGGCAGAAGGGCGCGATGCGCTCCGGCGCCGGCTGCAATACCTGCAACAGCTCGGCCAGCGCATACTGCTTGCGATCCTCGCGGACGCGCACCCGCACCCGCTCGCCGGGCAGGGCGCCATCGACGAACAGGGCCTTGCCCTGATGACGGCCGATGCCGACGCCATGATGATCCAGGCTGTCGATGTGCAGCTCCAGTTGAGTGCTGCTGGCGGGTTTGGGTTGGGGCTTGAAAAACTGGACCATAGTGCTTGGTGCCTCTGGGGGGCTATGTCATGATGAAGGCGTCTGCAACGCGTCCGTCATTGTCCCACAAGAACCCAGCTATGACCAAATATGGCCTCCGTGGCCGCGTACTGGCCTTCACCATACTGCCGACCCTGCTGATCAGCCTGTTGCTGGCCGGTTTCTTCACCATCCACCGCCACCAGCAGATCGATGACCTGCTCGTCGAACAGGGACTGAGCGTCATAGAGCCGCTGGCCATCGCCAGCGAGTTCGCCATGGCCCAGGGGCGCCGGGATCAACTGACGCGCCTGATTGGCCTCAGCCACCGCAAGAATGCCCCGCTGATCACGTCCATCGCCGTCTTCACCCCGGACAACCGCCTGTTCGTCACCTCCAACTACCACCGGGAAACGGCCCAGCTGCAGCTCTCTGCCGACACCCCCATTCCCAGCGTCACCGGCGTGGAACACCAGGGGGAGGCGGTGATACTGCGCAGCCCCATCCTCGCCGAGAACAGCCTGTCGGAGGCCGACGCGCAACAGAGCGAGCACCCGCCGGTGCTGGGCTATCTCGCCGTGGAGCTCAACACCGAGCACGCCCGCCTGCTGCAGTATCGCGACCTGGCCATGGCCATACTGCTGGTGTTTGCCGCCCTGGTGCTGAGCCTGTTTTTCGGCGCCAATCTGGTGCATGAGGTGATCGAGCCCATCAACCGCATGGTGCGCGCCGTGCATCAGATCCGCGAGGGGCGGCTGGATACCCGGGTGCATGGGCAGCTGAGCGGCGAGCTGGACATGCTGAAAAACGGCATCAATGCCATGGCCAGGGCCATGGGCGACTACCACAACGAGATGCAGCAGAACATCGACCAGGCCACCGCCGATCTGCGGGAAACCCTGGAACAATTCGAGATCCAGAATGTCGAGCTGGACATGGCCAAGAAGCGCGCCCAGGAGGCCGCCCGGGTCAAGTCGGAGTTTTTGGCCAACATGTCCCATGAGCTGCGCACGCCGCTGAATGGTGTCATCGGCTTTGCCAAGCAGCTGAACAAGACCCCCCTCGGCCCCACCCAGCAGGATTACCTCGCCACCATAGAGCGCTCGGCCCGCAGCCTGCTCAGCATCATCAACGACATCCTCGATTTCTCCAAACTGGAGGCCGGCAAGCTGACGCTGGAGCGCATCCCCTTCAGCCTGCGGGATCTGGCCAGCGAAACCCTGACCCTGCTGGCCCCCAGTGCCCATGACAAGGGGCAGGAGCTGTCGCTGTGCATCGATGCCGCCGTACCGGATCTGCTGAGTGGCGATCCGCTGCGCCTGCAGCAGGTGCTGACCAACCTCACCAGCAATGCCATCAAGTTCACCGAACAGGGACAGGTGGATGTGCATATCGAGCTGGCGCAACCGCCCCATCCCGGCCAGGAGCCCATCCAGCTGCGTGTACGGGTGCGCGATACCGGCATCGGCATGAGCGCCGGCCAGCAGGCCCAGCTGTTCCAGCCCTTCAACCAGGGCGACAGCTCCATCTCCCGCCGTTACGGCGGCACCGGCCTCGGCCTGGTGATCACCCAGAAACTGGTGCTGCAGATGGGGGGCAGCATAGAAGTGCACTCCCGGCTGCATCAGGGGTCGGAGTTCATCGTCACCCTGCGCCTGCCGGTGGCCGCCCTGCCCCTGGCGCGCAGCGAACCCCTGCCCCTCCCCGTCGATCAGCAGGTCCTGCTGCATGAGCCGACCCGCTGGGCCCGGCAGGCCTGCCTGGCCCTGCTGGACACCTGGTCGCTGCCGGTCACCGAGGCCAACGATCAGGCCAGCCTGCTCGCCCTGTCCGGCCAGCACTTTGCCATCCAGCTCATCGGCCTGCCGCCCCGCGTCAGCCTGGAGCAGGTTCGTCAGCGGCTGGCGAGCCTGCCCGCCGGCGGCCGCCGCATCCTGATGCTCAACTCCTACGATCCCCAGCTGCTGGAGCAGATGCAGGCGCTGGGGGTCGAGCACTGCCTCAGCAAACCGGTGACCCACGCCAAGCTGCTGAGCGCCCTGGCGCCACCGCCACGCCCGGCCCTGCCCGAGCCGGAGCCGCTGCCTCCCCGGAGCCACTGGCCCCTGCGCGTGCTGGCCGTGGATGACAACCCTGCCAACCTGAAGCTCATCGCCGCCATGCTGGACGACCTGGTGCAGGAGGTGCGCACCTGCCGCAACGGCCAGCAGGCCGTGGAGCTGGCCCAACGCATGGAATTCGACATCATCTTCATGGATATCCAGATGCCGGTGCTGGATGGCATCAGCGCCACCCGCGCCCTGCGCCGCGAGGGCTGCAACCGCCACACGCCCATCATCGCCGTCACCGCCCATGCCATCCCCGGCGAGCGCGAGCGGCTGATGGCGCAAGGCATGGACGAGTACCTGGCCAAGCCCATCGATGAAGCCCAGCTGGAGGGGCTACTGCTGGCGTTCACCCGGGCGGGCCGCCTGGCCAGCGCCCCGCCCCTCATCGACTGGGAATTGGCCTGTCGCCAGGCCGCCGGCAAGCCGGCGCTGGCGCGGGAGACCCTGGGCCTGCTGCTGGCCAGTTTCAATGAGGTCGAATCCTGCCTGACCGCCGCCCGCCAGGGCGACAGCCGTGACTTGCTGGCCTGCATCCACAAGCTGCATGGCGGCTGTGCCTACTCGGGAGTGCCGCGCCTGCAACGGCTGTGCGCCGAGCTGGAAAGCGCCCTCAGACAGGAGCGGCCGGCCGCGGAGCTGGAGCCGGAGCTGCTGGAGCTGGATGATCTGCTGCTGCAGCTGCGCCTCGAGGCCCCCCGCTGGCTGACAGCCTGAGC
>JBFHKO010000014.1:0-24320 GCA_041595355.1 Aeromonadaceae bacterium
CCGGCTGCGCCACCGCTTGCATCTCAGGATGGGCGGATCAGCTGACCGCTCAGGGCATCCCGGATCTCGGAGGGATTGCTGCGGCCACCCACTTGGCCGGGCAACACATAGTCCAGCCGCCCCGCCAGTTGCTGACGCACCTCGACATCGGAGCGACAAGGCGGCTGGCCGCTGAGGTTGGCACTGGTCGAGACCAGCGGTTTGCCAAAAGCCCGGCACAGCGCCTGCACCTGGGGATGGGCACTGACCCGTACCGCCAGGCTGTCGAATTGACCGCTCAGCCAACGAGGGGTACCCGCTTGAATCGGCATGACCCAGCTGTAAGGCCCGGGCCAGGAAGCCAGTACGGCCGCCAAACGCTCGGGCGGCATGCGCGCGACATCGACATAGGGGGCCAGCTGCGCCCAATCGGCCGCTATCAGGATTAACCCCTTTTCCACCGGCCGCTGCTTGATGGCCAGCAAACGATGAACCGCCTGTTCATCATCGGGATCACAGCCCAGACCGAAGACCGCCTCGGTGGCATAGGCGATGACGCCACCCTGACGCAACGATTGTACGGCCTGCTGCATGGCCGCGACTGCCAAATCCGACATCTCCACTCCCTAACTACAGTTGCGCCTGCCGGGCGCGGAGCGCGCATTATAGTAAATCACTCTGGTAGGTACACTCCTTTTGCGGACAGCGATGCCGCCGTCCCTGACGGCCCTGTTTCTCCACCAGCATGCCCCAGCCACACTGGGGACAGGCCTCGGCCACCGGCGGGTCATTGACGCCATATTTGCATTTTGGATAGCCATCGCAGGCATAAAACGTCTTGCCGTAGCGGGAGGTGCGCGCCGTCAGGTGTCCGCTGCCGCAGAGCGGGCAGGGCACCAACCCCGGTGTCTGCGGGTTGGCGGATTCGATGTGCTGGCATTGGGGATAATGGGAACAGCCGATGAACAGGCCATAACGCCCCTTCCTGATCGCCAGGGGATGGCCGCAATCGGGACAGGCGCTGCCTTCCAGCAACTTTTCCACCCCCTCGCTGGCGGCGGTCTGGGCCCCAAGCGGCCGCACATGGCTACAGGCCGGGTAAGCGGCGCACCCGAGGAAGGGGCCATGCTTGCCATGGCGCATCACCAGTTTATCGCCGCACAGGGGGCAGGTCTGGTGCTCCCGCACCAGCGCCTGCTCGTGAGCGGCAAATAATCGGTGGTCTATCTTGGACATCGCTCGCCTCCCGTCAATCTGGCCCGATTGTAGCAGCGAGCACCCCCTCTGTCAGTGGAGCAGGCCGGGCGGCTCTTCGTTCAGCAGCTCTTCCATCTGATGGCAGGCCGTCTCGCTGCCCGGCATGTTGAACAGCACCATCAGCACCACCCACTTGAGATCGTCAAGCTCGATTTCGGGGGCATCCAGATCCATCAGGCGCTCGATGACGACTTCCCGCGCCTCGGGATTCAACACCCGCACCTGCTCCAGAAACAGCAGGAAACCGCGGCATTGCGGGCTCAGCTTGCGCATCTCTTCGGCGGCATAGATGCGAAACGAATCCGACGCACTGGCCAGTCGCGGCGTGCGCTCGTCATCATGCAGTTCGGCCAGATGCTCCAGCCAGGCCAGCGCCTTGTAGATCTCATCACGATGGAAGCCGGCGCGCGTCAATTCGGCGTTGAGTTCGTCCTGATCGACCATGAGATCGGCATCGTTCTGGACATAGGTTTCGAACAGGTACATCAGTACATCAAACATCATCAGTCCCTCCTCGCTCTCACATAGCCCCCGGGTACGGATAGGATCCCCCCCGCCAGCTCCAGCTCGAGCAACTGCCTCATCACCTCCGCCACCGGCAAGCCGCTGCGCTGAATGATGAGATCGGTGGCCGTTGCCTCGTAACCTACGTTATCCAACAACGCAGGGAATGGCAAATCCGATGCACCCTTGAGCCCCCCGGGTCGCTGCGCCATCACGAAACCGGCCAGCGGGGCCAGCTCCTCGAGGATATCCGCCGCAGACGCCACCAGCTTGGCTCCCTGCTGGATCAGGCGGTGACAGCCCCGCGCCTGGGGATTATGGATGGAGCCCGGCACGGCAAACACCTCCCGCCCCTGCTCCAGCGCGTAACGGGCCGTGATAAGCGAGCCGCTCTGCTCCGCCGCCTCGACCACCACGGTGCCCAGCGACAGGCCACTGATGATGCGGTTACGGCGCGGGAAATGCTCGGGCCGGGGGGCGGTCTGAGGCCAGAACTCGGAGACCAGGGCCCCGCCTTCGGCCACTATGGCCTCGGCCAGGGGCTGATGGCGGCGCGGATAGCAGCGCGCCAGTCCCGAGCCCAGCACCGCCAGGGTCAATCCCTGCACCTGCAACGCGGCCCGGTGACAGATGCCATCGATGCCCAGCGCCAGCCCCGAGGTGATCGTCACGCCGCCCTGGGCCAGCTCGCGGCTCAGGCAGGCCGCCGCCTCCTGGCCGCCGGGAGTGGGATTGCGGGTCCCCACCAGAGCAACCTGCATGCTGGAGAGCAGCGCCGGTGCCCCGGCCACGAACAGCAGCAGCGGCGGCGCCGGCGCCTGACGCAACAAGGGAGGGTAAGCGGGATGGTCCCAGGTCAGCAGGTGGTGAGCGGGGGCCTGCAACCAGGCCTGCACCTCGGCCAGCCCGGCGGTATCGGGATGCAAAAAGGCGTGGATCTGCGGCGCGCGCCAGCCGCGCGCAGCCAGATCGGCCGCATTCATCCGCGCCAGATCATCGAGGGAACAGCTCTGCAGCAGACGCCGTGCCCGGACCGGCCCCAGGCCGGGCACCCCATCCAGCCGCAGCCAGGTCTGCAGAGCCATCGGCTCATCGGCAGGCCGGACCGCGGGACCGTCAGGGGTTGTCGATGACATAGCCCTGACGCACCATGTCCGAACTGCTCAGCACCAGCGCCAGGCTCATGTGCTGGTAGACCTTGAACACCATCACCTGACCAACCGCCTCCGCCGGCAGCGAGCGACGCTCGGCACCCAGCAACCCCTGCCCCAGGGAGCCCAAGGTCTCATACCTGACCTGCTCGGGCCCGCCATCCAGAACGGTCACACCGGGACGCCGGACCACCAGCACATCACCGGGAGCCACCTGATCCTGCGCCCCCTTGTCCAGCAGCAGCACCTCATACTTGCCGACACCGCTCATCTGGTTGGGCAGCGCCACCACCTGTCCGGGGCTGGCAAGCCGGCCGGCGCGCGGCAGAAAATAGGCATCCAGCCACTCCTGCTCGGGCAACGGCAACAGGCGGTCGCCCTGCTTCACCTCGCGATAACTGTTGAGCAACCGCACACTGGCCTGATCGGACTGATACTGGCTCAGCGCCGCCGCCACCCCGACCAGCACCGCCTGCCGTCCCAGCAGCGCCTCGCTGCCCGGCGTCTGATAGCGGATACCGGGCCGGTAGATGCCATAACGGCCTCCCGGGGTCAGTTGACCGTGCACATGCAGGGTCTGCCCCTCCAGCATGCCGAGATTGAGGTTGTTTTCCCCCAGCACATAGGGCAACCCCTCCAGCGGCATATCCGGCTCGAAGATATGCTCGGTACGCAGGAAGGGGCCGATGGCCGCCAGATCCAGCGTGGGAATGGGCTCGGGGTGCGCCTCCCAGCGCACCCGGGGCGACAGTTTCACCACCCGCTTGCTGCCGGTGACCAGCCGCGGTTCACCATTGACCCAGGTGAGGGTCAGCTGATCCCCGGGGTAGATGAGGTGCGGATTGGCTATCTGGCGATTCTGCTGCCACAGCCGCGGCCATTGCCAGGGGCTGTCCAAAAAGTGGGCCGAGATGTCCCACAGCGTATCGCCTCGCTTGACGACATAGTGCTGCGGATGCCCCTCTTTCAGAGTCAGGGTATCCCCCCATGCCGAGCAAACCATCATCACCGAGGCTAAAAAGAGTCCCAATTGCCTTAATTGCATAACAATCCCTGTTTCTGCCGGTGCCTTGCGGCTGTTAATCATCGATGCATATGTCTAGAATTACGCCAACATTTCAACCCAGCGGTAGCACTAAAGAACAACTATGGCGGTATTAGACGTTTTGCGCTTTCCGGATGAGCGCCTGCGCACGGTAGCGGCCCCTGTCGGGACCATCAGCCAGGCCACTCAAACGATCATAGATGATATGTTTGAAACCATGTATGCCGAAGAAGGCATCGGTCTGGCGGCAACCCAGGTCAACATCCATCAACGAATCATAGTCATCGACCTGTCCGAAGAACGCAACCAGCCCATGGTGTTCATCAATCCCGAATTGCTGAACTCGCGAGGTGAAACCGGCATCGAAGAAGGCTGCCTGTCGGTGCCGGAGTGCCGGGCGCTGGTGCCGCGGGCGGAGTGGATCCGGGTCCGGGCCCTGGATCGCCAGGGTAATCTCTTCGAGCAGGAAACCGATGGCCTGCTGGCCATCTGCCTGCAGCATGAGATGGACCACCTGGTCGGCAAGCTGTTCGTCGACTACCTCTCCCCGCTCAAGCGGCAGCGCATTCGCCAGAAACTGGAAAAGCTGAGCCGCATCGGCAGCTAAGGAGTCATGGTGCAATCGCTGAGAATCCTGTTTGCCGGGACCCCCGATTTTGCCGCCTGCCATCTGCAGGCACTGCTGGATGGCGGCCTGAACGTCATCGGCGTCTACACCCAGCCCGACCGGCCCGCCGGGCGCGGCAACAAGCTCACCGCCAGCCCGGTGAAGCAACTGGCCGAACGCCATCAGCTGCCGGTTTTCCAGCCGGCCTCCCTGCGCGATGCGGCGGCGCAGCAGACCCTGGCCGGCCTCGAGGCCGATCTGATGATAGTGGTCGCCTATGGCCTGCTGCTGCCCAAGGCGGTGCTGGACGCGCCGCGCCTCGGCTGCATCAACGTGCATGGCTCGCTGCTGCCGCGCTGGCGCGGCGCCGCCCCGATCCAGCGGGCCATCTGGGCCGGCGATCGCGAGACCGGCATCACCATCATGCAGATGGATGAGGGGCTGGATACCGGCGCCATGCTGAGCAAGCTCGCCTGCCCCATCGGCCCCGAGGATACCTCCGCCAGCCTCTACGCCACCCTGGCGAAGCTGGGCCCCCGGGCGCTGCTGGAGACCGTCGGGCAGCTGGCCCGTGGCGAGGCCCACGCCGAACCCCAGGCGCCGCAGCTGGCCACTTATGCCCAGAAGCTCAGCAAGGAGGAGGCGCGCATCGACTGGCAGCAGCCGGCCGCCGCCATTGAACGCTGCGTACGCGCCTTCAACCCCTGGCCCATCAGCCACTTCGAGGTGGCCGGCCAGAACGTCAAGCTCTGGGCCGCCCAGGTGCTCGACGAACCCCATGACCGCCCGCCCGGCACCCTGCTGCGCGTCGGCAAACAGGGCATCGACGTCGCCACCGGCGCCGGCGTGCTGCGCCTGCTGAGCCTGCAGCCGCCGGGCAAGAAGCCCATGCAGGCGCATGAACTGCTCAACTCGCGTCACGACTGGTTCCTCCCGGGCACCCGCCTTCTCTAGAACATCCCCGCGGGCCCCGGCCCGCGTCTGCCAGGACACAAGCATGAAAACGCGCGCCAAAGCGGCCCAGGTTCTCTTTCAGGTGGTAGAGCAGGGCCACTCCCTCTCCACGGCCCTGCCCATCGCCCAACAGCAGATCGCCGCCAAGGATCGGGCCCTGTTGCAGGAGCTCTGCTTCGGCAGCCTGCGCTGGCTCTCCCGCCTGGAGGCCATCACCGGGCAGCTCATCAACCGGCCGCTGAAGGGCAAACACCGCGTCCTGCATTATCTGCTGCTGGTCGGCCTCTACCAGTTGCTCTACACCCGCATTCCGCCCCATGCCGCCCTGTCGGAAACGGTCAACGCCGTCGGCCTGCTGCAGGGCAATGCCTTTCGCGGCATGCTCAATGGCGTCATGCGCAACGTGCAGCGCAACACCGAAGCCCTGCTGACCCAGGCCGATGAGGACGAAGCCGCCCGTCTGGGCCACCCGCGCTGGCTGCTGGCTCGCCTCAAGCGCGCCTACCCGCAACAGTATGTGGCCATCCTCGAGGCCAACAACCAGCGGCCGCCCATGTGGCTGCGGGTCAATGCCCGCCACCAGTCGCGCGCAGCCTACCTGGCCCGCCTGGAGACCGGGCAAATTGCCATCCAGGCCCTCGACGAAACCGGCGACGTCGGCATCTGCCTCGCCGCCCCCTGCGACGTGTTGCAGTTGCCCGGTTTCGAGCAGGGCGACTGTTCGGTCCAGGATGCCGCCGCCCAGCAGGCGGCCCGGCTGCTGGATCCCCAGCCCGGCGACTGGGTGCTGGATGCCTGTGCGGCACCGGGCGGCAAGACGGCCCACCTGCTGGAGCGGCAACCGGCGCTGGCCGGGTTGGTGGCCGTGGATGCCGATGCCGAGCGCCTGGCCCGGGTGGCCGACACACTGCAGCGGCTGGGACTGCAGGCCCAGCTGCATCACGGCGATGCCAGTCAGCCCGACAGCTGGTGGTCGGGGCAGGCCTTCGACCGCATCCTGCTGGATGCCCCCTGTTCCGCCACCGGCGTCATTCGCCGCCATCCCGACATCAAGTGGCTGCGCCGCGAGGCGGACATCGCCGAGCTGGTACGGCTGCAGGCGAAAATCCTGGACGCGCTCTGGCGCAAACTCAAACCGGGCGGTACGCTCCTGTATGCGACCTGCTCGGTGCTGCCTGACGAGAACCGCGAACAGATCCGCGCCTTCCTGGACCGCACCGCCGATGCCAGATTGGTCCCCTTGCAGGCCGACGAGAGCCCCCAGCGCCCGGGCTGGCAGATACTGCCCGGCGAGCAGCAGATGGACGGCTTCTTTTACGCCAAGCTGATAAAGCAGTGAGCCCGACATGAAGATAATCATCGTAGGCGCCGGCCAGGTGGGCGGCACCCTGGCGGAAAACCTGGCGGGCGAGAACAACGACATCACCCTGGTCGACACCAACATGGAGCGGCTGCGGGAACTGCAGGACAAGTTCGATCTGCGCATCGTCAACGGCCACGGCTCTCACCCCCAGGTGCTGCGCGAGGCCGGTGCCGAGGATGCCGACATGCTGGTGGCGGTCACCAACAGCGACGAAACCAACATGGTCGCCTGTCAGATCGCCTATTCGCTGTTCAATATTCCCAACAAGGTGGCCCGCATCCGCGAACAGGCCTACCTCTCCGAGCGCGAGCGGCTGTTCCATGGCGAGGCCATCCAGGTGGACCACCTCATCTCGCCGGAGCAGCTGGTCACCGATTACCTGCGCCGCCTGATCGAATACCCGGGCGCCCTGCAGGTGGTGGATTTCGCCGGTGGCCGGGTCGGTCTGGTGGCCGTCAAGGCCTACTACGGCGGTCCTCTGGTCGGCAACGCCCTGGCGACCCTCAAGGAGCACATGCCCCACATCGATGCCCGGGTGGCGGCCATCTTCCGCCAGGGGCGCGCCATCCGCCCCCAGGGCACCACCATCATCGAGGCCGACGACGAGGTCTTTTTCGTTGCCGCGGCCGGCCACATCCGCGCCGTCATGTCCGAACTGCAGCGGCTGGAGAACCCCTACCGGCGCATCATGATCATCGGCGGCGGCAATGTGGGCGCCAGCCTGGCCCGCCAGTTGGAGAAGCGCTACAGCGTCAAGCTGATCGAGCGCAACCCGGATAGGGCCGAGCAGCTGTCGGAGATGCTGGAGGAGAGCATCGTCTTCTGCGGTGATGCCGCCAACCAGGAGCTGCTGCAGGAGGAGCACGTCGATCAGATCGATGTCTTCATCGCCGTCACCAACCGCGACGAGGCCAACATCATGTCGGCCATGCTGGCCAAGCGCATGGGGGCCAAGAAGGCCATAGTGCTGATCCAGCGGGCCGCCTATGTGGATCTGATGCAGGGCGGCGCCATCGACATTGCCATCTCGCCCCAGCAGGCCACCATCTCGGCCCTGCTGACCCATGTGCGGCGCGCCGACATCGCCAATGTCTATTCACTGCGCCGCGGGGCCGCCGAGGCCATCGAGGCTATCGCCCATGGCGACGAGAGCACCTCCAATGTGGTGGGCCGGGCCGTCGGGGAGCTGAAGCTGCCGCCGGGCACCACCATAGGCGCCGTGGTGCGCGGTGACGAGGTGCTCATCGCCCACGACTCGACGGTGATCCAGCAGGATGACCATGTGGTGATGTTCCTGGTGGACAAGAAGCACATTCAGGAAGTCGAGCGCCTGTTCCAACCCAGCCCGTTTTTCCTCTGACATGATCAATTTCAAACCCATCACCTTCACCATGGGCCTGACGCTTTCCAAGCTGGCCCTGTTCATGTGGCTGCCCACCCTGCTGGCCTTTTTCACCGGCACGCCGGGACTGGCGGAATTTTTCGCCGCCGTGGTGATCACCCACGTTGCCGCCCTGCTGTGCCTCCATTTCGGCAAGAAGGCCGAATTCCGGCTCGGGGTGCGGGACATGTTTCTGCTCACCAGCACCGTCTGGGCGGTGGCCTGCGTCTTCGGCGCCCTGCCGTTCGTGTTCATCAACCAGATAAGCTTCACCGACGCCTACTTCGAGACCATGTCCGGGGTGACCACCACCGGCTCCACCGTGCTCTCCGGGCTGGACAAGATGGCCCCCAGCATACTGCTGTGGCGCTCGCTGCTGCAGTGGCTGGGCGGTGTCGGCTTCATCGTGCTGGCGGTGGCCGTGTTGCCGGCCCTGAACGTGGGGGGGATGAAGCTGTTCCAGACCGAATCCTCCGACAAGTCGGACAAGGACTCGCCTCGGGCCACCAACGTGGCCAAGAATATCGTCATCGTCTACCTGATCCTGAGCCTGCTCTGCTTCATCGGCTACTGGCTCTGCGACATGACGCTGTTCGAAGCCATCAACCACGCCATGACCACCCTCAGCACCGGCGGCTACTCCACCTCCGACGCCTCCATGGCCCATTTTTCCGATGCGGCGCAGTGGGTCGCCATCCTGTTCATGTTCCTGGGGGGGCTGCCCTTCCTGCTGTATGTGCAGACGCTGCGGCGGCGGGAGCTGATGCTGTTCCGCGATGCCCAGGTGCGTGGCTTCTTCTGGCTGGTCATGGTGGTCAGCGCCCTGATGACGCTCTGGCTGTGGCACAAGGAGGTGTTCGGCTTCGAGGACGCGCTGCGCATCAGCACCTTCAACATCATCTCGGTACTGACCACCACGGGTTACGGCCTGACCGATTTCGGCAGCTGGAGCGCCCTCACGACGGTGCTGTTCGTCTTCCTGATGCTCATCGGCGCCTGCTCCGGCTCCACCGCCGGCGGCCTCAAGCTATTCCGTATCCAGGTGGCGGCGGCCCTGTTCCAGAAGCAGGGGCGGCAGCTGATGCATCCCTCGGGGGTGTTCCCGCAAAAGTACAATGGCCGGCCGGTGAACGATGTCATCATCCGCTCCATGGTCGCCTTCGTGCTCAGCTACATCGGCGTCATCATCGTCAGCGCCGCCCTGCTGGGCATGCTGGACCTGCCGCCCCTGGTGGCCATCTCCGGCGCCATCACCGCCGTCAGCAACGTGGGCCCGGGTCTGGGTCCGGTCATCGGCCCGCTGGGCAATTTTGCCGACCTGCCGGATGCGGCCAAGTGGATACTCTCCTTCGACATGCTGCTTGGCCGGCTGGAGATCCTGACCGTCGCCGTGCTCTTCTTCCCCTCGTTCTGGAAAGACTGACTCAGCCGCGCTGGCTCTGCTGCTCCGAGCCCCCCAGCGGCAGGGGCGGCTCGGCGCTCATGGCGCGCTCGATGAGCGGCTCCGGCAACGGTTTGTTCACCGCCACCCCCAGTTCGCGCAGCCGCTCCGCCTGCTGGATCAGGTTGCCGCGCCCCGAAGCCAGCCGCTGCATGGCCCGCTCGAAGCTCTCCTGGGTCTTGCCCAGCGAATGCCCCATCGCCTGCATGTCCTCGACGAACAACCGCAGCTTTTCGTAGAGCCGCCCGGCCCGTTCGGCGATCAGGCGGCTGTTCTGGTGCTGGCGCTCCTGGCGCCACAGGTTGTCGATGGTGCGCAGCGCCACCAGCAGGTTGGTGGGGCTGACCAGCAGGATGTTGCTCTCCAGCGCCTGCTTCACCAGCCCCGGCTCGGCCTCCAGCGCCACCAGATAGGCCGGCTCCACCGCCACGAACATGAGCACGTAATCGAGGCTGCGCAGACCGGGCAGTTGCTGGTAATCCTTGCGCCCCAGCTCGCGGATATGGTTGCGCAGCGAGGCCACATGCTCCTTCAGTGCCTGCTGGCGGGTGACGTCGTCATCGGCATTGACGTAACGCTCGAAGGCGGTCAGGGACACCTTGGCATCGATGATGATGTCCCGCTCGCCGGGCAGGTGCACCAGGACGTCCGGCTGGTAACGGCGACCATCACGGCCGTCACAGGCCACCTGCTGCTCGTATTCGTGGCCCTCGCGCAGTCCCGATTCGGAGAGCACCCGGGCCAGCACCACCTCGCCCCAGTTGCCCTGCTGCTTGCTGTCGCCCTTGAGCGCCCGGGTCAATGCGGCCGCCTCCTGGGTGATCTGCTGGTTGAGGCCGGCCAGCCGCTCCAGCTCGAACTTCAGGCTGTGACGCTGGCGGGTCTCTTCGGCATGGGTCTCACCCAGCTGGCGGCGGAAGCCTTCCAGCTGGGATTTCAGGGGGGAGAGCAGCAGATCCAGGTGCTGCTGGTTCAGTTCGCGAAAACTGCCGGAGGTCTGCTCCAGCAGGCGGTGGGCCAGGTTCTCGAACTGCTCGCCGAGACGCGCCTCGGCCGCCTGCTGCAGCTCGCGCTTGTCGGCCTGGGCCTGGCGCTCGGCCCGCAGCAGGGTCTCGTACTCCTTGAGGCGGGTGTTGAGCTTGAGCAGCAGCAGCTGCTGCTGTTCAAGCTTCTGCTGCAACTGCTGGCGCTCGCCCAGCAGCTCCTCCTGGCGGGACTGCTGCTGCTGGATGCGCTCCTGCGCCAGCAGGCATTGCCACTGCCAGCGGCGGCCCCACCAGAGGCTGAGCAGCACGGCGGCCACCAGGGCAGCACCCAGCAGCGACAAGGGAACCAGGGGTAGGCTTGGGGTCACGAACGCCTCCAGCATGCCAGCAGCGGGCATCTATGCGGTTTGAATATCATGGGCGCGGGGCCCCGGCGCAGCGAAGGCCGCCAAGGGCTTACGGCTCGACCTCATGAACCTCGATGCCCAGCAGGCCGCACAGGTGCCGGCTGTCCTTGACCAGGTCGGCGAGGGTGAATTGCCCCAGCACCTCCAGGAAGGCACGCATGGCCTTGCGCAGTATGCCCTGAAAACGGCAGGCGCTGTTCAGCAGGCAATCCTCACGCTTGCACTCCAGCAGGCAGGACATGTTTTCCATGTCCGAAATGAGATCCCGCAGGTTGATGGCCTCGCAGGCCCGGGCCAGGCGGATGCCACCATGCTTGCCACGCACCGTCTCCACGTAGCCCTTGACGCCGAGCTGGTGGACGATTTTCACCACATGGTTGCGGGAGATCTGGAACTTGTCCGCCACCTCGGTGATGGTGGAGAGGCGGGTGCCTGGTTGCAGTGCCAGGTACATCAGCGTTCGCAGGGCGTAATCGGTAAACAGAGTCAGCTGCATGGCACTTCATCACAATTAGGGGGGAGGACGTCCGGGGAAGGACTCGACGGCAGGCTGGCCTCGGTAAGCTGACGAACCCGCGCCGGATGCCAGCCCTTTTTATCACATCCGGCCACGCTTGCGTACCCGCCATGCGTCACAAGTCGTGACCTGCGACGGCGAACGCCAGAAAGCACAAAGGGCTAGCCTAGGCTAACCCTTTGTTTTGTTTGGTCGGCGTGAGAGGATTCGAACCTCCGACCCCTTCGTCCCGAACGAAGTGCGCTACCAAGCTGCGCTACACGCCGTTGTCTGCGGAGCAGGAATCTACCGAAACCCCCTCGTCATTGCAAGCACTTTTTCCCGCTGCCGGCACCGCAGTCGCCCGACTGGCTGATAATCAGCCAATCCGGACCCCGCAGCGGCGGGCCGACAAAAAAAGGAGCCCGCAGGCTCCTTGGCTTGCGCTGCGCGTCCCGTCAGCCTGACCGCTGGGCCAGTTCGTCCCGCCGGCGTTTCTCCGCCTTGGCCATCATCCACCAGGCGATGAAGGTCGCGGTCGACACCACCAGAATGATGAGGGTCGCCAGGGCATTGATCTTGGGGCTGACCCCCAGACGCACGCTGGAGAAGACCACCATGGGCAGGGTGGTGGCACTCGGACCGGAGACAAAGCTGCTGATCACCAGATCGTCCACCGACAGGGTGAAGGCCAGCAGCCAGCCGGCGGCGAGGGCCGGCGCTATGGCCGGCAGGGTGATGAGGAAGAACACCTTGAGCGGCGTGGCCCCCAGATCCTGGGCGGCCTCTTCGACCGAGCAGTCCAGCTCCCGCAGCCGCGAGCGGATGATGACGGTGACATAGGCGGCCGAGAAGGTGACGTGGGCAATCCAGATGGTGAGCACCCCCCGCTCCGAGGGCCAGCCGAACAGGCCCGACATGGCCACGAACATCAGCAACAGCGCCAGACCGGTGATCACCTCGGGCATCACCATGGGCGCGGTGATGAGGAAGGCAAAGCCGGTCTGGCCCCGGAAGCTGCCCACCCGGGTGAGCACGAAGGCCGCCAGGGTGCCGACCACCACCGCCATGGTGGCGCTCATGACACCGATGGAGAGGCTCAGCCAGACGCCATTCATCATCAGGTCGTCCTTGAACAGCTCGAAGTACCACTTGATGGAAAAGCCCGACCAGACGGTCACCAGCCGCGACTCGTTGAACGAGTAGATCACCAGGCTCAGTATGGGCGCATACAGAAAGGTGAACCCCAGCACCAGCACCAGGGTCCGGAATCTGGATGTGATCTGCGGGATCGGCGTCATTGCTGCGCCTCCATTTCACGACGTTGATAACGATAGAACCAGATGATGGGCACCATCAGCAGCGTCAGCATCACCACCGCCACCGCGGAGGCCACCGGCCAGTCACGGTTGTTGAAGAACTCCTGCCACAGCACCCGGCCGATCAGCAGCGAATCCGGTCCCCCCAGCAGCTCCGGTATGACAAACTCGCCCACCGCCGGCACGAACACCAGCATGGCGCCGGCGACGATGCCCCCCTGGGTCAGGGGCAGCAGCACGGTGAGAAACGCCTTCCAGGGACGGGCACCCAGATCGGCCGCCGCCTCCATCAGCGAGTAATCGACCCGCATCAGGGCCGTGTAGATGGGCAATATCATGAAGGGCAGATAGGCGTAGACGATGCCGATATAGACCGCCAGGTCGGTATGCAGCAGCCGGATGGGCTCATCGATGATCCCCAGGCCGATGAGGACATTGTTGAAAAAGCCGTTGTTTTTCAGGATGCCAATCCAGGCGTAGACCCGGATCAGAAACGACGTCCAGCTCGGCAGCACCACCAGCATCAGCAGCACATTACGCGTGGCCGGTGCGGAGTGCACGATGGACCAGGCGATGGGGTACCCCAGCAGCAGGCAGAACAGGGTCGAGATGGACGCCACCCGCAGCGATTGCAGGTAGGAATCCAGATAGAGGGGATCCTCCAGCAGGTAGCCGTAGTTGCCGAGGTTAAGCACAAACTGCAGCTTCTCGTCCACATAGGAGGCCAGCGCCGTGTAGGGCGGGATGGCGACCTGGGTCTCCGCCAGGCTGATCTTGAGGATGATGGCAAAGGGGACGGCGAAGAAGAGCAGCATCCACAGATAGGGCATGCCGATCACCAGGTGTCGGCCCCGCGGCAGGCACCCGCCCAGGCGGCGGTACAGGCGTTGCGGCAGGCTCATCATATGGTCAGCACCACGCAGGAGTCCGGTTCCCAGTGCAGTATCACCTCATCCCCCCAGGTCGGCAGCCCCTTGCGAAAGCGATCGATATTGGGCAGGGTGGCGATCACCAGCTGGCCGCTGGGCAGCCGCACATGGTAGACGGAGATGTCGCCCATGTAGGCGATGTTCTCCACCAGCCCCTTGTCGTAGTTGCAGTGATCCGCGGGGATGTCGCGGCTGAAATGGATCTTTTCCGGGCGCAGCGCCACCATCAGGTGTACCCCTTCGGCCAGGGAGGCGCCATGGTTGACCTGGATGGGATGGCTCAGGGCATCGGAGCGGATGAGGCTGTAATCGGCGCCGCTCTCGAGCAGCACCCCCTCGAAAAGGTTCACCGACCCGATGAACTCGGCACTCAGGCGGCAGTTGGGGTGCTCGTAGATCTCCTCGGGGCCGCCTATCTGGACGAATTCGCCCCTGTCCATGATGGCAATGCGGCCGGCCATGGTCATGGCCTCCTCCTGATCATGGGTCACCATGACACAGGTGGCTCCCACTTTTTCCAGGATATCCACCACCTCGAGCTGCATCTTCTCGCGCAGCTTCTTGTCCAGCGCCCCCATGGGCTCATCCAGCAGCAGCAGCTTGGGCCGCTTGGCCAGGGAGCGCGCCAGGGCCACCCGCTGGCGCTGGCCACCGGAGAGCTGATGGGGCTTGCGACGGGCATAGGGCTGCATGTGCACCAGCTCCAGCATCTCGGCCACCCGGGAGGCGATCTCCTCCTTGGGCAGGCCATCCTGCTTCAGGCCGAAGGCGATGTTCTGCTCCACCGTCATATGGGGAAACAGGGCATAGGACTGGAACATCATGTTGATGGGCCGCCGGTAGGGCGGAATGTCGGCCATGTCCTGGCCATCCAGAATGATGCGCCCCTTGGTCGGGGCCTCGAAGCCGGCCAGCATGCGCAGCAGGGTGGACTTGCCACAGCCCGAGGCACCCAGCAGGGCGAAGATCTCGCCCTTGTTGATGGTCAGGCTGACATTGTCCACCGCCACCACGCCATCGAAGCTCTTGGTCAGATCGCGGATTTCCAGCAACGGCGCGCCGGAACGCGCGGCGCCCGGGCTGGCGGACTTGTCGTCGAGGATGTGCTCGGTCATGTTTTCTCCTGAAACAACCAAGGGGCGCCATGCGCCCCTCCATTGAATGTACGAACGGGCCTGCGGGCTACTTGCCGGTCTTGACCTTGGTCCACTCGCGAGTCACCACGCGGTTGACCTTCTGCGGCAGCACCTTGAGGGCAAACAGCTTGGCCTTCAGCTCGGCGGGCGGGTAGATGTTGGGATTGTTCTTGATGGCATCATCCACCATGGGCAACGCCGCCTCGTTGGCACTGGCGTAGGCAACATAGTTGGTGATGGGCGCCATCACCTCGGCACGCATCAGGTAATCGATGAAGGCATGGGCATTGGCCGGATGCTTGGCATCGGCGGGAATGGCCAGCATGTCATAGAACACCAGCGCCCCCTCCTTGGGGATCACATAGTCCACCACCACGCCATTGTTGGCCTCCTCGGCCCGCGCCGCCGCCTGCATGACGTCACCGGACCAGCCGATGGCCACGCAGATGTCACCGTTGGCCAGATCATTGATGTACTGGGAGGAGTGGAAATAAGTAATGTGGGGACGCAGGGTCGCCAGCAGCTGGCCGGCCTCGGCATAATCCTTGGCCTCGGTACTGTTGGGATTCTTGCCCATGTAATGCAGGGTGGTGGCCATGATCTCGGTGGGCGCATTCAGGAAGGAGACGCCACACTGGCTGAGCTTTTGCAGGTTCTCCGGCTTGAAAATGGCATCCCAGGAGTCCATCTTGAAGTCGGCCCCCATCACCTCGGCCACCTTCTTCGGATTGAAGCCGATGCCGGTGGTGCCGCCCAGATAGGGAACGGCGTGGGCGTTGCCCGGGTCCTTTTCCTGCAACAGGGTCATGGTGCCGGCATCCAGATTCTTCAGGTTGGGCAACAGGCTCTTGTCCAGCGGCTTGAAGACCCCGGCCTGGATCTGGCGGGAGAGGAAGTCGGAGCTCGGCACCACCACGTCGAAGCCGGTGGTGCCGGCCAGCAGCTTGGCTTCCAGCACCTCGTTGCTGTCGAACACGTCATACACCACCTTGATGCCGGTCTCCTTTTCGAAGTTGGCGATGGTGTCTTCGGCGATATAATCGCTCCAGTTATAGACATGCAGCACCTTCTCTTCCTGAGCCATCGCACTGCCAACCGACATCGCAGCGACCAGGGATACAGTGGCCATTCCTTTCACTAATGACATTGAACGTCTCCTTGACTTGAATTCGGTGTTCGCGGCCTGCTGGGCCCTCGTCCGGCGCAGCGCGCCCCGCCCGGGGGTCCGGATGTCCCACATCGGCGGCCATCAAGGCACAGACAGGGGACAACAGGAAGCCGTGGCATTATATTTTGCTTGAATCAAATTGTATGCAAAAAAGCAGCCGATACGGCGGCCAACGCATGGTCATTCGGCCCGCGCCGGCGCCGACCGGCAGATTGCGCGTGACCCACACCGCAGAGTGGCCCCCTCAGGTTTTGGCCCCGGGGCCCGCTTGCTGATAGGATGCGACCCCATATCGGAACAACACAAGGCGCCCCTGACCGGGCACTGCCAAGGAAACAGCATGACCCACGACCTATCGCCCGCCACGCTCGCCCAGCTGGAGCAGCGCATCAAGGCGCAACTGGCCGAAATCGAAGCCAGAATGGAGCCCAGCGAGGCGCTGGAGGAATCCCGCTCCCGCCTCACCGATGAACTGGATCGTGCCACCCAGCACGCCGATCGCCAGCTGGCCCTCAAACAGGCCCAGCATGACAAGCAGTTGCAGACCCGGCTGCGGGCTTCGCTGCTGCGCATCAGCCAGGGCGACTATGGCTACTGCCAGCACTGTGGCGACAACATCGGCCTCAAGCGGCTGGAAGCGCGCCCCGACTCACTGCTCTGCCTGAACTGTCAGTCCCTGCGCGAACTGCCCTCCCGCGTCCGCGCCTGATACCCGCCCCTCGCAACCTGATGGAATGCCGCTGATGAAATGCTACTGGCTCCTGCTCCTCTCGCTGATGGCGGGCCCGCTGCGGGCCGACTCCACCGAGCGTATCGGCGAGGTGAGTACCGAATTCAAACTGTTCGGTCCCAACCACAAGATCATCGTCGAGGCCTTTGACGATCCCAAGATCGCCGGCGTCACCTGCTACCTCTCGCGCCCCAAGACCGGCGGCATCTCCGGCGGCCTGGGACTGGCCGAGGACAAGGCCCATGCCTCCATCGCCTGCCTGCAGGTCGGTCCCATCAAAATCCTGGAAAAGTTCCAGGAGGGCGAAGTGGTGTTCGACGTGCGCACCTCCCTGGTGTTCAAGGAGCAGCGCGTGGTGCGCTTTCTGGATGAGCGCCATCAGACCCTCATCTACCTGACCTACAGTACCCGGGTGATCGACGGCTCGTACAAAAGCGCCCTGTCGGCGGTGCCCATGCAGGCCGCCAGCGCGCCGACCGGCCACTGAGTCCGCGCCCGACGGGGGCGCCTCGATTGAGCCAGGACGGTTGCAACCACGCCTGCGCGCCGCTCCGCAACGCCATTTTTGCCTGCAGCCACGGCGGGCTTATGGCACTATTCGCCCCATCACGCCAGCCGGGAGACCTCAGGGTCGCCACGCCACTGGCGCATCCCCGACCCCCAGCGAGTAGGCCGACATGTCGAGACCCTTTTGTTTTCATCCCCAGGTGGCACCCTGGCTGAAACAGGGCCCCCACGGGCTCAGCCTGACCCTGTTCACTCACCGCCAGACACCGCTGCAGGCCGCCTGGATCGAGACGCCGGATGCGCCGCCGCTGGCCCTGACCCGTACCGCCCAGCACGGCGAACTGCTTCTCTGGTGTGCCGAACTGCCGCGCAGGCCGGAGCAGGAGGCGTGCCGCTACCGTTTCCGCCTGCTTATCGATGGCCGGCCCTGCTGGCTGCATGCCGGCGGCCTTGACGGCGCCGAGCCCGGGTTCGAGCACGGTTTTCACACCCATGGCGCACTGCGCCCGCCCCAGTGGGCGCAGGATCAGGTTGTCTATCAGCTCGAGCCCGAGGGCTTCTGCACCGGCGAGCCGGCCGGTGCCGCGCTGGCCGGCATCCAGAACCGGCTCTATTACCTGCAATCCCTCGGTGTCACGGCCCTCTACCTCAATCCCCTCGCCGCGCCGGACAAGATGCAGCAGGAGAGACTCCAAGCGGACGTCCGGGTTCCCCATGAGGCACAACTGGCCGAACTTGGCGCCCTGCTGCACCAGCGCGGCATGCGCCTGCTGCTGGATGCCGAACCCTATCTGGCTTGCGAGCGGCATGCCGTGGCTGCCCAGCCGCCCAACGGAGTCCGCCTCCCCCAGGGCATCGATGGCTGGCGGCTGGCTCCCGCCCGCGGCCCGGAGAGGACAACGGCTCCCGAGCAGGCCCAGGCGCTGTGCCAGGCCCTGAAGCAGGACAACCCGGACACCTACCTGCTGGGTGAACGCCCGAGCGGGAGCCTCGACCAGGGCGGGCTGATGGACGGCATCGTCAATGAGCAGGGGTTCACCGACCCGGTGCGCGCCTTCCTGGCCGGCCAGGACGTCCACGGCCAGCCCCTGCCGCTGTCGGCAAGGGAGCTCCTCCAGCGACTGCAACAGGCGCGCATGCTCCTGCCGCTGAGCAGCCAGCTGAGCCAGCTCAACCTGCTGGACGGCTACGCCAGCCCGCGCCTCTTCAGCCTGCTGCAGGGCGATCTGGCACTGATGCGCGCCGCCGTGACCCTGCTGTTCACCTACACGGGGGTACCCTGCATCTTCTACGGCGACGAAATAGGGCTGCAGGATGGCGCCGAGCCGGACAGCCGCCATGGCTTCCCCTGGGACAGCACCCAGTGGCACCACCTGCTGCACGATCACTACCGGCGCCTGATCCGCCTGCGCAAGACCCATCCAGCCCTGCGCCGCGGGGACTTCCACAAGCTGCATGCGGGCGAGCACAGCCTGGTGTTCGCCCGCACGCTGGAAAGCGATGTGGTACTCACCGCCCTGAACCGCCACCCAGACAAGGCGCGCACCCTGCGGCTGCCCATCTGGCAGGCCGGCAGCCTGGCCAGCCGCTTCACCGATCCGGAAACCCGCGACAAGTTCGAGGTGGTCAAGGGCGAGATCCAGCTGACCATACCCCCGCGCACCGCCCGGGTGCTGCTGGCGAGCTGAGGCCGCGGCTCACCTCGCCAGCGGCCGCACACCCGGAAGCGACCGGCCCTGTTGCCGGATCCGCGCCAGCAGCGATGTCAGCTCCCCGGGCTGACGCTGACCGGCCGGCATGCCGGCATAAAATCGGCGCCACAGCCCCGTCCCCAAGGCGCGGGACACCACCAGCCCCTGACGTTCATACTCGGCGCTGACCCAACTGGGCAGCGCCGCCAGACCCCAACCGGCCGCCACCATCTGCATCAGCATCTGACTGTTGTCGCCTACCCGGATACGGGCGGGCGACAGGCCCGCGGGCTGCAGGAAATGCCGGATCACATCCAGCCGCCCGGTCGGCACCGGGTAAGCGAGCAGGGTCTGGCTGGCCAAATCCACGGGACTGATGCCGATCTGCTGCGCCAGTGGATGGGTCGGCGGCAGCAGCAAGCGCATCTCGAAGTCAAACAGCGGGGCATAGCGGATGCCACCCGTCGGCTGCGGATCGGCGGTCAGCACCAGATCCAGCTCCCCCTGCAGCAATCCCTGCTGCGGCTCGAACAGCTGACCGGGAACCAGCTCCACCTCCATTTCCGCCAGCACCGGCAGCAGCCAGTGCAGGCAACTGTGGCATTCGATGGCCAGGCGCAGCGGGCCGGGTGCCGGTCGAGCCCCTGCCTGCAAGGCCTGGCAGGTCGCCTCTATGGGGGGCAGCACCTCATCGGCCAGGTGCAGCAACCGTGCGCCCGGTCCGGTAAAGCGCACCGGGCGGCTCTTGCGGATGAACAGGGGACTGCCAAGGCGTTGTTCCAGCTCCAGCAGCTGGTGAGACAGGGCCGACTGGCTCAGGTGCAGCGCCTCGGCGGCGGCCGCCAGGCTGCCTTTGTCACGCAGCAGGGCCAGACTGCGCAAGTGTTTGAGTTCAAACATGCAATTTCTTCAAGTTCCAGATGCAGATGTTGCGATGGCGTGCTCCAGCCTAACTGCGGATTATGGCGGTGTAAACATCTGGACGGCTAAAAGGAGCACACCATGTCCATTCTGACCCACACCCTGGGCTTTCCACGCATCGGCCTGCACCGGGAACTGAAACTGGCGCTGGAAGGCTATTGGGCCGGCCGCCTGAGCCAGGACGATTTGCTGGCCACCGGCCGCCGCCTGCGCCACCAGCACTGGAACTGGCAACAGGAGGCCGGCATAGACCTGCTGCCGGTGGGCGATTTTGCCTGGTACGATCAGGTGCTGACCACCAGCCTGATGGTCGGCAACGTGCCCGCCCGCCACCGTAACGCCGACGGCAAGGTGGATCTGGATACCCTGTTTCGCATCGCCCGCGGCCGGGCTCCCAGCGGACAGCCGGCCAGTGCCGCCGAGATGAGCAAATGGTTCAATACCAACTACCACTATCTGGTGCCGGAATTCAGCCGTGACCAGCCGTTCAGCCTGAGCTGGACCCAACTGCTGGAGGAGGTGGACGAGGCGCTGGCTGCGGACCTGCGCATCAAGCCGGTACTGCTGGGTCCCCTGACCTATCTCTGGCTGGGCAAGGTCAAGGGCGAACCCTTCGATCGGCTGAGCCTGTTGCCGGGCCTGCTGGCGGTCTATCGCCAAGTGCTGGCGGCGCTGGCGGAGCGCGGCATAGACTGGGTCCAGATCGACGAGCCGGCCCTGGTGCTGGATCTGCCGGCCGAGTGGCAGGCGGCCTACCAGCATGCCTATGCCGAACTGCGCTCGCCGGTCCGGCTGTTGCTGAGCACCTATTTCGGTGCCGTCGATCACCAGCTCGACTGGCTGACCCGCCTGCCAATCCAGGGGCTGCACCTGGACTGCGTGGCCGGCGCCGAGCAGTTGACCGAGGTGTTGCCCCGCCTGCCGGAGCACTGGCAGATCTCCCTCGGGGTCATCAATGGCCGCAACATCTGGCGTGCGGATCTGGCGGCCTGGCAACAGACACTGGCGCCGCTGGCCCGGCAGCTGGGCAACCGGCTCTGGCTCGGCAGCAGCTGCTCGCTGTTGCATAGCCCGCTGGATCTGAATGCCGAGACCGGGCTGGATGAGGAAACCCGCAGCTGGTTTGCCTTCGCGCGCCAGAAGTGCATCGAGCTGCACCTGCTGCGTCAGGCCCTGGTGCTGCCAAACGATGAGCGCCTGGCCCGACTGACCGCCTACAGTGCGCCCCTGCGCCAGCGCCGGCACTCCGTCCGGGTGCAGGATCCCGACGTGCAGGCCCGGGTGGCCGCCATTCGGCCGCAGGATGCCCAGCGCACTCGCCCCTATGCCGAACGGGCCGAGCTGCAGCGCCAGCGCTGGCAACTGCCCGCCTGGCCGACCACCAGCATCGGCTCCTTTCCCCAGACCCCCGACATCCGCGCCCTGCGCCGGGAGTGGCGGCAAGGCCGCCTGAGCCAGGCCGACTACGAGGAGGCACTGCGGCAGGAGATCGCCGTCATGGTGGGTGAACAGGAACAGCTCGGTCTGGATGTGCTGGTGCACGGCGAACCGGAGCGCAACGACATGGTGGAATACTTCGGGGAACAGCTGAACGGCTTTGCCTTCACCCGCCAGGGGTGGGTGCAGAGTTATGGCTCGCGCTGTGTCAAACCGCCGGTGATCATCGGTGACATCAGCCGGCCCCGGCCAATGACGGTGGAGTGGAGCCGCTTTGCCCAGAGCCTGACCGACAAGCCGATGAAGGGCATGCTGACCGGTCCCCTGACCCTGCTGTGCTGGTCCTTCCCCCGTGAGGATGTCCCGCGGGAGACCCTGGCCTGCCAGCTGGCGCTGGCACTGCGGGACGAAGTGCAGGATCTGGAGCGGGCCGGCATCGGCATCATCCAGATAGATGAACCGGCGCTGCGCGAAGGCTTACCCCTGCGCCGGCAGGCGTGGGATCACTACCTGCAGTGGGCGGTGCAGGCATTTCGGCTCAGTGCCGCCGGTGTCGATGACAGCACCCAGATCCACACCCACATGTGCTATTGCGAATTCGGCGACGTCATGGAGGCCATCGCCGCCCTGGATGCCGACGTGATCAGCCTGGAAACCTCGCGTTCGGACATGGAGCTGCTGGAGAGCTTCCGCCATTTCGCCTACCCCAACGAAGTGGGCCCCGGTGTGTATGACATCCACTCCCCCAATGTCCCGACGGTGGAGGCGATGGAAGGACTGCTGCGCCAGGCGGCACGCCACCTTCCCGTGGAGCGGCTATGGGTCAACCCGGACTGCGGCCTCAAGACCCGCGGCTGGGTCGAGACCCGGGCCGCGCTGCGGAACATGGTGACCGCCGCCACCCGGCTGCGGGAGCCGGCCTGAGCTCAGGCCGGGACGGCTTGACGGCCGCTCCCGGCCAGCCAGCCATGGGCCAGCAGGGCACAGAGGCCACAGCCGGCCATCACCAGCGCCATGGGCACCGGTGAGCTGGCCGGCACCAGGTTGACTGCCACCCCGGCCAGGGCTCCGGCCAGAAAGCGCAGGGTGCCGGTCACCCCGGAGGCGGTGCCGGCACTGGCGGGAAAGTGGCCCAGGGTCTCGCTCATGGCGTTGGCGCCCACCAGGCCAATCTGGCCGACGTAGAGCACCACCGGCACCACTATGCCCCAGAGACCGCCCCAGCCCCCCAGCGCCATGGCCACCTGCAGCCCCCCCGCCAGGCACAGCAACCACAATCCCAGCCGCAGCATGCGTGGCGGCCCGACCCGGCCGATGACGCGGCTGTTGATAAAGGTCATCAGCATCAACAGCAGCACGTTCAGGCCGAACAACCAACCATATTGACTGGCGGGCACACCGAAATATTCGATGTAGACATAGGGTGAGCCGCTGATGAAGGCGAACATGTCGGCGCTGGAGAACGTACCCGCCAGCACGCATCCCATGGCTTGCCGATGGCGGAAGATGGCGGCATAGTTGCGCAGAATCGATCCCAGATGCAGCGGCTGCCGATGCTCGGGCTTGAGGGTCTCCGGCACCAGCCACCAGATGGCCAGCCACACCAGCAAGCCCAGCAGGGCCAGCAGGCCGAAGATCCAGTGCCAGCCGATGTGCAGCAGGTAGCCGCCGAGCAGGGGGGCCACCAGCGGGGCCAGGGTCATGGTGAGGATCACCAGCGACATGGCACGGGCAAACTCCTCGTGGGAAAACAGATCCCGCAGCAGCGCATTGACCACCACCGAACCGGCGGCGCCGCCCAGGGCCTGCAACAGGCGAAAACCGAGCAGGGTCGGCAGATCCTGGGCCAGGGCACAGCCCACCGAGGCCAGGAAGAAGAGCCCCAGGCCGAACAGTATCACCGGCCGCCGGCCGAAGCTGTCCGCCAGCGGGCCGTAAAACAGCTGCCCCAGGGCGAAGCCGCCCAGGAAGACGCTGATGGTGAGCTGCACCGCCTCCACCCCGGCGCCCAGATCCCGGGCTATGCTGGGAATGGCCGGCAGATACATGTCAACCGCCAGCGGGGTCAGGCCCGAGAGGGCGCCCAACAGGATAAACAACAGCAGGGATGAGGAGCGCATGGGATATCCAGACGAGGAACAAGAGGCCAGTGTAGTGAACTCCATGGCGCTTGCCTACCCGGGAAGGCGGCGCATCGACCCCCGGGGGGGCATCGACGTCCTCGCATCAGGCGGGCGGGCGCTGTCGCTGGCCGGCCTGCTGCTGCTTGGCGGGTGCAGCGCCCTCTCCGAGGAGCAGTGCCGCGCCGGCGACTGGTACCAGCTGGGCTATCAGGATGGCCAGCAGGGGCGCACCCGCCAGCGGCTGCAGGAGTACACCAAGGCCTGCCAGGAGTACCGGATACAGCCTGACGGCCTCCGCTGGCAAGAGGGGTACGAACGGGGACTGGAGGGGTACTGCCAGCCGCAGCTGGCCTATTCCAAGGGGCGAGCAGGCCAGCCCTACCGGGGCGTCTGCCCCGATGACGCCAGTTTCCGCGCCGAATACCAGCGCGGCCGCGCCGTCTACGAACTGCACCGCGAGGTCAGCCGCCTCGAAAAAGCACTGGCCCAGCTGCATGAAGAGCAGGACCAACTGTGGCACCACTATCGCCACGCCGACGATCCCCGGGAGCGCGCCGAACTGCGCCACCGGCTGCGGCGGCTGGAGTGGGACGAGCACGAACTGCGCCATAGCCTAGCCGACGCCCGCCAGGAGGCCGCCGCCCGCGACTGAGCCGACACGCCTCAGCCAGCCAGCGCCGCCATCACATAGACATCGAAGCGGTTGTTCTTGGTGGCGATGCTCATGCTGGGAGCCTGCCCGTTCAGCCAGCCGGCATAATCGGGCCGCTTGACCACCACCCGCTTGC
>JBFHKO010000015.1:0-22561 GCA_041595355.1 Aeromonadaceae bacterium
ATGCCCAGCCAGGTCAGGCTCAGGCAAAGGAGTAGATTGAGTGCCACATTCAGTGTGGCCTTCAGCCAGGCACCCTGCTGCAGCAGCACCAGGGTGTCCAGGGAGAAGGAGGAGAAGGTGGTCAGGGCACCCAGCAGACCTATCATGATCAGCGGCCGCCAGGGGGTGGCATCCAGCAACCCCTGCTGGATGAGGCCGATCATCACTCCCATGACGAGGGAGCCCAGCAGGTTGACCGTCAGGGTCCCGAACGGAAAGTGGCGGCCCAGCAGCTGGGCCATCAGTTCACTGATGAAATAGCGCAGACAGGCGCCGAGGGCGCCGCCGCCGGCGACAAAGAGGTAAGGCATCATGATGGAGGTTCCCGAAGCGCGATGCAGAGCAGGATCCGGGCCCGGGCGGCGCTTGTCAATTCCAGCGTCCGGAAAGGAACCCCGTCGAGGTCGCTGCCAGGAGTGACGAGCGGACCACATGAATGCGGGGCCCGTGACGGGCCCCGCGATGGGTCATTAAGCTAGCTATCTGGCGTACACTTACTTACAAGGATTTGCACAAGGTTCACGAGGGGATCTGTACCTCCTTGCTGCGGTGGTGCGACAGACTCACAGCGCCTTGTTTGTAACAGTGGCTTGCACGCTGCTCGGGTTTGGCCCGATGGGTCTTGCTCATCATCACCCTCAGTTGACCATACGGAGCAGGCCCTGTGGCTGCTTGCTCCTTCCCGATCCAGATCACTGGCCAAGGTATTGGGTATCACGGTAAATCAGGTGCAGACTCACCACTGGTGCCGGCAAGCCGTATCTTGCTTGGCTGAAGCGACTGAACCTGAGTGAAGTATTGGTCACCCTTGTTCATATCGCAAGGCGAGGGTCTGTTGTTTTTTCGGAGTTGTTGGCCGGCAAAAAGTCCGTATAATGCGCCCCCTTCCCCCCGGCAACGGCTATGGTTAATCACGGCCCGGTTGCCGATGGCGGCGGGAGCCTTGGCATCGGGGCCTGGCCTGCGCTGCGGCTCCATGAGGGGCCCTTAGTGGCCGCGCCGGCGCCACCGGCAGTCTGGTGCGCCATTCTTTTCCACATTGACCTGGATCAGATAAATATCATCCGGCCGCTTCTTGTGGAATTATCAATTTGTTTTATAAGCACTTTTTTGTTAAGGCTGCCTGATATTTCAATCCGGCGGCCCGATGGCCCGTTTTCTTCAACAGAGATATCCACAGCCTGTCCATGTTATCCCCAGCTTCTGTCTTGGAGTCGGCATCGCCTCTGTGGCATCCTGTTGCGACCCGAATCTAGCAGGTTTTAACCATGTCCAATGCTGCCCCTCTGATCCTGGTGGACGGATCCTCCTACCTTTATCGCGCCTTCTTCGCCTCCCAGCAGGCGGATCTGCGCACCGCAGACGGGGTACCGACCGGCGCCATTCGCCTGGTAACCAACATGCTGCGCAGCCTGTTGAAGCAGTATCCCGACTCGGCGGTAGCCGTGGTGTTCGATGCCAAGGGCAAGAGCTTCCGTAACGATCTCTATGCCGAGTACAAGGCCCATCGCCCGCCGATGCCGGATGAGCTGCGCCAGCAGATCGAGCCCATTCACC
This sequence comes from Aeromonadaceae bacterium, assembly GCA_041595355.1. Classification (GTDB taxonomy): domain Bacteria; phylum Pseudomonadota; class Gammaproteobacteria; order Enterobacterales; family Aeromonadaceae; genus JBFHKO01. Next base: position 1,597 of record JBFHKO010000015.1, read on the forward strand.
GCATGGTCCGCGCCCTGGGATTGCCGCTGCTGATGGTGGAGGGGGTCGAGGCCGACGATGTCATCGGCACGCTGGCACGCCAGGCCACCGAGCAGCAGATAGACACCCTGATCAGCACCGGTGACAAGGACATGGCTCAGCTGGTGTCCGCGCACGTGACCCTGATTGACACCATGAAGGGGGAGACCACCGATCGGCAGGGGGTGATCGATCGCTTCGGCGTGCCGCCCGAGCTCATCATCGACTACCTGGCGCTGATGGGCGACAGCTCGGACAACATTCCCGGCATGCCGGGGGTCGGCCCCAAGACAGCCGTGGCCCTGCTGCAGGGGCTGGGCAACATCGCCACCCTGGTCGCCGAGCCGGAGCGGATAGCGGGGCTGGGATTTCGCGGTGCCAAGAGCTTTGCCGCCAAGCTGATGGAATTCAAGGAGCAGGTGCTGCTCTCCCGCGCCCTGGCGACCATCAAGACCGATGTGCCGCTGGAGGTGGGGGCCTGCGAGCTGCAGCGGGGCGTTGCCGATCGGGAGGCCCTGCTGAGCCTCTACCGGGAGTTCGAGTTCAAGAACCTGGTGCAGGAGCTGGAGCCGCAGGCGGAGGCCGCAACAGCGGCTGCCGCGGCCGCCCCGACCGAGGTTCGTTACCAGACCCTGCTCACCGAGAGCGAGCTGGATGCCTGGTTGAGCCGGTTGGCGGCGAGCGCGCTGTTTGCCTTCGATACCGAGACCGATTCGCTGGATTACATGCAGGCGCGCATCGTCGGCGTCTCCTTTGCCGTCGAGGCCGGCGAGGCGGCCTATGTGCCCCTGGCCCATGATTATCTGGGGGCGCCGGCGCAGCTGGATCGGGAGGCCGTGCTGGCGCGCCTCAAGCCGCTGCTGGAGGATGCCGGCCTGAAGAAGGTGGGCCAGAACCTGAAGTTCGATCGCAATGTGCTGCGCAATCACGGCATCGAGCTGCGTGGCATCGCCTTCGACACCATGCTGGAGTCCTATGTGCTGAACTCCACCGCCAGCCGGCATAACATGGACGATCTGGCGGCCAAGTACCTGCATTACCAGACCACCCGCTTCGAGGAGATTGCCGGCAAGGGCGTCAAGCAGCTGTGCTTCAACCAGATTGAGCTGGACAAGGCGGCCCCCTACGCCGCCGAGGATGCCGATATCACCCTGCGCCTGCATCAGACCCTGTGGCCGCAACTGGAGGCCGAGCCCGGCCTGCGCACCCTGTTCGAGGAGACCGAGCTGCCGCTGCTGCCCATACTGGCAGACATGGAGCGTCGCGGCACCTTGCTTTCGCCGACGCTGCTGGCCGAGCAGAGCCGGCAGATAGCGGCGCGGCTGCAGGCGCTGGAGGCCGAGGCGCATCAGCTGGCCGGCCAGGCTTTCAACCTTGCCTCCACCAAGCAGCTGGGGGAGATACTGTTCGACAAGCTGGGGCTGCCGGTGTTGAAGAAGACCCCCAAGGGGGCTCCCTCCACCGCGGAGGAGGTGCTGCAGGAGCTGGCGTTGGACTATCCGCTGCCCAAGCTGCTACTGGAGCACCGCAGTCTGGCCAAGCTCAAGTCCACCTATACCGACAAGTTGCCGCAGATGCTGGATCCCAGCGGCCGGGTGCACACCTCCTATCATCAGGCGGTGACGGCCACCGGGCGGCTCTCCTCCTCGGATCCCAACCTGCAGAACATCCCCATCCGTACCGAGGAGGGACGCCGCATCCGTCAGGCCTTCATCGCCGAGGCGGGTTACAAACTGGTGGCAGCCGACTACTCCCAGATTGAGCTGCGCATCATGGCGCACCTGTCGGGCGATGCCGGTCTGCTCGCAGCCTTCGCCGCCGGCCAGGACATCCATCGCGCCACCGCCGCCGAGGTGATGGGCGTCGCGCCGGAAGCGGTGACCGCCGACCAGCGGCGCAGCGCCAAGGCCATCAATTTCGGCCTCATCTATGGCATGAGTGCCTTTGGTCTGGCGCGCCAGCTGGGCATACCGCGAGCCGAGGCGCAGCGTTACATGGATCTCTATTTCACCCGCTATCCAGGGGTACAGGATTACATGGAGCGTACCCGCCAGCTGGCGGAAGAGAAGGGCTACGTCGAGACCCTGTTCGGACGCCGCCTCTATCTGCCGGATATCCGCTCCCGTAATCAGGGCGTGCGCAAGGCGGCCGAACGGGCCGCCATCAATGCGCCCATGCAGGGGACGGCGGCGGACATCATCAAGCGGGCCATGATCCGGGTCGACGGGTGGATACAGACCTGCGAGGCGGACAGCATCCGCATGTTGATGCAGGTGCATGATGAACTGGTCTTCGAGGTGCGGGAGGAGAAGGTCGAGGCCTATCTGCCCAGGATCTGCGCGCTGATGGGCGAGGCGGCGCAGCTGGCCGTGCCTCTGGAAGTGGGGATCGGGGTGGGGGACAACTGGGATCAGGCCCACTGACGGGCCCGGGCCGCCTGGCGGCGGCCCGGGGTAAGGCTTCGCTTACGCCTCGGCGTCGAGGGGGGCGTCCTCTTCTGGCTGGTACCAGTCGCTCAGGATCTGGGTCACCAGCTCGAGGCCGATGCCCTTGAGGGAGGAGAAGGCCTCGACGCGGATGTTGCCGCCGAACATGGCCATCGCCTCACGCACCTGCAGCACCGCATTCTTGCGCGGACCGGGGTTGAGTTTGTCGCACTTGGTCAGCAGCGCCAGTACCGGCAGGTGATGGCCGCTGGCCCACTCCAGCAACTGCTGGTCGGTATCCCGCAGCGGGTGGCGAATGTCCATCAGCAGCACCAGTCCCTTCAGCGATTCGCGCTTTTGCAGGTATTCGGCCAATGCCTCCTGCCACTTGCGCTTCATTTCCTCCGGGACCTGGGCATAACCGTAGCCTGGCAGATCCACCAGACGCTTGCCCGGCTCCAGTTCGAACAGGTTGATGAGCTGGGTGCGGCCCGGCGTCTTACTGGTGCGGGCCAGTTGCTTCTGCTTGGTGAGGGTGTTCAGGGCAGAGGATTTACCGGCATTGGAACGCCCCGCAAAGGCGACCTCGATGCCGGTATCTTCCGGCAGGTGCCGGATATCCGGGGCGCTGGTCACAAAGTGCACCTTGTTGAAGTTCAGGGTCTTATTTTCCAAGGTAAAATCCCCATCATGAATAAAAAGTTATGGATATTGGTTTATTGTAAAATCGGACGGGCCGATCCTGCAGTCAACCGCGCATGGTAACACGACTGGGCACGGAGTGGATCGCTCCGGTGCCTCATCAAAAGGGATAGCATGAATAAATTCGTCATTTTGTTTGCCATCGCCCTGGCTGGCCTGTCCCAGGTCCGGGCCCAGGGCGATGCGGCGGCCGGGCAGACCAAGGCCGCCGTCTGTACGGCCTGCCACAATGCCGATGGCAACAGCAGCCTCGAGTTGTATCCCAAGCTGGCGGGGCAGAACAGCCGTTATCTGTTCAAGCAGCTGCAGGAATTCAAGGCCGCCGCCGAGGGCAAGGCGGGGCGGGGCAATGCCATCATGGCCGGCATGGTGATGCCCCTTGGCGAGCAGGACATGCAGGATCTGGCGGCCTATTTTGCCAGCCAGCCCATCACGCCGGTGGCGGTGCCGGACGAGGTGGTTTCTGCCGGCAAGGCGCTCTACATGGGCGGCGACCTGGCCCGGGGCATACCGGCCTGCATGGCCTGCCACGGCCCCCGGGGCGAGGGACTGAGCGCGGCGGGCTATCCCAGTCTCAGTGGTCAGCATCCCGGTTACCTCAAGAGTCAGCTGGAGGCCTTTCGCAAGGGCGAACGCAACAACGATCCCAACGGCATGATGCGCGACATCGCCATGAAGCTGAGTGACGAGGATATCCGCGTTCTCTCCAGCTATGTGGCAGGCCTGCACTGAGCGGCTGCCCGGGCGCCGAGTGGCCTGCGCCCGCTATGGCCGGCGGCGGGCCAGGCCCTTTTGTTTGAGAATGGCCAGCAGCAGCGCCACTTGGTAGGGGGTGATCAGCAGCAGTCCCAGCCCCATCAGCACCAGCGGATAAAAGGGTAACTGCCAGTCGGCAGCCAGCCAGCGTGCCCAGCCGATTTGCTCCAGCACGCCCCAGAGCAGCAACAGCGAGCCCAGCAGATCCAGTATCAGCAGGTAGCGGGGCAGTGCACGAATGGGCGTCATGAGGCCTCCTGTGAGCGGCAGCCGGCGTGGCTAACGACTATCCTAGCGATCTGGATGCACGAAAACCTTGCGCTGGCCCGCGCTGGCATCCGGTCGGTGGTGGCATTATTGCCGGCCCGGTCCGCGGCGGGTGTTGGGGCGCTTCACCTTTCGTGTCACAATGGCGCCCCATCGCCCCCAGTGGGCAAGTAACAAGCAGTTTGCAACGCGGAGAAGACCATGTCGTCCATGCCAAAACCCCGTAAACCTGGTGCCGCCGGCAAGCCTGTGGCCAGCAAGGGCGGAAAGAAAAAAGAGTCCCAGGAGCAGGCCCAGGCCAGCCGGGAGCAGAAGCGTCTGGCCCGGCGCAAGGGGCTGAAGGCCGGCTCCCGTCAGCAGAGCGAAACGGCGGCTGCGGGGCCGACGGGCAAGGCTTCGCGGGATCCGCGTCTCGGCTCCAAGAAACCGGTGGAATTGCTGGTGGCTACCCAGCCGGTCAAGGCGCCGGTCGCCAGGCCTGCCGCCAAGGCCAAGCCCGAGGATAAATCGCGCGAGCGGCTGGAGCAGGAGCTGGTCGCCATCGAAAATGATGAGCGTCTGGAGCGACTGGTGGATCGGCTGGATGAGGGGCAGCCCGTCTCGGATGCCGATCAGGCCTGGCTGGATGAGCGCCTGGCGCGTCATCAGGCCCTGCTGGCCGAGCTCGGCATCAGCGATGACGACGAGGAGGGCGATGCCGAGTCCTCGGTCGACGATCTGTGGAACCGTTTCATCGATGATGAATTCGACCCCACCGAGCTGGATGGTGATTTCAAGGGCAAGCCCAACAAGTAACAGGCCGCGGCCCGTCGGGGCCGCGTTGTCATCACGAGGTGGCATCACATCGAGGAGTCGCAGGTGCAGTTTGAATCAGTCGTGTGGGATGAAGCCCTGATCCAGAAGTACAATTACAGCGGGCCCCGCTACACCTCCTATCCGACCGCCCTGGAGTTCAGCGAGGCGTTCGGCTATCAGGATTTCCTGCGCGCCGCCGAGCAGTATCCCGAGCGGCCCCTCTCCCTCTATGTGCATATCCCCTTCTGCCACCGGCTCTGCTACTTCTGTGCCTGCAACAAGATAGTCACCCGTCAGACCTGGAAGGCCGCCGAATACCTGGAGTATCTGGCCAAGGAGATCGCTCACCAGGCCCCGCTTTTCGCCGGCCGTACCGTCACCCAGCTGCACTGGGGCGGCGGCACACCCACCTACCTGAGCCCGGCCCAGATCCGGCAGCTGATGGCGCTGCTGCGCCAGCATTTCCAGCTGGCGGAGGAGGGGGAGTTCAGCATCGAGGTCGATCCCCGGGAGATCGACCTCTCCATGCTGGATGTACTCAAGGAGGTCGGCTTCAACCGTATCAGCATGGGGGTCCAGGACTTCGACAAACGGGTGCAGGAAGCCGTCAACCGGGTGCAGGACAACGACTTCATCCGCGCCCTGGTGGCCCGGGCGCGGGAACTGGGGTTGCGTTCCACCAATCTGGATCTCATCTACGGCCTGCCGCTGCAGACCCGCGCCAGCTTCCGGCATACCCTGGAAGAAGTGGTGCAGATGGAGCCGGCTCGTCTGTCGGTCTTCAACTATGCCCACCTGCCCAGTCGTTTCGCCGGTCAACACAAGATCAAGGAAGAGACCTTGCCGGCGCCGGCCGAGAAGCTGGCCATGCTGCAGGAGTCCATCGAGTTTTTGACCGCCCAGGGCTATCAGTACATCGGCATGGATCATTTCGCCAAGCCGGACGACGAGCTGGCCATCGCCCAGCGCCAGGGCAAGCTGCATCGCAACTTCCAGGGCTACACCACCCAGGGCGAGTGCGACTTGCTGGGGCTGGGGGTCTCTTCCATCAGCATGCTCGGCGATGCCTACTCCCAGAATCAGAAAGATCTCAAGCGCTACTATGAGCAGGTCGAGAAACAGGGCCATGCCCAGTGGAAGGGCTGTGCCCTGAGCCGGGACGATCTCATCCGCCGGGATGTCATCAAGCTGCTGATCTGCAATTTCAGCCTGCGCTTCGCCGACATAGAGGCCCGCTACCAGCTCGACTTCGGCCGTTACTTTGCCGCCGATCTGGCCCTGCTGCAGACCTTTGTCGATGACGGCCTGGTGCAGCTGAGCCCGGATGGCATCCGCGTGGGGACCACGGGGCGGCTGCTCATCCGCAACATCTGCATGTGTTTCGACAGCTACTTGCGCGACCGTGCCCGTCAGCAGCAGTTCTCCCGGGTCATCTAGGTGTGATCTCTCTGTAGGTTGTTCACTCGGAGCATTTCCGGAGAATTGGAGGCGCCAACCAAACCAACCATCCGAGGCCCCGAGTGAACAACCATAAAAATGCCCGATTAACTGTCTTTGGTCGACAGCTTCTTGTTATGCGGATCCTTGAACAGGGCCTGCGCGTTGAAGAGGCCGCTCATGCCGCCGGGGTCAGCACCCGAACCGCTTACAAGTGGCTCACCCGATATCGCCAGGAGGGGCCTGATGGCTTGCTCAATCGCTCTTCTCGACCCGCATCCTGCCCTCACGCCATCGATGAGCAGCAGCAACAGATGATTATCGAACAGCGCAAGCAACGACACACCTACCGGCACATAAGCCAAGCGCTGGGCATCGGACACAGTACCGTCGCCCGTGTCCTGCAACGAATGGGACTTAATCGATTGGCTAATCTGGAGCCCGCTGCTCCGGTACAACGCTATGAACATGAGAAACCTGGTGATTTGCTGCATTTGGACATCAAAAAGCTGGGGCGCTTCCGTCGTCCCGGCCACCGCGTCACCGGTGATCGCAGTCAGGTTTCGCCCGGTGCGGGGTGGGAGTATGTCCATGTGGCGATTGATGACCACTCCAGTGTGGCGTTCAGCTCCTTACATCCGGATGAAACGGGACGAAGTGCCTGCCTGGCACTGATACAGGCACTTCGCTACTACGCCCGGCTCGGTATCCATTTCAGTCGGCTACTCACTGATAATGGAGCATGTTATCGCTCGAAACGCTTCCGCAAGCTGTGTCGTCGCCTGGGGCTCAAGCACCTGCGCACCAAGCCCTACACGCCACAAACTAATGGCAAAGCCGAGCGCTTCATTCAGACCGCTCTGCGTGAATGGGCCTACGCACGGAGCTATGAGTCGTCAGAACAGCGGGCCGAACACCTGCTACCGTGGCTGCATGAGTACAACTGGCATCGTCCTCATGCCAGCTTGAACTACCAGCCCCCAATCAGTCGTCTTCAATCCGTGAACAACCTGGTGGGTTTACACACCTAGATGTGCTGCACGCGCAGCTCCCACTGCTGATCCCGCAGGTATTTCTGCTCCCGCTCCAGGTTCTGCATCAACAGGCGATGTTCCCAGGTCCAATGGCCGGGCAACATCAACGTCAGGCTGTCGGCATCGACGCTGGCGCGCAGGGACGGCACTATGCCGTCCTGACGCCGGTGGTGCAGGGCCACCGCCAGACGCAACAGACGGATGCAGCGCCACACGGCCTCATCGTCGTAGTTGGGAATGCTGACGAACTCCTGGCGCTTGAGCGCCTTGCGGTGGAAGCGCGCCAGGCTGGCGAGAAACTGCTGTTCCTCCTGGTTGAAGCCGGGCAGATCCGAAAACTGCAGCAGGTAGGCGGAGTGGCGATGGACCCCGGAGTAGTTGATCACCAGCCCGATTTCGTGCAGCTCGGCCGCCCACCCCAGCAGGCTGCGGTAGTGTTCGCCGGGCAGCGCCCACGCCTCCTGCACCTGATCAAACAGCTCCAGCACCGAGGTCCGGACCCGTTGTGCCTGCCGCCGATCGATGTGATACATCTCGGACAGTCCCTGGGTGGTGCGGGCGCGGATATCATGGTGCTGCAGGCGCTGCTCGAACTCGTAGAGCAGTCCCTCGCGCAGGGCCCCGTCGGAGTACTCCATCTGGCGGATGCCGAGCCCCTGAAACAGCGCCAGCAGCACCGCTACCCCGGCGGCGATCACCGGTCGCCGCTCCTCCTCCAGACCCGGCAGTACCAGCTGCTCGATACGCTTTTGCTCCTGCATCCGCTGGCGCAGCCGCTCGAGCCGCTCCCGGGTGATGCTGCCGTCGCCTTCGCTGGCCAGCATCAGCTCGCGGACTGCCTTGATGGTGCCCGAGCTGCCCAGACACAGCTGCCAGCCCAGCGTCTGGAACTGGCTCAGCACCGGCTCCAGCTGATGCAGTCCTTCGAGAATGGCGGCATTGAAATTCTTGTCGTTCAGCTTGCCGTTGCCAAAGTGAGCGTGGTTGAAGGTGACGCAGCCCATCTTGCGGCTGGTGAGGGCCAGCGGCGCGAACTGCTCGCCGATGATGAGCTCGGTGCTGCCGCCGCCGATGTCGGCCACCAGAATGCGCCCTTCGGTATGCTGGGTGTGGGCAACCCCCTGATAGATGAGGCGCGCCTCCTCCTGGCCGGAGATGATCTCGATGGGATGCCCGAGCAGTTGTCGTGCCCGGGTGAGGAAGCGCTGGGCGTTGCCGGCGACCCGCAGCGTGTAGGTGCCGGTGATGCGGATGCCGTCGGCCCGGATGCCGGCCAGTCGCTCGCCGAACAGCCGCAGGCATTCCAGGCCGCGCTGCATGGCGTCCTCGCTGAGGGCGCCGCTTTCGTCCAGCCCTTCGGCCAGGCGCACCCGTTGTTTCAGGCGATCGATTATCTGCAGCCGACCGTCCACCACCCGGGCCACCACCAGGTGAAAGCTGTTGGAGCCCATGTCGATGGCGGCAAGCAGGTTATTGGGCATGGGCAAGTTGTTCCTGACGTTTGAGGTAGTCGTAGATGGCGAGCTGGGAGCGGACCTTGCGTCTATTGCCCCGGGGCACATAGGCGTTGCTCTGCTCGGCATCGATGAGGCGCGCCTTGACGGTGTCATTGAACTGGATGTCCAGGATGTCCAGGATGCGTCGTTTGAGGCGCTCATCCAGGATGGGTGTGCCGACCTCGATGCGATGATCCAGGTTGCGGGTCATCCAGTCGGCGGAGGCGATGTAGACCCTGGGATCGCCGGCGTTATGAAAGCACATGACCCGCGGATGCTCGAGAAAACGGTCCACTATGCTGATGACGCTGATGGTGTCGCTGATGCCCGCCAGGCCCGGTACCAGGGAGCACATGCCCCTGACGATGAGGCGTATCGGCACACCGGCCTGGCTGGCGGCGTAGAGGCGGTTGATGAGCCCCGGGTCCACCAGGTTGTTGACCTTGACGGTGATGCCGGCCGGCCGACCCGCCCGGGCATGGGTCATTTCGCCGGCAATCAGGCGATAGAGGTGATGGCGAAAATTGATGGGCGAGACCAGCAGGTGATTGAATCGGGGATGCCGGTAAGGCTGATCGATGAACTCGAACACCCCCTCGACCTCGGCCGTGATCTCGGGATGACGGGTGAACAGCGAGAAGTCGGTATAGATCTTGGCCGTCTTCTCGTTGAAGTTGCCGGTGCCGATATGGGCATAACGCCTCAGCTGCTCGCCCTCCTTGCGGCAGATGAGGCAGAGCTTGGAGTGGATCTTCAGGCTGGGGAGCCCGAACAGCACCCGCACGCCGGCGTCGGTCAGCCGGTTGGCCCATTGGATATTGGCGGCCTCGTCGAAGCGGGCCTGCAGCTCTACCACCACCGTCACCCGCTTGCCGTTGTTGGCGGCCGCGATGAGGGAGTCCATGACCCGTGACTGGCTGGCCACCCGATAGATGTTGATCTTGATGGAGGTGACGGCCGGATCGAAGGAGGCCTGGCGCAGCATCTCGGTGAAATGCAGGAACTTGTGATAGGGATAGTAGAGCAGTATGTCCCGCTGGGCGATGGCCTCGAACACGCTGGTGTGGCGGTTGAAGTCGCCGACGTCCAGGGCCGGCATCTTGGGGTTGACCAGATAGGCGCGCCCTACATTGGGAAACCCGATGAAATCCTTGAAGTTATGATAACGACCACCGGGCATGATGGCGTCGAAGCTGCCCATGCCCAGCTTGGCGGTCAGAAAACGCACCATGGAGCGCGGCATCTCCATGTCATAGGCAAGGCGCACCGGCATGGCGGTCAGTCGCTGCTTGAGGCCGCTGCTCATTTTTTCCAGCAGGCTGAGATCCAGTTGCGAAGAGAGGTCGAATTCGGCATCCCGGCTCATTTTGAAGGAGTAGGCGGCAATGGCGTCGTACTCGAAGAAGCCGCGAAAAATATCATCCAGGCAGAAACGAATGATGTTATCGAGGATGATGAGCTCCTTCTTGCGTTTGTTTTCCCCCGCCGGCAGGGGGATGAAGCGGGGCAGCTGATCGGTCGGGATCTCCAGCATGGCATATTTCACCACCTGCCCCTGCTGGCGCATCTCTATGGCCAGGTAGGTATATTGATCTTTCAGAAAGCGCACCGGGTTGCAGAATTCGGTCAGCAGTATGGGGTTGATATGGCGCAGTATCTTGTCGCGGAAATACTGCCTCAGCCACAGCTGGTTGCCTGGCGAGATCTGGTTTTCGTTGATGAGGAAGATGTTGTGACGGGCCAGGGCCAGCATCAGTTCCCGGTAGGTGGCCTCGAACACCTCGCGGACCCGGCTCAGGCGCTCCTGGAGCTCATGCAGCAGCGGCTCGGCCCGGGGATCGCCGCCATGCTCCTTGTGGATGAGCACCCGCCGCTTTACCTCGGCGACCCGCACCTTGAAGAATTCGTCCTGGTTGCTGGAGACGATGCCGAGGAAGCGCACCCGCTCGATGAGGGGGACCCGCTTGTCCATCGCCTCCTGTAACACCCGCTCGTTGAATGCCAGCCAGCTCAGCTCTTTTTCCTGCCATCGGCGGTCACTGTTGTTCTCTTCGGTCGTCATGGGCCACCTCGTCGTCGTGCCTGCATGCCGGTCACCGGCGGTTGTCTTCGCCGGCGTATCTGCAGCACGCTTCTTTTATTTATATGCCATCAACATGACACAGGGGGCATCGGGCTCGCAATGCAGGGCCGCGGTCACCGGAAGGCTTCGCGGGGCGGGTCACAGATAGCCGCGCGCTAACCCCGCCGGGAGAGCGCCGGGTAGCCCGGCTAGACAAACCGCGCGCATGCCTTAAACTGTCGGAGTTTCTGGCTGTAACAAAAGTGTCATGTAACGGAAATAGAATGGGCGCGAGCCTAGAACCAATCGAGGTCATTGATGACAACCGAATCCGTCAACCTGGCAATGTCCGGCAGCGTCAAAAGGCGCGCCAAGGATAAACTTGCCAGTATGGGCGTCACCGCCGGGGGAATCCTGGTACTGGTGGCGCTGCTGCTGATCTTCTTCTATCTGCTGATGGTGGTGAAACCCATCTTCAAGGGGGCCGAAATCGAGCCTCTCAGCCAGACCACAGTGCCGGTCAAGGGACAGGTGGCGCTGCTGGGCGTGGGTGAACAGAACCAGATCGGCTACCGCTTCAGCCGTGAAGGCCAGGTGGAGTTCTTCTCCCTGGATGCCGAATCGGGTTACCCGGTGGGGCATCTGCTGCTCAGCCAGCAGGTCCCGGGCCAGGTGACCAGTGTCACCACCACGGCACTCGGCAAGCGCCAAGTGATCTATGGTCTCGCCGATGGTACCGCCATGCTGCTGGAGCCGGACTTTCGGGTGACCTATCCCGATGACAAGCGGCATACCGAGGCGCTGCTCAAATACCCTCAGGGTGAAGAGCCCATCGAGCTGGATGCCCAGGGCCGCGCCATCATACAGCTGGCCTATGAGGCCACCTCCGACAAGCGCATCTTTGCCGCCACCACCGAAGATGGCATGACCCAGCTCATCGTCCAGAGCGGTGAGGAGAACTTCCTGACCGCCGAGGTGGAGTGGGCCAGTGAGACCTACGCCCTGCCGAACGTGGGTGGCAAGGTCGATCAGTTGCTGCTGACACCGGATCTGCGCTTCCTGCTGGTGCGGGTGGGTAATCTGCTGTCGGTGTATGACATCAAGTACCCGGACAACATCCAGTTGCGCTCCGCCATCCAGGTCAATGCCAAGGGGGCCAATGTCACCCGCATCTCCCTGCTGAGCGGGGCCTCGTCGCTGCTGGTGGCCAATGACAATGGCGTGGTCTCCCAGTGGTTCGAAGTGCTGCGTGACGGTCAGCGCGAATTCACCGAGATACGCCAGTTCAAGGCCCAGGGCGGTGTGCGGCAGATCAGTGCGGAAAAGAGCCGCAAGGGCTTCGTGACCCTCTCTGCCGACAACCAGATCGATCTGTTCCACACCACCGGCAACACGCGCCTGCTCTCCACCTCGCTGGGAGAGGGACACATCGATGCCATGGTGCTCTCGCCGCGCAACAATGCGCTGCTGGTGGAACGCGGCGATCATTTCGATTTCTACCATGTCGAGAACGAGCACCCGGAAGTCACCTGGAGCGCGCTCTGGAACAAGGTCTGGTACGAAAGCTATCCCGAGCCCCAGTTCGTCTGGCAGTCCACTTCGGCGTCCGATGACTTCGAAGCCAAGCTGAGCCTGGTGCCCCTGGCCTTCGGTACCCTCAAGGCCGCCTTCTACGCCATGCTGTTCGCCGTGCCCATCGCCCTGGCCGGTGCCATCTATGCCGGCTACTTCATGTCGGCCGGCATGCGCAAGTTCGTCAAGCCGACCGTGGAGATCATGGCCGCGCTGCCCACCGTCATCCTGGGTTTCCTGGCCGGTCTGTGGCTGGCTCCCTTCATCGAGCAGCACCTGCCCGGCATCGCCCTGTTGCTGGTGATGCTGCCGCTCTCCATGCTGCTGACGGCCTTTGTCTGGTCCAAGAGCCCGGCCCGCATCAAGGCCTGGCTGCCGGACGGCTGGCAGGCGCTGATACTGGTGCCGGTGGTGGTGCTGGTGGGCTATGCCTGTTTCAGCCTGAGCCCGCTGATAGAGACCTGGTTGCTGGGCGGCAGTTCGCGTGCCTACCTTACCAATGAGCTGGGTATCCGCTTCGACCAGCGCAACTCGCTGGTGGTGGGCATCGCCATGGGCTTTGCGGTGATCCCGACCATCTTCTCCATTGCCGAAGATGCGGTCTTCTCGGTGCCCAAGCACCTGACCCAGGGCTCCCTGGCGCTCGGCGCCACGCCCTGGCAGACCCTGAGCCGGGTGGTGATCCTGACGGCCAGTCCGGGTATCTTCTCCGCCGTCATGATGGGGCTGGGACGTGCCGTGGGCGAGACCATGATCGTGCTGATGGCCACCGGCAACACCCCGGTCATGAACATGAGCATCTTCCAGGGGCTGCGTACCCTGGCCGCCAACATCGCGGTGGAGATGCCGGAATCCGAAGTGGGCAGCTCCCACTACCGGGTGCTGTTCCTGGCGGCCTTCGTGCTGTTTGTGTTCACCTTTGTATTCAACAGCGTGGCTGAATATGTGCGTGAACGCCTGCGCGACAAATACAGCTCTCTGTAACCCGAGCAAGGAATTGAACGACAATGGGTAAATGGTTTAAATCAGGTGCACCCTGGATCTGGATAACTGGCGGGGCGGTCAGCATGAGCCTGGTCGCGGTGGTCGGTCTGCTGCTGCTGATCGGCTGGCGCGGGCTGGTCTACTTCTGGCCGCACACCATCTATGAGTGGGAGGTCGAGCAAAACGGCCAACGCCAGCGGGTGATCGGGGAGCTGTATGAAAGCGAGCAGGTACCCACCGCCCAGCTGCGCAGCTCCGGCCTCGAGCTTGCCGGTTTCGACAAGGAGATGATCCACCGTTACCTGGTGAAGACGGGTAACCGCGAGTTCGTCTCCCTCGACTTCCGCTGGCTGCTGGAGACCGATATTGTCACCCGCACGGCCGACAAGGAGCTGGCGGTACTGGAGCGCAGTACCAACGGCAACTTCTATGGCTATGTGCAGCGGGTGCTGGAGCAGGGCGAGCCGGTGGCGGGCGATCTGCACAGCCAGTTGCAGGCGCGTCTGCAGCGGGTAACCGAGCTGAATGACCAGGCCAAGAGCCTGCAGACCGGTGCCATCGGTGCCATCAACTACCAGCTGGAAAAGCTGCGTCTCAAGGAGCGCAAGCTGGAGTTGGACTCCGCCTTGACCGATGAAGCCAAGGCCGAGCTGGCACAGGCGCGCCAGCAGCTGAACCAGGAGTATCTGGTGCTTGAGCAGGAACTGTTCGCGTTGCGTGAGCAGGCCATGCGCGACAGCCTGGTGGTGAAGGACATGCGCGGCCAGGAGGTGACCCTGTCACTGGCCAACGTGCTGGACGTCACCTGGCCCAACGCTCTGAGCCTGCCGGGCAAGATTGGTCACTGGTTCCATCAGATTGGCAAGTTTGTCAGCGGCGATCCCCGTGAGGCCAACACCGAAGGGGGCGTGTTCCCCGCCATCTTCGGCACCGTCTTCATGGTGCTGCTGATGACGGTCATCGTGACCCCGCTGGGGGTGGTGGCCGCCGTCTACCTGCATGAGTATGCCGGCAAGAACCTGCTGACCAAGATCATCCGCATTGCGGTGATCAACCTGGCCGGCGTGCCGTCCATCGTTTACGGCGTCTTTGGTCTGGGCTTCTTCGTCTATGTGCTGGGCGGCTCCCTGGACAAGCTCTTCTATCCCGAGGCGCTGCCGAACCCCACCTTCGGTACCCCGGGTGTCATCTGGGCGGCTTTGACCCTGGCCATCCTGACCCTGCCGGTGGTGATCGTCTCCACCGAGGAGGGGCTGGCGCGCATCCCGAGCGCCGTCCGTCACGGCTCGCTGGCGCTGGGTGCCACCAAGGCCGAGACCCTGTGGCGTATCGTGCTGCCCATGGCGAGCCCTGCCATCATGACCGGCCTCATCCTGGCCATCGCCCGGGCGGCCGGCGAAGTGGCGCCGCTGATGCTGGTGGGGGCGGTCAAGCTGGCACCCACCCTGCCGCTGGATGGCAACTTCCCCTACTTCCATGTGGAACGCAAGTTCATGCATCTGGGCTTCCATATCTTCGACGTCGGCTTCCAGAGCCCCAATGTCGAGGCCGCGCGCCCGCTGGTGTATGCCACATCGTTCCTGCTGGTCACGGTGATCGTCGGTCTGAACCTGGCCGCCATCAGCATCCGTAACCATTTGCGTGAAAAATACCGGTCGCTGGACAACTAACCGGCCCTATTTTCGAATTGAGGTAACCATGATCAACGTCACCCCAACCTTTAGCTCCAGCGATGTGCTTGACCTTGCCAACCTGCCAGCCGACAAGACGGCGCTGGAGGTCAAGGGTCTGGATCTGTTCTATGGCAGCAAGCAGGCGCTCTACAACGTCAACATGAAGATCCCCAAGGGGCAGGTCACCGCCTTCATCGGCCCGTCCGGCTGCGGCAAGTCCACCCTGCTGCGCTGCATCAACCGCATGAACGATTTGGTGGACAGCTGTCACATCAAGGGCGAGATCTGCCTACACGGGCAGAATATCTATGCTAAGAGTGTCGATGTCGCGGCCCTGCGCCGGCAGGTGGGCATGGTATTCCAGCGCCCGAACCCGTTCCCCAAGTCCATCTACGAGAACGTGGTCTATGGCCTGCGCCTGCAGGGCATCAACGAGCGGCGCGTGCTCGACGAGGCGGTGGAGCGCAGCCTGCGTGGTGCCGCCCTGTGGGAAGAGGTCAAGGACCGTCTGCATGAAAATGCCTTCGGGCTGTCCGGTGGTCAGCAGCAGCGTCTGGTGATCGCCCGGGCCATCGCCATCGAGCCGGAGGTATTGCTGCTGGATGAGCCGACCTCGGCGCTGGATCCCATCTCGACCCTGACCATCGAAGAGCTGATCAACACCCTCAAGAGCAAATATACGGTGGTGATCGTTACCCACAACATGCAGCAGGCGGCGCGGGTCTCCGATCAGACGGCCTTCATGTACATGGGCGAGATGGTTGAATATGCCGACACCAACAGTATCTTTACCAAGCCGAAGATGAAGAAGACCGAAGATTACATCACCGGCCGCTACGGTTAAGTCCGGGCCGGCAAGAGGATAAATACATGGACAATATGAATCTCAACAAGCACATCTCCGGTCAATTCAACAGCGAATTGGATACGGTACGCAACAATGTGCTGGCCATGGGCGGCCTGGTCGAACAGCAGCTGAACGATGCCCTGGTTTCTATTCACGATCAGGACATGGAGCTGGCGCGGCGCATCGTGGAGACCGATCTGCAGGTCAACTCCATGGAGATCGCCATCGACGAGGAGTGCACCCGCATCATCGCCAAGCGTCAGCCGGCGGCGACCGATCTGCGTCTTATCCTGATGATCTCCAAGACGGTGACCGATCTGGAGCGCATGGGGGATGTCGCCGATCGCCTGGCACGCATGGTGCTGAACAACGTCGAGCGTCCCAAGGCACCGCTGGTCTCCCTGGAGAGCATGGGCCGCCTGGCCATCAAGATGCTGCACGATGCGCTGGATGCCTTCGCGCGCATGGATGTGGAAGCGGCGATCCAGCTCTACCACGAAGATGACAAGATTGACCGTCAGTACGAGTCCATCATCCGCGAGCTGATGACCTACATGATGGAAGATCCGCGCACCATTCCCCAGGTGCTGGAGGTGCTCTGGGCCGCCCGCGCCCTGGAGCGCATCGGTGACCGCTGCCAGCATATCAGCGACTACATCATCTACTGCGTCAAGGGCAAGGATGTGCGGCACACCAAGATCTCCGATCTGGACTCGCTGTAACCATCGTCTGTCCGCATGCCGGGACAACAAGCGGGCCGTCATTGACGGCCCGCTTTGTTTTGCGCGCGCCTGAGCATGCCAAGCCCCTCCAGCGGGCGGGCGGATCACGCCGCCGGCGGGATCAGGGCCGTCCGGGCGGCAGCCAGGATCTGGCGGGTCAGGCCAGCGATGAGCGATGATGCCGAGCGTGCATGGTGCCAGTGCAGGGGCACATCCAGCGGCGTGTCCGGTGAAGGCAGCCAGTGCCTGCATGCCCCAGGTAGCAAAACTGTCGGCATTCACCGCCATCGCTAGCGTCACCCTGATGCTGCCCTGGTTTGCCAGGCCGCGTGCCTGGCAGATCCTGGATCGGCTCGTTGGCATCACCATGTGGGTTCTTTCCGTCTCGCTGGCCCGCTATGTCATCAATGGCATCTGAGGCCGGGCGTCCGGGTGCGGCGCGCACAGCAGCCGATCCCGCCCCTGCGACTTGGCTGCCAGCAGCAGGCTGTCTGCAGCGCGCAGCAGCGCCTCGGGCGGCTGGCCCTGGGCGGGGAGCTGCTCGGCCAGACCGATGCTGGCGGTCAGGCCGGGGCCGACGGACGAGTCCTGATTGGGGATCCCGAGTGCGCGTATGGCCTCCATCAGCCGCATCATGATGCGCCGCGCCTGCGCGAGGGGGGTGTTGCCGAATACCAGCACAAACTCCTCGCCGCCATAACGGGCGCAGAGATCACCGGGCCGTTTGACGAATTGACTCAGCAGGGCACCGATTTTGACCAGGCACTCATCGCCGACCGGGTGACCGTAGCGGTCGTTCAATTGCTTGAAGTGATCCAGATCCAGCAGCGCCAGGCTGATGGGCTGCTGCAGACGGGCGCAGCGGCGCCACTCCGCCTGCAAAAATTCATCGAAATGGCGTCGATTGGCGATCTGGGTCAGACCGTCGATACGCGACAGCTGCAGGGCGGCCTCTTCGGCCAGTTTGCGTTCGGTGATGTTTTGATGGCAGATGACATAGGCGTCGCGCTCGGCTTGCCGCAACGGCGTGACGCGCATCATGAACCAGCGCTGTTCATCGGGGCTATGACAGGGGTATTCGAGGTAAAAGAGATCCCGCTGCCGGCTGATGACCTGCCGGATCCCCGTTGCGGCCTGTTCGGCAAAGGCTTCGCCCAGGGCGGCCGACTCGGCACAGACGTCGAGGTAATTGACACCCTGCCACCCACTGTCCAGGGGATACGCATTGTTGCGGCCAAAGGCCACCCAGGATTCGTTGACGAACTGGATGGTGCCGTCCGAGTCAATTACCACGATATGCTCGGTGATGGCGTCGATGACCCCTTTCAGAAAGGCGTAGGATTGAGGCATGAGATCAGATCCCTATTGTTGCGGCAGGCGCGGACTCAGCGGCCCTCAAGGCGTTCCTGATGGGTCAGGTAGAGGCGCAGATCGAACTCCAGCTGGTGGTAGTCCGGCTCCATGTGCTGGCACAACTGGTAGAAGGCCTTGTTGTGCTCCTTCTCCCGCAGGTGCGCCAGTTCGTGGACCACTATCATGCGCAGGAAGGGGGCCGGTGCCGTTTTGAACAGGGAGGCTATCTGGATCTCGGCCTTGGCCTTGAGACGGTTGCCCTGGACCCGGGCGATGGCGGTGTGCAGCCCCAGGGCCTGATGCACCAGGTTGAGACGCTTGTCATACACCACCTTGCTGAGCGGCGGCGAGCTGCGCAGGTAGCGATTCTTCAGCGCCTGGGTGTAGCCATAGAGCGCCTTGTCGCTGTTGATGTCATGGGCGTCGGGGTAGCGGCTCTCCAGCCAGCGGCCCAGCTGCTGCTGCGCGATCAGCTGGCGCACCTGTGCCAGCAGCGGCTCGGGGTACCCCGTCAGGTAGTGCAGTTCCGGCATGGCGTTATGGTCTCGTCAGGCCCCCTGTTGGGCGGCCTCATTATAAGGAGATGTGCCTGCAGGAGGGAAGCAGGCCCGAACGACTGCTCATAAAATAACCGTCGCCAACAATTTGGTCACAAGTTATAATCCGCAGCCATTTTTATTGTCAGATGTGCCTTCATGCAAGCAGCCACTCAGCTCTTCGATTACCCCAAGTATTGGGCCGAATGCCTCGGTCCGGCGCCTTTTTTGCCCATGTCCCGTGACGAGATGGATCAGCTGGGCTGGGACAGTTGCGACATCATCATCATCAGCGGCGATGCCTATGTGGATCACCCGAGCTTCGGCATGGCGGTGATCGGCCGTTTTCTGGAGTCCCAGGGCTTCCGGGTCGGCATCATCGCCCAGCCGGACTGGAGCAGCAAGGAGCCCTTCATGGCGCTCGGCAAGCCGAACCTCTTCTTCGGCGTGTCGGCGGGCAACATGGACTCCATGATCAACCGCTATACCGCCGACAAGAAGCTGCGCCATGATGATGCCTATACCCCCAACAACGAAGGTGGCAAGCGTCCGGATCGGGCCGTGCTGGTGTATTCGCAGCGCTGCAAGGAGGCCTACCGCGATGTGCCGGTGGTGATTGGCGGCATCGAGGCCTCCCTGCGCCGCATCGCCCATTATGACTACTGGTCCGAGACGGTGCGCCGCTCGGTGCTGATGGACGCCAAGGCGGATCTGCTGGTCTACGGCAATGCCGAGCGGCCGCTGGCCGAGATAGCTCACCGCTTCGCGCGTGGCGAGACGGTGGCGCAGATGCAGGATATCCGCGGCACCGCCGTGATGCGCAAGGAGGCCCTGCCGGGCTGGTCGGGGGTGGACTCCACGCGCCTGGATCAGCTGGGGCGCATCGATCCCATCCTCAATCCCTACATGGAAGAGGCTCCCTGTGCCACCTCGCAGCCCAAGGAGAGCAGCGCCAAGGCGGTGCTGGTGCAGCCGGCCCGTCCCAAGCCCTGGGAGAAGACCTACGTCAAGCTGCCCTCCTATGAGCGGGTCAAGAGCGACAAGGTGCTCTATGCCCACTCCTCCCGGGTGCTGCATCAGGAGACCAACCCCGGTTGCGCGCGAGCCCTGTTGCAGCCCCATGGCGAGCGGGTGCTGTGGGTAAATCCGCCAGCGTTGCCGCTCAGCACCGACGAGATGGACGGCGTCTTTGCCCTGCCGTTCCAGCGGGTGCCGCATCCGGCCTATGCCGGGGCCAAGATCCCGGCCTATGACATGATCAAGACCTCGGTCAACATCATGCGTGGCTGCTTCGGTGGCTGCTCCTTCTGCTCCATCACCGAGCACGAGGGGCGCATCATCCAGAGCCGCTCCCAGGAGTCCATCCTGGACGAGATCCAGGCCATTCGTGACAAGGTGCCGGGTTTCACCGGCGTCATCTCCGATCTGGGCGGGCCCACCGCCAACATGTATCAGCTGCGCTGCAAGAGCCCCAAGGCCGAGTCCACCTGCCGGCGCGCCTCCTGCGTCTATCCGACCATCTGCCATCACATGGATACCGATCACACGCCGACCATAGAGCTCTATCGCAAGGCGCGCGATCTGCCGGGCATCAAGAAGATCCTCATCGCGTCGGGAGTGCGTTACGACCTGGCAGTCGAGGATCCGCGCTATGTGCGCGAGCTGGTGAAGCACCATGTCGGCGGCTACCTGAAGATTGCCCCCGAGCACACCGAGGAGGGGCCGCTCTCCAAGATGATGAAGCCGGGCATGGGCAGTTACTACCGGTTCAAGGAGCTGTTCGAGCAGTACTCGAAAGAGGCGGGCAAGGAGCAGTACCTGATCCCCTATTTCATCTCGGCGCATCCCGGTACCCGGGACGAGGACATGATCAATCTGGCGTTGTGGCTGAAGGCCAACAACTTCCGCCTGGATCAGGTGCAGAACTTCTACCCGTCGCCGCTGGCCAGCGCCACCACCATGTATTACTCGGAGGTGGATCCGCTGCACAAGGTGACCTACAAGTCCGAGCCGCTGTATGTGGCCAAGGGCGAGCGTCAGCGCCGGCTGCACAAGGCCATCCTGCGCTACCATGATCCCGCCAACTGGCCGCTGCTGCGCGAAGCCCTGCTGGAGCGCAACCTGGGTCACCTCATTGGCAGCGGTCCCCAGTGCCTGGTGTCGGTGGAGGGGCGGCCACCCCGCGGACGGGCGACCTTCGGCAGGGGGGGCAGCCAGCGCCCGGCAGGCGAGCAGGCTCAGACAGCACTGACGCGCCATACCGACATGCAGCGCCAGCGTGATCC
>JBFHKO010000016.1:0-22387 GCA_041595355.1 Aeromonadaceae bacterium
CCCTCAAACCCAGTCAGCTGCTGCTGATGGAAAGCCGCCGGTTTGGCCAGAGCCTGGCCACCGCGCCGGGCATGGCGCCCCTTATCATGCGGGTACTGGGCGGCCTGCTGGAGAACTGTATCGGCCTGATCGAGGATCTGGCCTTTCGCGACGTGGCCAGCCGGCTGGTGCGCTACCTGCTCAGCACTGCCAAACAGCGCGGCCAGCCCTGCGAAGAGGGTATTCGCCTGCCGCTGGATCTGGCCACCGGCGACATCGCCCTGCTGCTTGGCACCAGCCGCCAATCGGTCTCCACTCTGCTCAATCGCATGGAGCGGGAAGGCATTATCGAGCGTCAGGGGCGTCGCAGCCTGCTGCTGCGCCAGCCTGAGGCATTGGCCCACTGGCACAGCCCACTGTCGTCCAGCCGACAGTCTTGACCCTGCGAGCAAGCTACCATGCTCTCAACCCGATCATGGCTAATGGAGTAACAATAATGAGCAAATGTTGTGTTCGCGTCAGCGGGACCCGCCCCGATCCGGCCAATCCCGACCGCTATATCAGCTTCGAAGGCATCGATTGCGATGGCAAGGCCCAGGAGGTAATGAGCCACATACGCCGCTATATCGACAATCCGGCCAACAGCAATGCCTTCTGGGAATATTTCAAGAAGAAGGCGGCCGGCGGCAGCGGTCCCAAACCGGATGATCTGTTTCTCATCCACAGCAACCTGAACCAGGTCCGCGAGCTGTTCGAAAGCCACGAGGACACCGAAGCACTGCACCTGCTCGACCGTCTGGAAGAGGAGTGCTGCTAAGCTTTCCCGCTACGCCCCCCCACACAAAGTAGCCAGTCCGGTGCCCCTCCCCCCCCTTGCCCCGGCCACACCAGTTCTGGCATAAAGAAGACCCGA
Source organism: Aeromonadaceae bacterium (assembly GCA_041595355.1). Lineage (GTDB taxonomy): Bacteria > Pseudomonadota > Gammaproteobacteria > Enterobacterales > Aeromonadaceae > JBFHKO01. Next base: position 893 of record JBFHKO010000016.1, read on the forward strand.
TTCGAAACCCATCGTCCGTAGCCAGAAGTCGCCCGTGCCCCCCGCGCAACTTGTACTCATCGTTTGAGCGGTGGTGCAGCGCCAGCGGAACCAGCGTACCACTGAGCCCTTGGTTTATGCTGGCCGGCGGCTGCATGCGCCAGGGCCAGCGATAGGGCACCGGGCCGCGCTCCGCGTCACATCCACGCGCGGATGGTCAAGCAAAAACCCACCACGTCGAAAAACAGTGGGTTATCGGTACACCGGCCGGCTGGATACGACGCCCGTTCTGTGCACAGCTAGATATGGATCAGGAGCAAATCGACGGTAGTGATATCGACCAGCTTGCGGGCGGATGACCACCAGCGATTCCAGAAACCATGATGGTGGCCGCTTATCATCAGATCGGCGCCGAGCGTCTTCACCGTCTGGAGCAGTTTTTCCTCCACCTCGCCCATCACCACCAGTTTGTTTTCAATGGGATATTCAACCGAATCCAGCAGCGCCGTCAGCCCTGCCAGCTTGGCGTCATATTTTTCGTGGATAAAGCTCTCTTCGGAAGGATCAAAGTCACGGATACCGCTGTCCAGATGAGAAACATCCACCGTCACAAAGGAGATTTTCGCATCCAGATTCTTGGCCAGTGACACCGCCCTGGCAATCAAAATGTCACTCGGCTCGTGCAGATCAACCGCGACCAGAATGTGCTTGTAACTCATACGCTACTCCTTTAGTTATCTGGCCATGGCCTGCATGGCCATGGCGGAAGCAGTCAACACAAGGAAACCCTACACCTCTCTGCCCGCCCCCAGTACCAGTATAGAGTCTGGTCACAAACGCCACCCTCCATGACGGCCACATTCCCGGTTTCGACAGCCTGCCGTCAGTTTTACGCGCGGATGAAAAAAGGGCCAATGTTTCCATTGGCCCCCGAATGTCCATCCCTGTCGACGGAAGGATAGCGCTGCCCGCCTCAGCCGTAGGCCGGGGCGAATTCGCCCAGCTCGGCCAGCTGCGGCTTGTTCTGCACCCAGTAGGGTGACAGGGAGCGCAGACGCTCGATGACCGGCGGCAGCTTCTCGATCACGTAGTCAATCTCGCGCTCGCGGGTATAGCGCGACAGGGAGAAGCGCACGCTGCCATGGGCCGCGGTGTAGGGAATGCCCATGGCGCGCATCACATGCGAGGGCTCCAGGGAGCCGGAGGTGCAGGCACTGCCGCTGGAGGCGGCGATACCCAGCTGGTTCAGCATCAGCAGTATCGCCTCGCCCTCGATGTATTCGAAGGCAATGTTGAGGGTGTTGGCGGTGCGGCTCGCCTCATCGCCGGTCACCAGCGAGCAGGGCACGGCCTCCAGCAGCGCCGCCTGCAGCTTGTCGCGCAGCTGGCGGGTATGCGCCTCCATCATCGGCATGTGCACCTCGGCCAGCTCACAGGCCATGCCGAGACCAACGATGGCGGCGGCATTCTCGGTACCGGCCCGGCGGCCGCGCTCCTGGTGACCACCGCGCAGCAGCGGCCGAAAGCGGGTGCCGCGCTTCACGTACAGGGCACCCACGCCCTTGGGGCCGTGCAGCTTGTGGCCGGAGAAGGAGAGCAGATCGATGTCGCTACTGGCCAGGTTGATGGGCTGCTTGCCCACTGCCTGCACGCCATCGGTGTGAAACAGCACCCCCTTTTCCTTGGCCATGCTGGCCATGCTCTGCACCGGGAAGATGGTGCCGGTTTCATTGTTGGCCCACATGACCGAGACCAGAGCCACCTTGTCGCTCAGCACGGCCTGATACTGCGCCAGATCCAGCTGCCCCTTGCCGTTCACGCCCAGGCGGTGGATGGTATAGCCGCGCCGCTCCAGGTGCTCGCACACCTCCAGGATGGCCGGGTGCTCCACTACTGTGGTGATGATCTCCTTGCGCTCCGGGAAGGCTTCCACCGCGGAAAGCAGCGCCGTGCTGTTGGCCTCGGTGGCGCAGGAGGTGAAGATGATCTCGCTGTCGTGGGTGGCGCCCAGCAGGGCCGCCACCTGCTCACGGGCACGGGCCAGGGCCTTGCGGACCGGCTCGCCGAAGCCATGGATGGAAGAGGGGTTGCCGTAGTGCTCGGTGAGGAACGGCATCATGGCTTCCAGCACCATGGGATCCATGCGGGTGGTGGCGTTGTTGTCCAGATAGATGTTCTTCTTCATGGGAGGCTCCTTATACCGGCATGGTTTCGGCTTGGGTGACACTGACGACCTTGATGAAACGGCCCAGTTTCTCCATCAGGCTTTGCTGGATCCAGGCCAGGGTCATGTCGGTCATCATGCAGCCCACACAGCTGCCGGAGAGCGCCACTTCCACCTGGGTCTCGCTGACGCTGATGAGGGCCACGTCGCCACCATCGGCCTGCAGATTGGGTCGCATCGCCTCCAGCACCGAGGCCACCAGCTGCCACTCTTCGCTCTTCTTGGACAGATCGATGTTGGGGGCCACCTTGCTGCGCTCGAGGGGCTCACAGCTGACGCGCGCTTCGGCGCAGGGCGTGACGGCCAGCACCTTCTCCAGCACCTGCTCGATCTTCTCGTGGCAGGCGCTGCAGCCACCGCCGGCCTTGGTGTAGTGGATCACCTCGGTCAGGCTGGTCAGGCCGTTTTCCTTCACCGCCCGCACTATCTTGGGCTCGTCCACGGCGAAGCACTTGCAGATCATGGCGCCTTCCTCGTGGTCGTCGCACCACACCTCACCGCGGTAGTTGGCGATGGCGGCTTCAAGGGCTTCCTGGCCCATCACCGAACAGTGCATCTTCTCGGGCGGCAGGCCATCCAGGTAGTCGGCGATGTCCTGATTGCTGATGGCCTTGGCCTCTGTCAGGGTCTTGCCGATGATGAGCTCGGTCAGCGCCGACGAGGAGGCAATGGCGCTGCCGCAACCAAAGGTCTGGAAACCGGCGTCGGTGATCAACTCGCTCTCGGGATCGACTTTCAGCATCAGGCGCAGAGCATCGCCACAGCTGATGGAGCCGACATCACCGACGGCATTGGCATCGCTGATCACCTTGGCGTTACGAGGATTAAAGAAGTGTTCTTTTACTTTTTCAGAATAGTTCCACATAAATATTCTCCCTCGGTACGCCCGATTAATTGGTGGCCGTGGCCGGTACGCAACTGCCCTTGTCGCAACTGCATCCGGCCGGCATCACCTGAATGTTGAGACCCGCCACGCCCAGCCGCTCCCCGAGGGAAATGCGACAGCCTTTAAGCAGCGGCCATTGATGACGATCCGCCAGCAGGGTGAGGTCATCGACCTGATACTGCACATCATCCACCTCGCGACGGGCCGTCCAGGCCATGTCGACCTTGATGCCGAGGCAGGGATCCCCCGAGGCGATCAGGCGTAATCCGATACTGAGCTGGCCCAGGGCCTGCTGGAGTTGTTTTAGCTGCGCCAGGGCGGCGGTCTCGATCTGGATCATGATGGCATCTCCTGTGACTACGATCACAATAAAGCAAGTGAAATGCCACATAAAAAACCATTGTTTTTCATCACCTTAAAAAATAAAGGTGCCATTAAATCCGGACAAAGGGCGCTGGTTTGTCGATTTTGTCGCACAGATGACAGAATGTCGGAAGCGGCAACGGCGGCCAGGCATTGGTCACGAAATACCCCCTCTTGCCAGCCAACCTGCCCGCCCGGCGCCACAGTGCTACAATGCGTCCTTTATCGAGCGCAGGAGCCGAGGGGAATGAGCATGCAGCAACACAAGGTGGCCATAGTGGGCGGGGGGCCGGCCGGCCTGATGGCCGCGGAGATGCTGAGCCAGGCGGGCATGGCGGTCACCCTCTTCGATGCCATGCCCTCGGTAGGGCGCAAGTTCCTGCAGGCTGGCCGCGGCGGCCTCAACCTCACCCACTCCGAGCCCTTCCCCGCCTTCCTTGGCCGCTATGGCGAACGCGCCGACCGGCTGGCCCCCCTGCTGAGCGCCTTCGATGGCGAGGCCCTGCGCGCCTGGGCAAGGGAACTCGGTATCGACACCTTCGTCGGCAGCTCCGGGCGGGTGTTCCCGAGCGACATGAAGGCGGCGCCGCTGCTGCGCGCCTGGCTGGTGCGCCTGCGCAGTCAGGGGGTGAGCTTTCACCTGCGCCACCGCTTTCTCGGCTGGCACCAAGACGGCGGCCTGCGTTTCACCACCCCCGAAGGCGAGGTTCGTCATCAGGCCGATGCCGTGGTGCTGGCCCTCGGCGGCGGCAGCTGGGCCCGCCTCGGCTCCGACGGTGCCTGGGTTCCGCTACTGGCCGAGCGCGGCATCGCGGTGGCACCATTGAAGCCCGCCAACTGCGGCTTCGAGATCGCCTGGAGCGACGCCTTCCGCCAGCAATTCGCCGGCACGCCGCTGAAGACGGTGGTACTGAGCCACAGCAGCGCCGATGGCCGCAGCGAACAGCGCCAGGGCGAATGTGTCATCACCCGCCACGGCGTGGAAGGCAGCCTCATCTATGGCTTTGCCGCCCGCCTGCGCGACGACATTGACGCGCAGGGTTCGGCGCTGATCCACCTGGATCTGGCCCCCGGCAAGAGTGAGGAGCGGGTGCTGGCCGAGCTGCGCGCCCGCGGCAGCAAGTCCCTGACCAGCCAGCTCAAGAGCCGAGTCGGCATCGACGGCGTCAAGGCCGGCCTGCTACGCGAATTGCTGGACAAGGCCAGCTACAGCGATCCCGTGCGTCTGGCCGCTGCCATCAAGGCGCTGCCGCTGCGCCTTAACGCCACCCGCCCCATGGACGAGGCCATCAGCACCGCCGGCGGCGTCTGTTTCGAGGCGCTCGACGAGCGGTTGATGCTGACCGACCTGCCGGGGGTGTTCTGCGCCGGCGAGATGCTGGACTGGGAAGCCCCCACCGGCGGCTACCTGCTCAGCGCCTGCTTCGCCAGCGGCCGCGCCGCCGGCCTGGGGGCGCGGGCGTGGTTAAAAACGCAAGCCACACCCTGAGTGGCGAGCTCGATTGACGTCGCCAACAAAAAAAGCCCGGAGCAAGCTCCGGGCAACATGCTGAGGGGAGAAACCTCCCCCGCAAAGGACATCGTCATGTTCGACTGATCCCGCCTCAGGCGCCCATGGGCGCATGGCTGATGCAGTTCTTGGAGCAGACCCGGGAACAGGCGCCGCAACCGATGCAGTCATTGGCATCGGCCACGGTCATGACCATGGCGCCATCATCGTCATCCTCATCCTCGTCGAAATCCTCGACCAGATCGGACTTGTCCACCAGGTTGAACACGTTGCGGGCACAGACCTTGTAGCAGCGGCCACAGCCGATGCACTTCTGCGCATCGACGCCGGTCACGAAACTGGGCGTCCACGGCGAGCCGCCGCGGGTCAACCCGGTGATGAACTTGTCACTCATGTTGCTCTCCTCTATTGCAGTATCGAATCCCGTTGGGTGCCCGGACCGGGGCCCTCAGTTATCTTCCCAGCCGGTTGCATCCAGTTCGGCAAAGCGATCCGGACTGCGCGCCCGCTGCTTGCGATTGACCGCCTGGGCAGGCCATTGCCCCTGCAACTGCTGGATCAGCCCGGAGATGGGGGTCCCCCCCTCCACCCGGATGGCCCGCACCCCGACCGCCAGCAACTGGCGAAACACCGACTCCCCCACCGCGACGCAAAACACCGCGAAACAGTCGCCGATCACCTCGATGCGGCTGGTCAGCTTGGCCTGGGAGTGGCCCTCCTGCACCTGGAACTCGGCCACCTGCAGCAGTTCGCTGCTGTCCGGCTCCACGCCGTAGACCACCAGGCTCTGGCAGGAGCCGAAATGCTGATCCACCGTCTTCATGTCGCCACTGGCAAAGGCGACCTTGAGGCTGGGTTGATATTCATCGCTCACCCGCAGGTGACGTTGCAGATGGCTCACTGGATCACCTCCACTGCCGGTTGCGCCGCCGACATGGCCTCTAGCGGCTGTTTCAGCGGCGAGTGATAAGTGGGCCGGCCATGGCAGGCGGCCTGCATGTGATTGGCTATCTCGAACAGGCTGTCACGCATGCCGGCATAGCCCTGGCGTACGCGTCGGAACTCGCCGAAGCGATCGAAGATGGGGAAGCCAATGCGGATGAGCGGCACGCCCAATTCGTCGGCCAGGACACTGGCATGGGAGTTGGCCAGCAGCAGATCGGCCCCCTGCTCGCCCAGACTGTCCTGCAGATCCTCCAGATCGCCGATCAGCACCTTGTCCACCGGCAGGCTGGCCAGCCAGGGCTGGTTGACCGGCGCCACCACGGCGGCGGGCTCCAGGCCGACACTGGCGGCAAAGGCCAGCCAGGCGGTGAGCAAATCGCCCTCGGCGGCCAGACCGATGCGCCGGCCGTTGACCCAGGTATGGGTGTCTATCATGGCGTCGGTGAGCTGACCGCGCTGGCGCTCTATCCACTCCGGGACCTGACGGTCGGACTGGCGGCGCAGACTGTCGATGAAGCGATCCATCTCCGCCAGGCTCATCAGGTGCGGGAAGTACACGCTCTCCACGCCGCTGCGCTTGGCCAGCAACTGGCCGGCGCGGGTCATGCAGGGACCGACCACCAGGGTCAGGCTGCTCTGCCCCAGCTGACGCAGCAGGTTGACGTCGCTGCCTCCCTGGGAAACCGACAGGTAGTCACCGCGCGCCAGGTGCCCATCCATGGAGCGCGAGATGTCCGGCACCATCACCGGCTGCAGGCCGAAGGCCTCGACATAGTGGCGGATAAGCTCGACATCGCCCGGGGTCAGCATGTGGCTGAGCAGCAGGTTGACGCGCTTCTTGCGCACCGAGCGCAGTGCCTGCTCGGGGACCAATTGCTCCACCAGACTCTCCACCAGGGCGCTGTAGCCGTTTTCGAGGCTGCCGTAGAAGTCCGGCGTGTTGACGGTGACGACTTCGGTGCGCTCGAACTTGGGATGCTGAAGCCGGAACGCCTTGAGCGCCCGGCTCATGTCCGTCCCCTGCGCCTCGGAGAGGCCGGAGCTCATCAGGGCGATGAGGCGCGGATTGCTCTTCTCGCACAGGGTCGCCAGCGCCTGCACTATGTTGTCATCCGAGCCCATGATGGTGGTGATGGGATCCATGGCGGTGGATTGCAGCGGCACCGGCTCATGAAAATGCTGGATAAAGAATACCTTGGCGAAGGCGCTGCAGCCCTGGGCACCGTGGATCAGGGGAATGCAGCGCTCCAGGCCCAGGGCGGCCAGGATGGCGCCCAGGGGTTGGCCACTCTTGATGGGCTGGGTGGCCAGGGGTTTGCTGTTCTTGACGATTTGAGCCATGTGGGGGGTCCTCTCTGCTGTCGGCTTGCGGCTATCGGCCCGGCTTATTGCCAGGGCGCCCGTTGTTTGACCTGCGGCCAAATGGGACTTTCCAACGTCAGGCAGATCTGGCGGGCCAGCTCCACCATGCCTTCATAGCCGGCGAAGGCATGCTCCCGCTCCTGGTTGATGTCAAGGAACGGAATGCGGGCCTTGTAGGCGGTGTACATGTTGCGGCCACCGGCGATCATCAGATCGGCGCGCTGCTGGTAGAAGACATCCAGCAACAGCCGGGGATTGCCCTCCTCCAGCATGATGGCGTTGTCGCCCATCAGCTCGCGGATGCGCGCCTTGTCCTCCTCGGTAGACTTGCGGGTACCGCTGGCCACCACCTCCATGCCCAGATCCTGCAGCGCCGACACCACCGACCAGGACTTGACGCCACCGGTGTACAGCAGCACCCGCTTGCCCTTGAGGCGTGGCCGGTACAGCGCCAGCTGGGCCTCGGTCTCGGCCTCCTTGCGCGCCACCAGTGCCCGGGTGCGCGCCAGCAGATCGTCGTCGTCGAGCATCCGCGCCATGGTCAGCAGGGCATCGGACATGTCGCGTACGCCGTAGAAGCTGCCCTCGAACCAGGGCGTCCGGTAGCGCGTCTCCAGCTTGCGCGCCACGTTGATGAGGGCGCGGGAGCAGACCAGCATGTTCAGCTCGGCGCGATGCAGGGTCTGCACCTCGTGAAAGCGCGCGTCGCCGGCCAGGGTGCAGAGCACCCGCAGGCCCAGCTCGTCCAGCAACGGTTGCACGTTCCAGAATTCGCCGGCGATATTGAACTCGCCGATGAGGCCGATGCTGTGTCCGCGCTCGGCAGGAATGGCGGCCTCACTGGGCCAGGGCGCCGGCTCGGCCGTGCCCACCACCTTCTCCACCATCACCTCGCCGGCGATACGGTTGCCAAGGTTCTTGCTGCCATAAAAACCGGCGGCATCCACCGGTATCACCGGCACCCCGACCTTGGCCTCGGCGGCACGGCACACCGCCTCGATATCGTCGCCTTCCATGGCCGGCACGCAGGTGTTGTAGATGAACACGGCGGCGGGATGATACCGATCGACGATATGCTTGATGCCATGGTACAGCCGGCGTTCGCCGCGCCCCATGATCACATCCTGCTCGTTCAGATCGGTGGTGAAACCCAGGCGGAACAACTCGGGTCCGGAGCTGCGGGTGCCTCTGTTGTCCCAGGAACTGCCGGTACAGCCTATGGGGCCATGTACCAGGTGGGCCACATCGGCGACCGGCAGCAGGGTGATTTGTGCGCCATCAAAGGCGCAGCCGCCTGCAGTCGCGCCCGGCTTGGGCGCGCTGCAGCCGGATTTGGATTTGGCATTGTGGCCACAGGCCGGCTCATCCATCAGTGCTGCTATCTCATTGCCCTTCATCTCGACTCCTCATTACTGCCTGTTGTCGGTTAAGCAAATAGCGCTGCAAGGGATAAACCAACCCTAACCAACTGTTTTAAAACATATTTTGATTGTCACCTTTGCAACAATCCCGACAGCTGCCACTGGCTGACTGTCGGATCATCATCCAGACGGGGGGCAGCCCCCCCGGCCTGACCCCCGTCGGTGATGAACCTCCCTGACGACTGGCGTCAATTGGAAGCCTTAGTCGAGCTCCGTTTCAGCCAGGCTGAAACGACGGCCCAAATCATCCTTGCGTCCCAGTGCCTTGGCGAGCCAGGGCGGCAGCTGGCCGCTCATCAGGTCGCCGAGGGACGCAAGCTGGTTGTCGATGCGGTTATCGCGTTTGGTCTTGATGGGATGCACCCCGTGACGGATCACCCGGGCCGCAGCCGGGCCGCCGATGGCTTCACAGAAGAGCAGGTGGCAACCGTGCAGCAGGGCGGCACGCGCCTCGTTGCTTTCGGTGCCCGCCTCGGCCACATAGCGGCGAATGTCGATCAGCTGGCTGCCGGACGGCAGCACCTGATAGATGAAAAACAGGGTGCAATTGCCAAAGTGACCATTGATGGTCAGCCCATCGCTGGAGGCAAAGGCGACGCAGAGGGCGTCTTCGCGGCCACCGACGGCGGGAATGGGATTGAGGTGCGTCGGCAGGGCGCCATGCAGGCAATCCAGCATGGCTTGCCAGCGTGATGGCGGCAGCGCCTGCAGCGCCTCGGGAGCCCCCTCTTGCAGGCTTTCCAGGCTCAGTTGTTGCAGAGAATTGCTGTTCAGCGGCCCGCTCAGGATGCCACTGATCCAGTCGAACAGGACGACCTGATCCAGCTCCGGGACACTCTGTGCCAGGGCGATCAGTCGCCAGTAAACCTGACTTTCCAGAAGGCTGTTCATGGTCTCTCTCCTCGTCGATTGCTTGGGGAACGGACTGGCTTATTCAGCGGCACGCTTGACGCGCACGGTGGCCGGCAAACGCGGCATCTTGTCCATCGGCTCCAGGTAATAGGTCTCGCCGGTCTCCAGCTCGATGCGACCGCCCCAGCACTCCTCGGAAGAGAATTCGATGCTGCTCACCCGCGATTCCAGATCGCGCTTGGCGATGTAACCGTACAAACCGTCTTCTTGCTGACGAAACATGATATTGGGCATGGGATCTTCCTCGTCTCTCGGCACTCGGGACTGGCCCTGCGCCTTTGTTCACTCACCAGGTTGCACGCCCGGAACTCATGGAGTTGGGGAACGAGGCGGACCTCGTTCCCCTGTCGGTACACTGCGTTGGATTAACGCACCAGGTCGAAGTTGTAGTCGGTCTTGCCGAGTACCATGGTGTCCTCGTCCAGCTTCTCCAGCACGGCGTTAACCAGTGTGGTCAGCATGTACATGGCCCCTTCGTAACCCCAGGTGGTCATGCGATGCAGGTGGTGACGGTCGAAGATCGGGAAGCCCAGACGGATGAGCGGCACCTCGAACTCCTTGCCCTTGGCCAGGGTGTCACGCTGAATGAACTTGGCGTAGGAGTTGCCGATCATGAAGTCCGGCTTGTTGGTGAACATCAGTGAACGGAAGTGCCACAGGTCGCAACCGATGAAGACTTCGCTGTTCTGGCCGTAAGGCGAGTCGGCCAGCATCTTCTGCATGGCTTTCTGCCACTTCTTGGAGCCGTTGTTGCACAGGATGACGGTCGGCTCGCAGCCCAGCTCCAGCAGGAACTTGGTCAGGCCCAGCAGGTAATCCGGGTCACCGAAGATGCCGAACTTCTTGCCGTGCAGCCAGGTGTGGGAGTCGGTCATCATGTCGACCAGACGACCACGCTCGGTAGCCAGGGATTCCGGGATGGCCTTGCCGGTCAGCTCGGAGACCTTCATCAGCAGCTCGTCGGTCCACTCCAGGCCCATGGGGATGTTCATCCCGGTAGCCGGCTGGTTCCACAGCTCCTTGACCACCTTCTTGGTCTTCACCAGCTGCCAGGGTTGCAGCAGCAGGGTGTCGATGGCGTTCGGCGCATCCTTCATCTCGGCCTGGGTGGTGCCACCGGCATACATGCGGTATTCGCCGTCGGCCGGGGTGTCCAGCACTTCCGAGGGGTCGGAGAGCAGGCTGTAGCCCACACCCATCTCGCTCATCATGCGCTTCAGCACCCGGAAGTTGCCCAGGTAGGCATCGAAACCGGCCACCAGGTTGATCTTGCCGTTGCTGCCGACTTCGTAGCTGGCCTTGGCATCGGTGAAGGTCTTGCAGAAGCCCTCGAACATGTTGTCCCAACCGGTCACATGGCTGCCGATGAAGCTCGGCGTGTGGGCGTAGGGAACCGGCAGATCCGTCGGGATGTGGCCATCTTTCTTGGCGTTGTTGGTGAAGGCCTGCAGGTCGTCACCGATAACTTCAGCCATACAGGTGGTGGAGACGGCGATGATTTCCGGCTTGTACATGGCCAGCGCATTCTCGAGGCCATCGTTCATGTTGGCATGGCCACCGAATACGGCCGCATCTTCAGTCATGGAGTCGGATACGCAGGCGATCGGCTCCTTGAAGTGGCGGTTGAAGTAGCTGCGGAAGTAGGCCACGCAACCTTGTGAACCATGCACATACGGCAGGGTCTTTTCAAAGCCCAGGGAACAGAGCACGGCGCCCAGGGGCTGACAGGCTTTCGCCGGGTCAACGGTCAGCGCTTCACGCTTGAAGTTCAGTTCCTTGTATTCCTCGGTGGTCGTCCATTCAAAGACTTCCTGCACCTTGGCATCATCATGAGCCTCTTCGAACTGGCCGCGCTTGCTGGCCATCAGGCTCTGATACTCTTCCTGCTCGAACAAGGGATAGCAGGGTTTGATGTTATCGATATTCTGACTCATAGCTGTCTCCTCCCGCGCCACTCATCTGTGAACTAACGGGTCATTGACTGTCGGACCTGCCAATTAGGCAGACTTCTTCCAGGGTGCGGTCAGTTGAGACCAGCAGGGATTGTTCAGGGTCATGTCCATGTCGCGGGCGAAGATGGCGAACCCATCGAAGCCGTGGTAGGGGCCCGAGTAATCCCAGCTGTGCATCTGACGGAAAGGAACGCCCATCTTCTGGAAGATGTACTTCTCTTTCACGCCGGCGCCGATAAGATCCGGCTTCACTGCCTTGACGAACTCTTCGAATTCCAGACCGGTGACGTCGTCATACAGCAGCGCGGTATCGGACAGCTCCGGCAGGGTGCGGTCGTAGTCGTCGTTGTGCGCAAATTCGTAGCCGGTACCGACAATTTCCATGCCCAGATCTTCATAGGCACCGATGACGTGACGCGGACGCAGACCACCGACGTACAACATGACGCGCTTGCCTTCCAGGCGCGGCTTGTACTTGGCGATAACGGCAGCCGTCTGGGCCTCGTACTTGGCGATGACCGCTTCGGCGTTGGCCTGGATGGTTTCGTCGAACTGGGCTGCAATCTTGCGCAGGGATTCTGCGGTCTTGCTCGGTCCGAAGAAGTTGTATTCCATCCATGGTATCCCGTACTTCTCTTCCATATGGCGAGAGATGTAGTTCATGGAGCGGTAGCAGTGCACCAGGTTCAGCTTGACGCGGGGGGTGTTTTCCATTTCGGCCAGGGTACCGTCACCGGACCACTGGGACACCACGCGCAGACCAATCTCTTCCAGCAGGATGCGGGAGGACCAGGCGTCACCACCGATGTTGTAGTCACCGATGATGGCCACGTCATAGGGCGTGGATTCGAAGGCTACGTCATCACGGTTGCCCAGGATCCAGTCACGCACCACGTCGTTGGCGATGTGGTGACCCAGGGACTGGGAGACGCCACGGAAGCCTTCACAACGCACCGGAACGACAGGCTTGTTGATTTTCTTGGCTGATTCCTTGGATACCGCTTCGATGTCGTCACCGATGAGGCCGACCGGACACTCGGACTGGACAGAGATACCCTTGGAGAGCGGGAACAGCATTTCCATCTCCTCGATGATCTTGCTCAGCTTCTTGTCGCCGCCGAACACGATATCCTTTTCCTGGAAATCGGAGGTGAAGTTCATGGTGCCGAAGCTGTTTACGCCGGTCACACCGGTGTAGTAGTTGCGACGACCGGCACGGGAGTAGGCGCCACAGCCAACCGGACCGTGAGACAGGTGGATCATGTCCTTGATGGGACCGAATACCACACCCTTGGAGCCTGCATAGGCACAACCACGCTGGGTCATGACACCCGGCAGGGACTTACGGTTGGAGGTGATGCACTTGTTGGCTTTTTCCAACGTCGGATCGTTGACCGTGAGGTGCTTCTTACGATCCTTGCGCGCTTTTTCCGGGTAGATTTCGAGTACTTCCTGGATCAGCGCCAGATTCTGTTCGCGAGTTCTGTCGTTCATAGCAGGTTCCTTGCAATTGGCAGTTCATCCAAGGCTGGCAGCATCACTGCCAGCCGGGATGCGATCTCGGAGCTCAGCTCACCGCTTCTTCGGCAGCGGTCTTGCCGATGATGGACTCGTCTTCGGCATCCATGATGCCAAACTCCATCAGCAGCTCTTCCAGCTCGTCCATGGTGACCGGGGTCGGAACCACCAGCAGCTTGTTGTCGACCACCTTGCGGGCCAGGGCGCGGTACTCGTCAGCCTGGTTACAGGTCGGGTCGTACTCGATAACGGTCATACGGCGGATTTCGGCACGCTGTACGATGTTGTCACGCGGTACGAAGTGGATCATCTGGGTGCCCAGCTTCTCGGCCAGAGCGATGATCAGCTCGTCTTCACGGTCGGTCTTACGGGAGTTACAGATCAGGCCACCCAGACGGACGGAACCGGACTTGGCGTACTTCACGATGCCCTTGGAGATGTTGTTGGCCGCGTACATGGCCATCATCTCGCCGGAGCAAACGATGTAGATTTCCTGAGCCTTGTTTTCACGGATGGGCATGGCGAAACCACCACAGACCACGTCACCCAGTACGTCGTAGAATACGAAGTCGAGTTCGTCATCGTAGGCGCCTTCTTCTTCCAGGAAGTTGATGGCGGTGATAACACCACGACCGGCACAACCCACTCCTGGCTCGGGACCACCTGACTCGGCGCAACGAACACCGCCGTACCCGATCTGAAGCACATCTTCCAGTTCCAGATCTTCAACGGAGCCGACTTCGGCAGCCATTTCCATGATGGTGTTCTGAGCCTTTGCGTGCAGGATCAGACGAGTGGAGTCAGCCTTAGGGTCACAACCGATGATCATGACCTTCTTGCCCATTTCAGCCAGCGCTGAAACCAGGTTCTGGGTGGTGGTAGACTTACCGATACCGCCCTTACCGTAGATTGCACATTGACGAATTGCCATGTTGTTATCTCCTTAAGAATGACAGTTGACGAGTTATGTAATGCATGGCTTGTACCAATGGGCCAATAACAACTAAGTAATTGAAATTATTAACACTTCATGAGTTTCGTGATTCCGGTCGCAAAAAATAACAGTACAAAGGCAGACGTTTTGTGCGGAAAAGAACAAGTGGCCTGTCGGCTTTTGTCGGCTGGCACGGCCGGCTGGCATGCCGGGCCAATCCAATCAGCTCCTTTTGAGCTACGATCCGGCGTAACCTCGCCGCCGCGGCGCAAAACGGCCGCCGAAGCCCGCCCCCTAAAGACTCAGATGGTTAGCGTGTGAAACCGGACTGGCACGATAGCGTGCGGCGGCGGTGAACATCGGCTCACGCAAGCGCGCCCTGCCCGCCGATAGCGCCATGCCGCACCGCTTCTTCATCTACGCTTCTAGAGTGTGTCGCCACCCGCTCACGGGATGACGCGCCCCTGCTCACGGAATAACGCCATGCCTGACGATCAGCCGACGAGAGTGGCCCCGCCGCAACTGCCTGCGGCGCTCATGGATTTGCTGAGCAAGCCGGTCGCGCGCTTCCTGCGTATCGAGGCCGCGGCCGGTTCGGTGCTGCTGCTGTTTACCCTTGCCGCCCTGCTGCTCTCCAACTCGCCATGGAGCCAGCATTTTCTGGAGGCCTGGGAAATACCGGTGGGGATCCGGATCGGCGCGCTGGAGTTCAGCCGCTCGCTGAAGGAGTGGATCAACGACGCCTTGATGACGCTGTTCTTCTTCCTGGTCGCCCTGGAACTGAAGCGGGAGCTGGTGCTGGGCGAACTGCGCAACCCGCGCATGGCCACGCTCTCCATCATGGCGGCCCTGGGCGGCATGCTGGTGCCAGCCCTGCTCTACTGGCTTTTACAATCGGGTCAGCCCGGCCAGACGGGGTGGGGCACGGTGATGTCGACCGATACCGCCTTCGTCATCGGCTGCCTGGCGTTGCTGGGGACGCGCATCCCCCAGAGCCTGCGCATCTTCATGCTGTCATTGGCCATCGTCGACGATATCGGGGCCATTCTGGTGGTCGCCGTCGGCTATAGCAGTCACATCAGTTGGGCGGCCCTGGGGCTGGCCGCCATCGGCCTCGTCATCATTCGCACCCTGGCGCTGCTGGGCGTACGCAGCATGGCAACCTTTTTTGTGGGCGGTGGGCTAGTCTGGATGGCGGTGGATGCATCCGGGATCCATGCCACCGTCACCGGCGTCATTCTCGGCCTGATGACCCCGACCGGCCGCTGGGTCAGTGGCAAACGTCTGCATGCCATCCTGGATCGCCTGGTGGCCTATCCACCCGGTGACCACTGGCGCGGTGATTCGGAGGATCGCCGGGCTCTGCGCATGGCGGAGGCCGCGGCGCGTGAGTCGCTGTCGCCGGTTGAGCGCCTGGAGCTGCTACTGCACCCCTGGGTCGGCTTCGTGATCATGCCGCTGTTTGCCTTTGCCAACGCCGGCGTGTCGATCACCCTCGCCGATATTGGCAACGCCACCACCCTGGCCGTTTTTGTCGGCTTCGTGCTCGGCAAACCCCTTGGTGTGTTGCTCTTCAGCTGGTTGGCCGTGCGCGCGGGCATCGCGACCAGGCCCCGGGAGCTCAGCTGGATGTTGCTGACCGCCGGTGGTGTGCTCGCCGGCATCGGCTTCACGATGGCCCTGTTCATCGCCAACCTCGCGTTCAGCCCCGAGCTGGCCAATTCCGCCAAATTGGGCATCCTGTCGGCATCGATTTTTTCCGCGCTGGCGGGTCTGCTGCTGTTGCACAAGGGATCGGCGCCGGGGCGCAACGCAAACACCGCCGGGGCCACGGACCCATAGTGTCCGCTGGTTGCCCTCGCTATGGGGTACCGCCGGTCATGGCCGGCAACGGATCGTGGGAGGATCCTCATGCGTCACATTCTGCTTCCGCTGCTGTGCTGCTGTTTGAGCGCTTGCCTGGGCATGCCCGAGGGGGTGCGACCGGTCACCGGATTCGAACTGCAACCCTATCTGGGCACCTGGTACGAGATAGCCCGCCTCGATCACCGCTTCGAGCGCGGACTGGAAAACGTCTCCGCCCACTATTCGCTGCGGGACGATGGCGGCGTGCGGGTCATCAACCGCGGCTATTCCCGCACCGAGCAGCGCTGGCAGCAGGCGGAAGGCAAGGCCTACTTCGTCGGCGCCCCCGATGAAGGACACCTGAAAGTCTCCTTTTTCGGCCCCTTCTATGGCTCCTACGTGGTGTTCGAGCTGGACAGGGAGCACTACCAGTATGCGTTCGTGTCGGGCTACGACCACCATTACCTGTGGCTGCTGGCCAGAACGCCTACCGTGGAGCCGGCGCTGCTGGCCCGCTTCGTGGCCCGCGCCACATCGCTCGGCTTCGATACCCGGCAGCTGATCCTGGTCGCCCATCGCCCGCCAGAGCCCGCCCCCTGACGCCCTGCCGGCCTCGCCCACCGGCAGGCATGGCCAGGCCGACTGGACTAGGATGAATGGTGGGTGGCGTCCCGCGTGCACCCCCGGCTCGAATCCCGAGCCGTCCTCTCACCTGATACCCAAGGAGCCCGGCATGGCCAATCCCTTCGTGCATGTGGAGCTGAACACCACGGATCTCGACCAGGCCAAACAATTCTACCAACAGCTGTTCGACTGGCGGCTGCAGGAGATGCCGATGGCGCAAGGCGCCTATTTCCTGATTGAGGTCGGCGAAGGCACCGGTGGCGGCATGATGACCCACCCCATGCCCGGTGCGCCCTCCACCTGGCTGCCCTATGTGCAGGTCGACGACATCGAGGCGGCGACCCAAAAGGCCCTGTCCCTCGGTGCCACCCAGGTGAAGGAGGTCACGCCGGTCTCCGACATGGGCTGGTTCAGCATCATCAGCGACCCCACCGGCGCCGTGCTCGGGCTCTGGCAGTCGAAGGGCTGACACGGGCCCCCGATAACCGACATGGGCTGTTTTGAGATCAGCCAATCAAGGAGGCCTTGCATGAGCCAATGGCGCCGCTATCGGATGCTGGCGGGCCTCATCGGCCTGG
This sequence comes from Aeromonadaceae bacterium, assembly GCA_041595355.1. GTDB lineage: Bacteria > Pseudomonadota > Gammaproteobacteria > Enterobacterales > Aeromonadaceae > JBFHKO01. The sequence continues at coordinate 17,946 of JBFHKO010000016.1, forward strand.
CCATGCTGACCGCCGGCCAGGCGGTCGCCATCGAGCCGTTTCGGCAACAATACCGGGTTTACTGGTACGGCATCGCCGTCGGCGAGGCCTCCATCAGCCTGACCGCCCTGACGGGCGCGCGCTACCGGTTTCAGATGCGGGTCCGCGAGCATGTGCCCTTCTATAAGTTGGATCTGGACTCCAGCAGCCTCTTCCATATCCGCCAGGGACAGATGATCCCCGAGCAGGCCAGGATAACCGGGCGCTCGGAAGGGGATGAGCATGATGTGCGCTTTCATTACCGGGACGGGCGACTGGCGCGGGTCGACGGACTCGACAAGGCTGTTCCCCTCACGCCGCCGCTCATCGATTACATCACCTTTGTGGCCCGGCTGGCGTTCGACTTCGCCAGCGATCAGGGCATCCGGGACTACAGGGTGCTGACCGAACGCGGCAAGATAAACCAGCACCGCTTCGCCATCCGCGACCACGGCATGCACGACGGCCGCCTGATCCATTTTGTCACCGAGCTCGACAACCGCCACCGAACCGAAATGGAGGTGGTGGCCAACAGCGGCCTGATCCGTCACTTCACCAAATACCGCAACAACCGCAAGCGACTGGAGTTTGTCCCCCAGTAACGGCCTCCTCGCCCATCGACCGGCAGCCCGAGGGGCGCGTTTTCGCCGTGTCAGGGGGCCGAAATCCCGCTTGGGGTGTCACCGCCGAAGCGCAGGCGTTATCATGCCCGCCTCCTGACCATGCCCATGATGAGGGTATGGGCAGCCAGATCCGTCGCCGGCGTGCGCACTTGCCGCCCGGTCCCCCATCCAGTCAACTCAGAAAAGGTGCAGCATGAGCAGTATCCCTCCCTGTCCCCAATGCCATTCGGAATACACTTATCAGGACGGCGCCATGTATGTGTGCCCGGAATGTGCTCACGAATGGTCCCAACAAGCCGAAGAGAGCACCGAAACCCAGAAGGTCTGGCGGGATGCGCATGGCAATGAACTGCAGGATGGCGATACCGTCACCGTGATCAAGGATCTCAAGGTGCGGGGCTCTTCCCTGGTGGTCAAGATAGGCACCAAGGTGAAGAACATCCGCCTGGTGGAGGGGGATCACGACATCGACTGCAAGATCGATGGCATCGGCGCCATGCAGCTGAAAACAGAATTCGTCAAGAAGGCCTGAGAGTCTGCCGGCCATCTGAGCAGAGGACCCGCGTCGGGCACAGAAGGAGGCCACCACCATGCTCACCACCTATTGCATTGCCTGGTTCGGCATGCTGCTGCTCGCCATTGCCAATGGCGGCCTGCGCGATCTTGCCTACCAATCCCGGCTGGGCGAGCGCGCCGCCCACCAGCTGTCCACCCTCATACTGCTGCTGCTCTTTACCGGCTACCTCTGGCTGCTGACCCGCCATTGGCCCATCGAGTCGGCCAAGCAGGCGTGGCTCATCGGCGGCATCTGGTGTCTCCTGACCGCGCTGTTCGAAGTCGGGCTGGCTCGTCTTGGCGGTCACTCCTGGCAGCGGATCCGCCACGCCTACAATCTGCTGGCCGGAGAGCTGTGGGGGCTGATCCCGCTTTGGCTGCTGATAGCGCCCTACCTCTTCTTCAGGTACCAGCAGGGACGCTGATGCGCGCTGTCCCCGCCTCGCCGCCGAGCGCGGGGCACCATGGGCGCCCGGAGCACCCCCATCAAAACCCGAACATCACGCCCCTGAACTGATGGAGCCCGCCTCATGTCCCCTGCCCGCGTTCTGCTGCTGACGTCACTGACCATGCTGGCCTTTGCCGGCAACGCCCTGCTCTGCCGCCTGGCCCTCGAGCAGGCCGGTCTGGATGCTGCCAGCTTCACCAGCCTCCGCCTGCTTTCCGGCGCCAGCATGCTCTGGCTGCTGGTGCGGCTGCGCCAGGGCACAGCGGCCGGCGCGGGCAACTGGCTGTCGGCCGCCGCGCTGTTTGCCTATGCCGCCGGCTTCTCCTTTGCCTATGTGAGGCTGCCGACAGGGAGCGGGGCACTGCTGCTGTTCGGGGCTGTCCAGGCCACCATGATTGGACATGGCCTCTGGCAAGGAGAACGGCTACGCCGCGGGCAGGGGGTCGGCCTGCTGCTGGCCTGCACCGGCCTCATCGGGCTGTTGCTGCCAGGCGTGTCGGCGCCACCGCCGGGTGCTGCCCTGCTGATGCTGGGGGCGGGCATGGCCTGGGGCCTCTACTCCCTGCGGGGCAAGGGAGCCGGCGATCCCCTCCGGGTCACGGCCGGCAACTTCCTGCGCACCCTGCCCATGGCATGGCTGTTGAGTCTGGCCATGCTCCCGCATCAGGCCCTCAACGGTATCGGCATCGCTTATGCGGTGGCCTCGGGAGCCCTGGCTTCCGGGGTCGGCTATGCCATCTGGTACCGGGTCCTGCCGGCGATGACCGACAGCCTCGCCGCCACGGTGAAACTGAGCGTCCCCGTCATCGCCGCGCTGGGCGGCACCCTGTTTCTCGATGAGCCGCTCAGCCTGCGGCTGCTGCTGGCCTCCCTGGCGGTGCTGGGCGGCATAGCGCTGGTGATCCTGAAAAAACGGCCTGCCTGACCGAGGGCCATGGCATGCGCTCTCCTCAAGACGCCGCCGCGGCCAGGCTGTTGACGGCCGGGGACTTGTCCGGCCTGAACGGGCCCTGTAGGCTACGCATGCCAACCGGGAACAGCGCCGCTCGGCATGCTCCCCATTCATTTCACCCCGCCTGGAAGCCCCCCATGGAACTGCGCCTCTTCATCGTCGACGCCTTCAGCGACCGGCTGTTTGGCGGCAATCCCGCCGCGGTCTGTCCTCTCGAGCACTGGCTGCCCGATGAGCGGCTGCAACAGATCGCCGCCGAAAACAACCTGTCGGAGACCGCCTTCTTCGTCGGCAGCGCGGGGCACTACGCGCTGCGCTGGTTCACCCCCACCACAGAGGTGGATCTCTGTGGTCATGCCACCCTGGCCAGCGCCTTCATCATCCTGAACACACTGGCCCCCTCGCTCGATGAGGTCAGCTTCCAGACCCGCAGCGGCGCGCTGGGAGTTCGCCGCGATGGCCATGATCTGGTGATGAATTTTCCCGCCCAGCCCCCCAGGCCGGTGGCGGCCCCCGCCGCGCTGCTGGCCGCCATGGGCGGCACCCCCACCGAGGTGCTGGCCGCGCAAGATTTCATGCTGGTGTATGCCAGCGCACAGGAGATTGAGGCCCTGCGCCCGGATTTCAGACTGCTGCTGCAGTTGCCGCTGCGGGGCGTCATCGCCACGGCCCCCGGCGAAGAGGTCGACTTCGTCTCCCGTTTTTTCGCCCCCAAATGTGGCATCGACGAGGATCCGGTGACCGGCTCGGCTCACTGCGCGCTCACGCCCTACTGGGCCGAACGCCTGGGCAAACGCCGGTTGCTGGCCCGGCAGCTCTCGCGGCGGGGCGGCCTCCTCGGCTGTACCGTCAGGGACTCCCGTGTTGACATTGCCGGACGCTGTGTCAAATATCTGGATGGCTGGATCAGCGTACCGGAGCCGGCGTAATAGTCCCACCGCCGGTCGATGGCCAGCCGGCCCACCGAACGAGGCCCCTTACCATGACTGCACGCATCGGGAGAAACACATGAGTAACGATCTGGATCAGGTTCTGGGCAGCTGCCTGTGTGGCAAGGTCCGCTTCCGGCTCAGCGGCAGCGCCGAGGCCTTTCATCTGTGTCACTGCCGCCGCTGCAGAAAAGCCTCGGGCTCGGCCCATGTGGCCAACACCTTCACCGGCCCGGACAATATCAGCTGGCTCGCCGGCGAGGAGTGCATCAGGCGCTTCGAACTGCCGGAGGCCAAACGTTTCGCGAAACAATTCTGCTCGAACTGCGGATCGCCCCTCCCCTACCTCAACCGCACCGCGACCCAGCTGGTCATTCCCGCGGGCAGCCTGGATACCCCAGTCACTGTTGCCCCCGACGACAACATCTTCTGGGCCTCGAGAGCCGAATGGTACGAGGATGGCCGAGACGCCACCCGATTTGACGAATATCCTCATTCATGAGGCGTGGGCGGATGCTTTTCCCCGGGCCTTGAGCGCCTGGTCAGGCCATCATTCCGGCTCCAGCCAGGTCGATTTGATGTCGAACCAACCGAGATTGTTCAGATGAATGCCGCGGGCCTGATCTGGCCCCTTGAGACGCATCCAGTGGTGGAACAGGGGTTGCAGCCAGCCCGAACCGACGATATGCCACGCCAGCTGCTCCGAGCCGAGGCGCTCGTTGCGCCACTCGTGCTGCCACTCCGCCAGCAGGCCGGCATCCCCGCCGGCGATGGAGTGGCGCAGCAGCGGCGATCCCAATAACCAGGCCCCGACGTTCCACGCCTCGGGCACGGCAAAATTGATGGAGCCCAGCCAGAAATCGACCTTTGCATCGCCTATCGCCCAGCGCTCATACTCCATCTCCACCAGCTCCAGC
>JBFHKO010000017.1:0-22298 GCA_041595355.1 Aeromonadaceae bacterium
CGAGTGCCCACACAGATTGCTTGATTTGATTGTTAAAGAGCGTCTCGACCAGCGTTGCCGCCGTGTCGTGGGATGCGCATCTTACGCCATCCCGCCGCAGTGTCAAGCCCATTTCTCATGTCGCTTGCCGCTGCTGCCTGACCCGGTCCGGCGCGTTCGCCTCGCCCTGTCAGTGAGGCGGCATTATAGGGATGCTAAGACGGCGCGCAAGCGCTAAATTGTCGCCCCCGCATCGAGTGCGCAACAAAGCGCCAGATCGTTTAAATTACCGGCTACTTCCGCCTGAAGATCGGGAGAGGGAGCCTTCGGCTGCCCCCTCCGGCCACCGGATCACTGGCGCAGCCGCAGCTTGCCATCGTCGATATCGAGCTCGAGCGGCGTGCCCGGCTGCACCTCGCCGGCCAGAATGGCCTGGGCCAGCGGATTTTCGACCTGATGCTGGATGGCGCGCTTGAGCGGCCGCGCACCGTAAACGGGATCGAAGCCGACTTCGGCCAGGTGCTCCAGCAAGGCATCCTGCAGCGAGACCTGGTAGCCCATTCCTTCCAGCCGCTTGAGCAGTGTGCCCAGCTGGATGCGCGCTATGGCATGGATATGCTCGGCGCCGAGCGGGTGGAACACCACCGTATCGTCGATCCGATTGAGGAATTCGGGCCGGAAACTGCGGGCCAGCACCTCCAGCAACAGGGCCTTGATCTCCTGATAGGTCACCTGACCATGCCGATCCTGGATAAGATCCGAGCCCAGGTTGGAGGTCATGATCACCACAGCGTTGCGGAAATCGACCGTCCGCCCCTGCCCATCGGTCAGGCGGCCATCATCCAGCACCTGCAGCAGAATGTTGAACACATCCGGGTGCGCCTTCTCGATCTCGTCCAGCAGGATGACCGAATAGGGGCGACGGCGCACCGCCTCGGTCAGGTAGCCCCCTTCCTCGTAGCCGACGTAGCCGGGCGGGGCACCGATGAGCCGCGCCACGCTGTGCTTCTCCATGAACTCGGACATGTCGATGCGCACCATGGCATCCTGGCTGTCAAACAGGAACTCGGCCAGTGCCTTGCACAGCTCGGTCTTGCCGACCCCGGTGGGTCCAAGAAAGAGAAAGGAGCCGATGGGGCGCTGGGGATCGGACAACCCCGCCCGGCTGCGACGGATGGCATTGGAGACCGCCTCCAGTGCCTCCGACTGCCCGACCACCCGCTGATGGAGCTGCTCCTCCATACGCAGCAACTTGTTGCGCTCGCTTTCCAGCATGCGCGCCACCGGTATGCCGGTCCAGCGCGCCAGCACTTCGGCTATCTCGGCATCGGTCACCTTGTTACGCAGCAGGTGCAGCTCACGGTTTTCGGTCTGGGCGGCCTGACCGAGCTGCTTCTCGAGCTCGGGAATGCGGCCGTACTGCAGCTCGGACATGCGTGCCAGATCGCCGGCCCGGCGCGCCACCTCGAAGGCCTGGCGCGCCTGTTCCAGATCGGTCTTGATATGCTGGGTACCCGCCAGGGAGGCCTTCTCCGCCGTCCAGATCTCCTCCAGCTCCTGGTACTCCCGCTCCTTTTGTGCGATCTCCTGGTCGATCAATGCCAGGCGCTGCTGACTGGCGCTGTCGGACTCCTTCTTCAGTGCCTGCTGCTCCATCTTCAACTGGATAAGACGCCGCTCCAGACGATCGAGTTGCTCGGGCTTGGAGTCGATCTGCAGGCGAATGCTGGCCGCTGCCTCGTCGATGAGGTCGATGGCCTTGTCCGGCAGCTGGCGATCGGCGATATAGCGATGCGAGAGGGTGGAGGCGGCCACTATGGCCGGGTCGGTGATCTGCACATGATGGTGCAGCTCGTAGCGCGCCTTGAGGCCACGCAGTATGGCGATGGTATCCTCCACCGTCGGCTCGACCACCAGCACCTTCTGGAAACGGCGTTCGAGGGCGGCGTCCTTTTCCACATACTGACGGTACTCATCCAGGGTGGTGGCCCCCACGCAGTGCAGCTCGCCACGCGCCAGCGCCGGCTTGAGCATGTTGCCGGCATCCATGGCTCCTTCCGCCTTGCCGGCGCCGACCATGGTATGCAGCTCGTCGATGAAGAGGATGACATTGCCCTCCTCCTTGGCCAGCTCGTTCAGCACCGCCTTGAGCCGCTCTTCGAACTCGCCCCGGTACTTGGCACCGGCGATCAGGGCGCCCATGTCCAGCGCCAGCACCCGCTTGTGCTTGAGCCCCTCGGGCACCTCGCCATTGATGATGCGCTGTGCCAGCCCCTCGACGATGGCGGTCTTGCCGACACCGGGCTCGCCGATGAGTACCGGGTTGTTCTTGGTGCGGCGCTGCAGCACCTGGATGGTACGGCGGATCTCCTCGTCACGGCCTATCACCGGATCCAGCTTGCCCTGCTCGGCCCGTGCGGTGAGATCGATGGTGTATTTTTCCAGCGCCTGGCGCTTGCCCTCGGCCTCGGCGTCGTTGACGGCCTCGCCACCGCGCACCTGAGTGATGGCCTGCTCCAGTTTCGGCTTGTCCAGCCCCAGGCTGCGCAGCAGCTCGCCCAGGGTGCCGCGATCCTCGAGTGCCGCCAGCAGGAAGAGCTCCGACGCGATGAAGGCATCCTTGCGCTGCTGGGCCAGCTTGTCGCACAGGTTGAGCAGCCGCGACAGCTGCGGCGAGACCTGCAGGTCACCCTCGTTGCCGCTGACGCGCGGCAGCCGCTCCAGCTCCTGGGTCAGGCGGGAGCGCAGGCTGCGGACATCCACACCGGTCAGACCCAACAGTGGTCGTACCGTGCCGCCCTCCTGATCCAGCAGCGCCAGCATCAGGTGCAGGGGTTCGATGAATTGATTGTCGCGCCCGACAGCCAGCGACTGGGCGTCCTGAAGGGCGAGTTGGAACTTGCTGGTGAGACGATCCATGCGCATCGTGAAATCCTCTTGATAATGACCGCCGCAGCGGTACTGCAACCTTGAGGATAAGATGGGGACCCGGCAGGCACTTTCAAGTCGACGGCTGGCTATTTTTCACTCGCCGCCGGGAGGGATCACTCATCCGCCAGCCAGATGAGACCGGCCATGCGCCCGGTCTGGCCGTCGCGGCGATAGGAGTAGAAGCGTGCGTCATCGCTGAACGTGCACTGACCGCCGCCGTAAACGGCGCTCAGGCCGCAGGCGGCCAGCCGTTGCCGGGCCAGCCGGTAGAGATCGGCCAGGTACTTGTCGCCCCGGGGGGCGAAGGCCGGGGCGGCCGCGCCATCCCGTGCCAGGAAGGCATCACGCACCTCGGCCCCCACTTCGAAGGCCGCCGGACCTATGGCCGGCCCCAGCCAGGCCAGCAGCCGCTCGGGCGCCACCCCCATGGCCGCCACCGTCCGCTCCAGCACTCCGTCACAGAGGCCGCGCCAGCCGGCATGGGCCGTGGCGATGACCTGCCCGTCGACGTCGCAGAGCAGCACCGGCAGGCAGTCGGCGGTCATGACACTCAGCACCAGCCCCTGCTCGCGGGTGACGGCGGCATCGGCCCGGGGCGGCGCAGGCGGCAGCGAGGCGGCCAGCACCACCTCGGTGCCATGCACCTGCTCCAGCCACAGCGGCTCACCGGGCAGCCCGGCGGCCTCGGCCAGCCGACGGCGATTCTCCGCCACCGCCGCCGGTGCGTCGCCGACATGGGTGCCAAGATTGAGGCCGGCATAGGGCCCCTGGCTGACGCCGCCATCGCGGGTGCTGAACAGTGCCCGCACCCGGGCCGGGGCCGGCCAGTCGGGACGGATCAGATCCATACCAGATCGTCCGGGTGGGCGGCGGTGTCGGAGCGCAGCACCTCGATCAGATCCACCATGTCCTGGGGCAGCGGTGAATGCCATTCCATCTGCTCGCCGGTGATGGGATGCGCGAGGCGCAGCATGGTGGCATGCAGGGCCTGACGGCGGAAACCACGCAGGGCCGTACTCAGCTCGGGCGTGGCATTGCGCACCTGCCGCAGGCGGCCGCCGTAGACGGGATCCCCCACCAGCGGATGCTTGATGAAGGCCATATGCACCCGGATCTGGTGAGTCCGGCCGGACTCCAGGCGCAGGCGCAGGCGGGTATGGGCGCGGAATTTCTCCGCCACCCGGTAGTGGGTGGTTGCCGGCTTGCCATTGGGCGACACCGCCATCTGGGTACGGATGCCGGGATGACGGCCGATGGGCTCGTCCACGGTACCGCCGGCGGTCATGTGCCCCACGGCAATGGCCTCGTATTCCCGGGTGATATGACGCGCCTGCAGCGCCTCCACCAGGTGGGTCTGAGCCGGAATGGTCTTGGCCACCACCATCAGGCCGGTGGTGTCCTTGTCCAGGCGGTGGACGATGCCGGCACGCGGCACCTCGGCGATGGACGGATAGCGGTGCAGCAGGGCATTGAGCACGGTGCCATCCGGGGTGCCGGCGCCGGGATGCACCACCAGACCGGCCGGCTTGTCGATCACCAGGATGTGCTCGTCTTCGTAGACGATGTTGAGCTCGATGGACTGGGCCTGCCAGCGGACATCCTCCTGCAATTCGGCACAGATATAGACCTGCTGCCCTTCCATCACCTTTTCCTTGGGCAGGTTGGCTATCTTGCCATCCAGCGTGACCTTCTCCTGCAGGATCCACTCCTTGATCCGGGTCCGGGAGTAATCGGGAAACAGATCGGACAGGGCCTGGTCCAGGCGTTTGCCGTAATGCTCTGCGGCAATGACACCGGTTAATTCGATAGGCTGAGTCATGGATGATCCCTAATATGGCTGTCGATGGCCGGTCTGTGACCGGCCTTGGGGTGGCGGCATTCTAGCTTTTCTTTTCGCTGAGCTTAACGGATACTTCATCCATTGTGCCAAACTGGACCCCATGTGCATGCAAAACAAGTCTCGCCTGATCCCCTTTCTTCTGCTGTCACTGGTGCTGATGGCGGGCTGCTCCTCCAGCGACAAACCCAAGGTACCGGATGAGCCGCCCGAAGTGCTGTTCCAGAAGGCCCAGCAGCGACTGGAGAAGGCCGACTACGCCAAGGCGCTGGAGTTGCTGGAGGCCATGGACTCCCGCTACCCCTTCGGGCCCTATTCCGCCCAGGTACAGCTGGATCTCATCTACGCCTACTACAAGAATGATGACACCGCCCAGGCGCTGGCCAACATAGACCGCTTCCTGCGTCTGAATCCGACCCATCCGGACGTGGATTATGTCTACTATATGCGCGGCCTGAGCAACATGCAGACCGATTACAACCTGTTCCAGTCACTGGCCGGGGTGGATCGTTCGGATCGGGATCCCGCCTTCGCCCGCCAGGCGTTTCGTGATTTCAAGACCCTGTTGACCAATTATCCCGCCAGCACCTATGCCCCCGATGCCCGCGCCCGGCTTATTGGCCTCAAGAACCGGCTGGCCAAATACGATCTGGCGGTCGCCGATTACTACCTGCGCCGCCAGGCCTGGCTCTCCGCCGCCAACCGAGCCAAGTTCGTGGTGGAAAACTACCCGGATACCCGCATGGTGGAGCCGGCGCTGGCCATCATGATCCGCGCCTACAACGAGCTGCAGCTGCCAAAACTGGCGCAGCATGCCCGTCAGGTGCTGGCAGCCAACTATCCCGAACACGCCCTGGCACGCCCCTGAGGGACGCCGCAAGCAACGACGACAGGGGGAGCCATTGGCTCCCCCTGTTCGTTTCCGCGCCTGAGCGCTACCCCGCCAAATAGTGGGCCACGTAGTCATCAAAGCTCAGGTGATCGGTGGCTTCAAGCTCGGCCTGCTTCTCCAGCGAGGCCAGCGCCTCCTCGGCAAAGTAACTCTCGTCCCAGAAGGTCAGCTCCTCGCCATTGAGCTGCCGCCAGTAACGCTCTGCCAGCTGGCGCCCCAGGGCGCCGTTATCCAGCTCGTTGCCGCACAACCGATCCAGCAGTTGCCCCGACAGGGTCAGGGCAGGATCCAGCAGCGTCTTCCGCTGAGCCTGCAAAGTCTGCCGATAGGGCTCGCGGCCATAGGCGCGATCCAGCAGGCTCGCCACCTCGGCCAGCTCGTCGAACAGCGCCAGGCCCCAGGACTGCAGGGTGCGGGCCCCGTGCTCGGTCTGCAGCTTGAGGCCGGGGCGCCGCCCCTCCAGCACCACCAGCGTCTGATTGTGGCGCACCCGTTGCAGCTCGGTTTCGGAGAGCGGAGCCGAGGGCTTGAGCAGGCACCAGACCAAAAACAGATCCAGGAAACGCAGCTGGGAGGCCTCCACCCCCAGGGGCGAGAAGGGGTTCACGTCCAGGGTACGCAGCTCGATGTATTCGATACCTCTGTGCTCCAGGGCACTCAGGGTCCGCTCGCCGGCCCGCGGGCTGCGCTTGGGGCGAATGGGGGCATAGAGCTCGTTTTCCAGCTGCAGGACATGATCGTTCAGCTGCCGGTACTCATCGTCCACCTTGACTCCGATGGCGGCAAACTCGTCGGCCCGGGTCCGCAGCGCCCGCCGCACGCTCATCAGGTAGCTGTCCAGATTGTCGTGGCTGATACGCAGCCGCGCCTGGGCCTTGTTGGTGTACCCCAGATCCGAGAGCCGCAGGGAGGTGGCCCAGGGCAGGTAGAGGGTGCCCTTGCCAAGGCGCTCGAAAGGCAGCTTGCTCTCCCGCCCCTGCAAAAAGGAGCTGCACAGCGCCGGCGAGGCGCCGAACAGATAGGGCACCAGCCAGCCAAAGCGGTAGACGTTGCGAATGAGCCCCATGTAGCCATCGGAGATGAAACGCTTGCAGTGACACTTCACCTTGCGCACATCCTGCCATTCGCTCCAGAAACTGTCCGGCATGGAAAAGTTGAAGTGCACGCCGGAAATCACCTGCATCTGGCTGCCGTAGCGATGGTGCAGCCCCTGACGGTAGAGGCGCTTCATGCGCCCCAGATTGGAATGCCCATAGTCGGCCAGGCGGATGGTCTCCGCACCACCGATGAAGCAGGGCATGGAGAGAGGCCACAGCCGCTCCTCGCCCAGATGCTGCACCACATGGCGATGGATGTCCGCCAGTTGCGCCATCAGCGTATCCAGCGAGTCCGAGGCCGGCGTGATGAACTCCATCATGCTCTCGGCGTAATCGGTGGTGATATTGCTGTGGGTCAGAGCCGAGCCCAGCGCCCGCGGGTGATCCCGCAAAGAGAGCTTGCCCTCGGGAGTGATGCGCAGCCCTTCACGCTCCAGTCCCCGCCGGATCCCGCGCACTGCGCCCAGGCGTTCTGGCGCACTCAGCTCGGCCAGCATGGCGGCCAGGGAAACATCAACGTTCATCGTCATCCTTATGGGGCGCCGCTGTGGCGGCCTCCCCGGCTGGGGCCGGCGTCACGGCAGCCCCGTTCAATGTCAGCGCATGAATGGGAAGATGGAGTCCGGCCAGGGATTTTTCAAGCCGGGCCCGGTCGCCCACTATCACTATCACCATGCCGGCGCCATCCAGCCAGCGATGGGCCGTCTGCTTGAGCTGCTCCAGGCTGAGCTCCCGCACCAGACGATGCTGCTGGGCGACATAGTCGGGTTGCAGCTCCCGCATCAGCAGCTGCAGCAGAAAATTGGCCTTCTGCTCCAGGCTCTCGTAGGCCAGCGCATCCTGCTGCAGCACCGAGCGCTGCAGGAAAGCCAGCTCGTCCGGGCGCACCCCCTGGCGCACGCCATCCATCTCCTTGAGGATCTGGCGCACCGCATCGGCGGTGGTCTCGGCGCGCACGCTGGTATTGATCTGGAACGCGCCGGCGTCCCGGTAGCCGACGAAGGCGGAATAGGCGCCGTAGGTATAGCCCTTCGCCTCGCGCAGGTTCTGGTTGATGCGACTGTTGAAATTGCCCCCCAGATTGAAATTCATCAGGCTGGCCTGGAAGTGATCGCCGGTGGCATCATAGGGCAGCGCCCGCCGCCCGATGCGAATGGCGGACTGCACCGCGCCGGGCTGATCCAGCAGGTAGATGCCCGGGGCCGGTGGCGTGGCCCCCGCGCGCAGCGGCGCCAGGGCCGGCGGTGTGCCGGACCAGCGCCCCAGGAAAGCCAGCTGGGGCAGCAATGCGTCGGAGGTGACATCCCCCACCGCCACCACCCGGGCGTTGGCCGGGTTGTAGAAGCGCTGATGGAAGGCCTTGACCTGCGCCAGGCTGAGTTTGGCGGTCTGCTCCAGATAGCCTTCCACCGGTTTGCCGAGCCGCGAATCGCTGCCGTAGATGAGCTGACGGAAGCCCTGATCGGCCAGCCAGTCGGGCTCCCGCTGCTGCTGCTGCATCCCCTGCAACAGCTGGCCCCGCACCCGGGCGAAGTCCTCGGCCCGCAGGCCCGGATGATAGAGCAGCTCCTCCACCAGCTTCAGGGTCTGGGGCAGGTTTTCCTTGAGGCTTTTGACTTCGATGAGACTGTTGTACTGGGCCTGGGAGACACGGATGGAGGCGCCCAGACGCTGCAACTCGTCGCTGAACGCCTGGTAACCGAGCCGTTCGGTGCCCTGGTTCATCAGCTCGGCGGTCAGCTTGGCCAGTCCCAGGGTCTCGGGCGTCTCGGCCCGCAGGCCGCCCGGCAGGGCGATGATGAGCGACACCGCCGGTATTTCGTCATTGAGGGTGCCGAGTATCTGGATACCGGGCGCCATGCTCGCCTGCCACAGCGCCGGCACAGCGGCCGTCACTGCCGGTCCCGCGGCGGGCGGCTTGCTGCGATCCAGCCCATCGTCGACCCGCCGCAGCGGAATAGGCTGGTCGGCCTGGAGCGGCGGCAGCTGGCGCGCGGGAATGGAGTACGCCTCCGTCGCCTTGACGGTGCCCCACTGCGGCTGCCCCTCGGGCACCACACTCAGGCGCACCCGTGGCTTGTCCTGCACATACTGGCGATAGACCCGCATCACCGACTCCGGCTGCACCGCGGCCGTGGCCTCGATGGCGCGCAGGCTGTACTGGGGATCATTCATCAGCACCTGCCCCTCGGCCAGCTGGCTCACCTTGCCCGCCACGCTCTCCAGCTGCCAGACGGCGCTGGCGCGCAGCTTGCCCTTGATGCGCGCCAGATCATCGGCCTGCACCCCTCGCCTGGCGAAGTCGGCCAACACCTGCTGCACCGCCTCGGCGATGGGGCGCAGACTGTCCACCCTGGCCGGGTTGGCATAGGCCCAGATGGAGAGGCTACAGGCCAGCTCCTCGCAGTAATGGCCGGTGCCTACATCCACCGCCAGGCCGGTATCCACCAGCGCCTGTTGCAGCATGGCGCTCTCCGAGCCACCGAGGATATCCGCCAGCACATCCAGGGCCGGTTCGTCGGCATGCCCCAGATAGACGGTGGGCAAGGCCTGGTAGAAGAGCGGCAGGTGCACCTTGTCCTCCAGGATCAGGTCCCGGCTGCGCGGCAGATAGCCCGGCTGGGGACGCGGATCCTCCACCTCGGGGCCGCGCGGTATGCCGCCGAAATATTTCTCCACCCAAGTCAGCGCCTGGGCAACGTCGAAGTCGCCCCCCAGGGTCAGGGTGGCGTTGTTGGGGCCATACCAGCGCAGGAAGAACTGGCGCAGATCCTCCACCCCGACCCGGTTCAGATCCTCGACATAGCCGATGGGCTGCCAGGAGTAGGGATGGGTGCGTGGGTAGAGGGCCTCGCCGGCACGCTCCATCAGCAGGCCATAGGGCTGGTTCTCGTAACGTTCGGCTCGCTCGTTCTTGACGGTATCGCGCTGGATCTCGAACTTGCGCTGGCTGACCGCCTCCAGCAGGAAGCCCATGCGATCCGCCTCCAGCCAGAGCACCTTCTCCAGCTGATTGGCGGGCACCGTATTGTAGTAGTTGGTGCGATCCTTGTTGGTGCTGCCGTTAAGGGTGCCGCCAGCTTCTTCGATGAGCTTGAAGTGCTGCTGATCGCCCACGTGCTTGGAGCCCTGGAACATCATGTGCTCGAAGAAGTGGGCAAAGCCGGTCTGCTGTGGATGCTCGCGGGAAGAACCAACATGATAGGTGACATCCACATGTACCAGCGGATCGGAGTGGTCAGGCGACAGGATCAGGGTCAGGCCGTTATCCAGCCGATAGAGCTGATAGGGAATGCTGAGGGCTCCCGGCACGGCCTTCTGCTCCGCCACGAGCCGGGGCGCCGCTTGGGCCAGAGTGACCATCAGGGTCAACAGACAGAGAATCAAACTACGCTTCACGTGCAACCTCATTTGATGAAACCAGTGGCCAGGGCCGCCACCAGCAGATAGCGCCCCAGCTTGCCCAGGGCGATCAGCAGGGTACAGGACAACAGTGACCAGCGCAGCCAGCCGGCCAGCAGACAGAGACCATCGCCCACCACCGGCAACCAGGCCAGCAACAGCGACCAGACCCCGTAGCGATGCAACCAATCCAGGGCCCGCTGCTGGCCGCGACCGCTGAAGGACTCGGCCGGCTTGCGCCCCGAGAGCCAGCGCCCCAGACCCCAGCTGGTCAGGGAGCCCAGCACATTGCCCAGGGTGGCGAGGGCTACCCACAGCAGCCACGCCTGAGGCTGACTCAGAACCAGCCCGGCCAGCACCAACTCGGAGCCCCCCGGCAACAAACTGGCCGAGACGAAGGCGCTGGCCAGCAGCCAGGCGCCGGCTTCCCACATCAGAACAGCCGGGCCGGCGCTACCCAGCGTCCGCGCACGTCCACCACCGCCATGCCGGCGGCCTCGGCCGCGCGGATGCCGGCATCGGCATCCTCAAAGACCAGACACCGCTCCGGCGCCACGCCCAGGGCGGCGGCAGCCTGCAGGAAGGTATCCGGCCAGGGCTTGGGTCGTTGCACCTGATCGGCCCCCACCACCACCGGAAAATGCTGGGTAATTCCCAGCCCATCCAGGATGCGCAGCGCCATATCGGTTCGACAGCCGGTCCCTACCGCCATCGGCTTCTTGCCGGCATAGGCCAGCACCACCTGCTCCACCAACGGCGTTGCACTCAGGCTCTCGGGCAAAATGGCATAGAAATGGGCGTCCCGGGTCGCCACCACGGCATCCACCTCCACCTGCATGCCGGCCTCCTCGGCCAGAATGACGACGGTATCGCGGATGGGGACGCCGCCCAGCTGCGCCATACGGGTCGCGGTGAAAGGAATGCCATAGCGGGTCAGGGCATGCTGCCAGGCCGACTCGTGGGCAAACAGGGTATTGGACAGCGTGCCGTCCAGATCGAAGATCAGGGCATCATAGTGGTCGTACATCAGTCTATCCTCAATACCAGCTTGCCACGGGTATGGCCGGTCTCGATGGCCCTGTGGGCCTCGGCCCCCTGACTCAGCGGCACTATCCGGCTCACCTCGATGCGCAGGGCTCCGCGCTCGCAGGCCGCCACCAGCTGGCGCAATTGCCCCTGATCGGCATGCACCAGCATGCGCGCCACCGAGACCCCCAGGCTGCTGCCCCTGGCCTCGATGGCCGCGGCGGTCAGGGTGGGCACCGTCACCAGCCGCCCCCCCGGCTTGACCAGCGACAGCGCCAGCAGGCCGCTGTCACCGCCCACCAGATCCAGCACCAGATCCGGCTGCCCCTGTATCTCCGCGAGCTGGCCGCCGCGGTAATCGAGTACCTGATCGGCGCCCAGCTCGCGCAGGAAACCATGGTTACGGGACGAGGCGCAAGCCAGCACCCGGGCACCGGCCTGCCTGGCCAGTTGCACCGCAATATGACCGACACCGCCGGCCGCGGCGGTGATCAGTACCGTCTGCCCCGCCTGCAGGCCACCATGCTCGAACAGCGCCTGCCAGGCGGTGAGGCCCGCCAGTGGCAGGCCGGCACCACAGGCCCCGCTGACGAGATCGGGCAGCGGCACCAGCTCCTCCGGCCGCGCCAGGGCCCGACTGGCATAGGCTCCTCCCGCCAGGGGGAAGCCGAGCATGCCGCACACCCGCTGCCCCAGGTGCCAGCCGCTGACCCCCTCCCCCAGCGCCAGCACCCGGCCCGCCAGATCATAACCCGGCGTCCAGGGCAGCTTGTCGCGGTTCTGCTCCGCGGCCCAGCCCAGACCGGCCCGGGTCTTGGCATCGATGGGATTGACCCCCGCGTAGCCTACCTCGAGCAGCAGCTGGCCCGGGCCGGCCTCGAGGCGAGGTCCCTCCCGCAATTGCAGCACCTCGGGGGTACCAAAGGCGGTAATTTGCAGTTGTGTCATATTCGGATCCCCGGTACTAAGATCAAGTCAGCCATGATGAGATGGCAGAGAATAACAAGCCATTGGCGAGGATGCGATGACTCGATTGTTTCTGCTACCCCTGCTGCTGTCGCTGGGCTGGCTGGGTTTCCTGCTCTATTTTCAGATTCCCCTCAAACAGGGGCTGACGGGTTTCTACTGGATCATCGGCCTGGGGGGCGGTCTGGTGACCTTCCTGTCGCTGATGCTGTGGCTGACCCGCTGAGGGCCTGCGCAGCCCCTCACCAGTAGTTTTCCTGGCTGATCTGGCCCGGCGCACGACGCAGATTCTTCTGCAGCCCCTTGGCCTGCAGCACCTGCTGACAGTCACGCACCATCTGCGGATTGCCGCACAGCATCACCTGACTGGCGGCGGCATCCAGCCGCAGTCCCACCCGCTGCTCCAGGCGCCCATCACTGATGGCGGCCGGAATGCGGCCGGCCAGGGCACCGGCATGGGCTTCCCGGCTGACGAAGGGCACATAGTGGAAGCGCCCCGGCCAGCGGGCAGCGAATTCGGCGATCAGCGGCTGGTAAGTCAGCTCGGCAGCCTCGCGCACCCCGTGCACCAGCACCAGCTGCTCGAAACGCGTTGCCGCCTGCCCCGCCGCCAGGATGGAAAGAAAGGGGCCCACGGCGGTGCCGGTGGCCAGCAGCCAAAGATCGCGCCCGGGCGGCAACTCGGCCAGGGTCAGGAAGCCGGTGGCCTGGCGTTGCAGCTGCAGGCTATCCCCCGGAGCCAGGGACCAGAGGCGCGGCGTCAGCTCACCCTCGGGGATGAGCACCATGTAAAACTCATGCCAGGGCGCCCCGGGCGGGTTGACGAAGGAGTAGGCGCGCTGGATGCGCCGCTCCCCCTCCATGAGCGCCAGCTTGGTGAACTGGCCAGCCTGATAGGGCGCCAGCTCCGCCTCGATACGCAGCGAGCAGAGCCGCGCCGTCCAGTCGATGCGCTCGCACACCCGCCCTTCAACCCACTCCGCCATGCGTTGCCTCCCCGGCCAGACCGATATCCGCCGGCCTCAGCCGGCGGTCATGACAAGGGTAATTATAACGGGAACCGTGAGCACGCTGAGCAGGGTTGAGGTAAACACCGCCTGGGAGGCGAATTCCGGCTCGTTGCCATACTCCATGGCCAGCAGCACGGCGCTCACGGCTGTCGGCGCCGCCGCGCAGATGATGATCACCTGGGCGACCACCCCCTCCATGCCCCAGAGCCAGACCAGCCCCCAGGCGAGCAGGGGCCCACCCAGCAGCCGCAGCACGTTGGAGAGGTAGACCTCCCCCCGCCTGAAGCGGATGCGGGTGTTGGCCAGCTGCGCCCCCAGGGTGATGAGCGCCAGCGGCACCATCCCCTGGGCCAGCACCTGCATGGCGCTCCACAGCGGCTTGGCCACCGCCAGCTCGCCATAGCGCATCACTCCGGCGATCAGCACGCTGTAGAGCATGGGCATGCGCAGATTGTCGCGGATGGCCTGGCGCAGGGTGCCGGTCCCCAGGCTGGCGTTGAACAGGCCCACCGTGTTGGTCAGCACCGCCTGGGTGAGCATGACGATGATCTGCACCGAATAGGCGAACGGCTGATTGTAGAGCAGTTGAATGAGCGGGATGCAGTAATTGCCGCTGTTGTAGAGACAGACCGAATTGACGAAGGCACTCTGCCGCCCCTTGGCGTAGCCCAGCCCCTTGCCGCCCAGCCAGCCGAGCAGGTAGAGCAGCGCAAACAGCACCCCATTCAGCAGCACGATGGCGAGCAGTAGTGATGCATCCAACTCGGCGGCATAGATGTTCACGAACAACAGCGCCGGCGTGATGATGTAGAACTGGATCTTGACCAGGCCGCTGATATCGAGCCGGAAGGCCTTCTGCAGCAGGTAACCGGCCGCCACCTGCAAGAAGATGGGCAAGATGATATTGGTAATGATGTAGGCGATGTTGTGCATGGCGGCTCTCCACTCCCCGGCCGCTCATCATAGCCCTGCTGGCCGCCATTGGATACCGGGGTCCCGGCCGCCCAATGAAAACGCCCCGCCGGATAGGCGGGGCGTCCTGAACTCGTCAGGGGGCAGGCACCTGGCCCGCCCCTTGGGCTCAGCTGGATTTCACGGTCACGAACTCGGGGTAGGCGTCCACACCACAGTCGTGCATGTCCATGCCGGTGAGCTCTTCCTCTTCGGTCACCCGGATGCCCAGGGTGTACTTGAGGATGGCCCACACCACCAGACTGGCCAGGAAGACCCAACCGAAGATGACGGCCGCACCCAGCAGCTGGCTGCCGAAGCTGGTGTCGCCATTGCTGAACGGCACCACCATGACACCGAAGAAGCCACAGACACCGTGCACGGAAATGGCACCCACGGGATCATCGATCTTGATCTTGTCCAGGGCAACGATGGCGTACACCACCAGCACACCAGCCAGGGCACCGATGACGACGGCCAGCAGCGGGCTCGGCGACAGCGGATCGGCGGTGATGGCCACCAGACCGGCCAAGGCACCGTTAAGTACCATGGTCAGGTCGGCCTTGCCCCAGGTCAGCTTGGTGACCAGCAGCGCGCCCAGGCAGCCGGCGGCAGCGGCGGCGTTGGTGTTCAGGAAGATCTTGCCCACGGCAGTGGCGTTCTCGGCATCGGAGAGCAGCAGCTGGGAGCCGCCGTTGAAGCCGAACCAGCCCATCCACAGGATGAAGGTACCCAGGGTCGCCAGCGGCATGTTGGAGCCGGGGATCGGGAAGATCTCGCCGTTCTTGCCGTACTTGCCACGACGGGCGCCCAGCAGCAGTACCCCGGCCAGGGCCGCAGCCGCACCGGCCATGTGCACGATGCCGGAGCCGGCGAAGTCAGAGAAACCGGCTTCGCTCAGGAAACCACCGCCCCAGGTCCAGAAGCCTTCCAGCGGGTAGATGAAGCCGGTCAGTACCACGGAGAAGAGCAGGAAGGCCCACAGCTTCATCCGCTCGGCGACGGCGCCAGAGACGATGGACATGGCCGTGGCCACGAACACCACCTGGAAGAAGAAATCGGATTCCAGGGAGTGATCGGCATCCGCCGCCTGGGAACCGATCAGGGTACCGAGGCTCGGCAGCCAACCGCCTTCCGGATTATCCACGTACATGATGTGGTAACCGACGAACAGATAGAGTGTACAGGCGATGGAATAGAGCAGTATGTTCTTGGTCAGGATCTCGGTGGTGTTCTTGGCGCGCACCAGGCCGGCTTCCAGCATGGCAAAGCCCGCCGCCATCCACATGACCAGGGCCCCCGAGATGAGAAAGTAGAAGGTGTCCAGGGCGAAACGCAATTCGCCGACGGTAGTGGTCAATTCTTGCATAGTGATGCTCCCCTAACTTAAAGCGCTTCTGAATCGGATTCGCCGGTACGAATGCGCACTGCATTCGTCAGGTCGTAGACGAAGATCTTGCCGTCACCAATCTTGCCGGTATAGGCCGCCTTGCAGATGGCCTCGATGATGCTCTCGACGTTTTCAGTTGCCGTCGCGACCTCCAGCTTGACCTTGGGCAGGAAGTCGACCTGGTACTCGGCGCCGCGATACAGCTCGGCATGCCCTTTCTGACGACCAAAGCCCTTGACCTCGGACAACGTCATCCCCTCCACTCCCAGAGCGGAGAGAGACTGACGCACATCGTCAAGCTTGAAAGGCTTGATAATCGCACTGATGAGTTTCATTGCATGTCTCCCACGTAATAAACCAAATTAAGCTGGGATCATTTATGCAGTGAATGTGCCAATTATTTTTTAAGCTACTTATCAATAAGATAAGTTCTAATTTGCACAAGGCAATGCTCAAGAATCACGCATGCAGTGCAATTGCACCAAATTGAAGCACAAAGAAAGCCTCTATTGAGGCTATGCACCAAACTAGGTGGCGACGCGTTTTTTTCAGGGCAAGCGGGGTGAAGCCGGGGGCAATCACAGGCGGGCCCGTTCGGCCCCGGGAGACAGAAACAAAAAAGCCAGTCACGGAGGACTGGCTTTTTCGAGTGACGCGGCATCAAGCGGCATCGTCGGTCACCTATCAGGCGGCGACAACTTCAACCTTGATGCTGGTCTTCACATCGGAGTGCAGCTGCAGGGCGATGTCGTACTCGCCGGTGGTGCGCAGGGCACCGGTCGGCAGACGCACTTCACTCTTGGCAACGGCTACGCCGGCAGCGCTGATGGCCTCGGCGATATCGCGGATACCGATGGAGCCGAACAGCTTGCCTTCGTCACCGGACTTGGCGGCGATCACCACCTTCTCCAGGCCGGCCACTGCGGCAGCACGAACTTCGGCAGCCGCCAGCACTTCGGCCAGCTTGGCTTCCAGCTCGGCGCGACGCACTTCGAACGCAGCCAGGTTGTCCTTGGTAGCCATGACGGCCTTGCCTTGCGGGATCAGGTAGTTACGAGCGAAGCCGCTCTTCACGTTCACCTTGTCACCCAGACCACCCAGACGGGTGATATTGTCGAGCAGAATAACTTCCATTACCTTTCCTCGGATGAAGTTGAGTTAGGCCGCGGCCGCTTACTTGTTATGCAGGTCGGTGTACGGCAGCAGAGCCAGGTAACGAGCACGCTTGATGGCGCGTGCCAGTTGGCGCTGATATTTGGCGCGGGTACCGGTGATGCGGCTCGGTACAATCTTGCCGGATTCGGTGATGTAGTTCTTCAGGGTCACAACGTCCTTGTAATCGATCTCGGTTACATTTTCAGCAGTGAAACGGCAGAACTTGCGACGACGGAAAAAACGTGCCATTTGCGATTATCCTCTTGAATGTTCTCAGACTTACTCTGCAGCGTCAGAAGAGTCTTCTGCGCGATCATCGCGGCGACCCTGACGCTCTTCACGCGCCTTGGCCATCGGAGAGACTTCGGTCGCGGCATGCTTGGTACGCATGATCATGTTGCGGATAACCGCATCGTTGAAGCGGAAGGTGTTTTCCAGTTCGTCGATAGCGGACTGTTCGGCTTCCACGTTCATCAGAACATAGTGGGCCTTGTGCAGCTTGTCGATCGGGTAAGCCAGTTGACGGCGGCCCCAATCTTCCAGGCGATGGATCTTGCCACCGGAGGACTCGATAGTACCGGTGTAACGCTCGATCATGCCGGCAACCTGCTCGCTCTGGTCCGGATGAACCATGAGGACGATTTCGTAGTGACGCATGAATTGCTCCTTACGGGTATAGTAGCCTTCGCGAGGGCTCAGTCGGGCCTTCGAAGGCAAGGAACTTGACTATAAAGTGACTGAATTTGAGGCGCGTAATTCTACGCACACGGCTGCGGGAACGCAATGCCATAGTGCGCACTTTCTCAGCGCCGCGGACAAAAAAGAGATGAGCGCGGCTCATCCCTTTCGCCTATCCGGAAAACGGTGACCGTCCCTGGCGCCTAGCGCTTGCGCTGGCGCACCGCCTCGAACAGGCAGATGCCGGTGGCCACCGAGACATTGAGGCTGGAGACGCTGCCGGCCATGGGGATGCGCACCAGCTGATCGCAGTGCTCGCGGGTCAGCCGGCGCAGGCCAGTGCCCTCGGCCCCCATCACCAGGGCCAGGGGGCCGGTGAGCCTGGCATCGAACAGCTCGCTGTCGGTCTCGCCCGCGGCGCCCACCACCCAGATGTTGCGCTCCTTGAGGGCACGCAGGGTGCGGGCCAGGTTGGTGACCTGAATGAAGGGCACCGTCTCGGCGGCGCCGCAGGCGACCTTGCGCACTGTGGCATTGAGGCTCACCGACTTGTCGCGCGGCACGATCAGGGCATGCGCCCCGGCTGCATCGGCGCTGCGCAGGCAGGCCCCAAGATTGTGCGGATCCGTGACCCCGTCCAGCAGCAGCAGGAAGGGGCTCTCCAGCTGATCCAGCAGGGTGAACAGATCCGCTTCGTCGTACTTACGCCCCTCCTTGATGCGGGCGATGATGCCCTGGTGGATGGCTCCCTCCGCCTTGTCATCCAGGGTTTTGCGCTGCACCCACTGGATGCTGACCCCAAAGCGCTGCAACTGCTCGAGCAGCGGCAGCAGGCGCTCGTCGTCCCGCCCCTTGAGCGCCCAGGCCTCGATGAAGCGTTCGGGGGCGCGCTCCAGGAGCGCGCCGACCGCATGGATGCCGTAGATAAATTCGCTGCTCATCGTCTCTTCTTGCCTTGTGATTTACCCTTGTGACCACCCGGCTTGCCGCCGCGAGGCACAAACTTCTTGCCCTCGGGCGCCGCACCGCCGCGCCCCTGACGCCGGGCCGACTTCTCCTTCTGGGCCTTGATCTCCTTGAGCTTCTCACTCTGCTGCTTGGCCGTGGCGCCCTTGAACACCAACGGCTCCTCGAGCAGGCCGAAGTCTATCTTGCGATCATCGAGATTGACGCCCAGCACCTTGACCCGCACCTTGTCGCCCAGGCGGTAGACGCGGCGGAAGTTCTCGCCGATCAGGGTTTGACGCGCCGGGTCGAACTGGTAGTAGTCATTGGCCAGGTTGCTGATATGCACCAGACCATCGATGTGCAGCTCGGCCAGGCGCACGAACATGCCGAAGCCGGTGACGCTGGCGATGACGCCGTCGAACTCGCTGCCCACATGATCCAGCATGTATTCGCATTTCAGCCAGTCGGCCACGTCACGGGTGGCATCATCGGCCCGGCGCTCGGTCATCGAGCAGTGATCCCCCAGGGGCGCCACTTCATCATGCAGGTAGTGATAGCCGCCGTTGGGCGTCCACTTGTGCTTGGGCTTGCCCTCCTCCTTGGCCAGCTGATAACGGATGGCGCGGTGCAGCACCAGATCCGGATAACGGCGGATGGGCGAGGTGAAGTGGGCGTAAGCACTCAGCGCCAGGCCGAAGTGGCCCAGGTTGTCGACGCTGTAGATCGCCTGCTGCATGGAGCGCAGCAGCATGGTGTTGATGAGCTCGGCATCGGGCCTGTCCTTGACCTTGTAGGCCAGCTCGGCGAAGTCGGCCGGATCCGGCTCCAGGCCGCCCTTCAGCTCCAGCCCCAGCTCAGCGAGGAACTGCCGGAAGGTCTGCAGCTTGAGCTCGCCCGGGCGTTCGTGGATACGGTAGAGGGTCTGCGCCTCGCACTTGTCGATGTAACGCGCCGCGGCCACGTTGGCCTGGATCATGCACTCTTCGATAAGCTTATGGGCATCATTGCGCACCAGCGGCACTATGCGCTCTATCTTGCGCTGGGCATTGAAGATGAAGCGGGTTTCGTCACTTTCGAACTCCACCGCGCCGCGACGCTGGCGGGCCGCCTTGAGGGCATGGTAGAGGCGGTGCAGCTCCTCGATGTGGCCCACCAGCGGCTCGTAATGGCGGCGCAACTCGACATCGCCATCCAGGATGGCCGCCACCTTGGTGTAGGTCAGACGGGCATGGGAATTCATCACCCCCTCGAAGAAGCGGTAACCGGTCATGCGCCCGGTTTCGCTGAAGCTCATCTCGCACACCATGCACAGGCGATCCACCTGGGGATTGAGGGAACAGAGGCCGTTGGAGAGCACCTCCGGCAGCATGGGGATCACGTACTCGGGGAAATAGACGGAGTTGCCGCGGTTGGTGGCCTCGCTGTCCAGCGGCGTACCCGGCCGCACGTAATAGGAGACGTCGGCAATGGCGACCCACAGGCGCCAGCCACCGCCCGGCTTCGGCTCGCAGAAGACCGCATCGTCGAAATCGCGGGCATCCTCGCCGTCTATGGTCATCAGCGGCAGCTGGCGCAGGTCGACCCGCCCCTGCTTGGCTTCCTCCGGCACCTGTTCGCTGAGGCCCTTTATCTGCTCCAGCACCTCGGGCGGCCAGACGTGAGGAATGCCGTTGCTGCGGATGGCCACCTCGATCTCCATGCCCGGGTCCAGATGGTCGCCCAGCACCTCCAGGATCTCGCCCACCGCATTCTTGCGTCCGCTGGGACGCTGGGTGATGCGCACCACCACCATCTGGCTCTGCCGCGCCCCCTTGGTGTCGCCGGGCGCTATCACTATGTCCTGACCGATGCGGCTGTCATCCGGTACCACGAAGCCGACGCCGTTCTCGACGAAGTAACGCCCGACCACATCCAGATCCCGCGATTTGAGCAGCCGGACCAGCCGCGCCTCCTGCCGCCCCCGGGAATCCACGCCGCTGGGCTGGACCAGCACGTAGTCGCCGTGCATCAGGCTGGCCATCTCGCGAGGCCCCATGAAGAGATCCTGACCGCCGCCCTCGGGACGCAGGAAGCCGAAGCCATCCTTGTGGCCCGAGACATAGCCCTTCACCAGATTGAGGCGATCCGGCAGCGCGTAGGTCTTGGCGCGGGTGAAGACCAGCTGGCCATCCCGCTCCATGGCACGCAGGCGCCGGCGCAGGGCCTCGGCATGCTCCTCGCCTTCCAGCTTGAGCTCCTCGAGCAGGGCATCATAGGAAAGCGGGGTCTTGCGTTGTCTGATCAGTTCCAGGATGAATTCACGGCTGGGGATGGGATTGTCGTATTTCTCGGCTTCGCGGTCGGCGAAGGGATCCGTGGGGGACATAGGCAGGCCTGTTGGTTTTTTAATGACTTCAAAAGTATAACGAAAGCGTCTAGCCGAGGCACAGGCTATTTGACTGACGCGGTCACAGAGCGCTCCATCAGCGGGCACAGCGGCGCCATCAGGCCCCGGATGTGGTCGGCCAACTGCTCATAACGCCCCCTGAGGGGCGAGCCCGGCCGATAGATGAGGCCGATGCGGCGACTCGGCTGCGGCTCCCGGCAGGGCAGGTAGCAGACGCCATCACGGCAACGTTCGCCCGGCACCGCCAGTTGCGGCAGCAGGGTGATGCCGGCCCCCGCCGCCACCATGTTGCGCAGCGTCTCGAGACTGGTGGCGCGAAAATGGCGATCCTCGGCGGCCCCGGCGGCAAAGCAGTAGCCCAGCGCCTGCTCGCGCAGGCAGTGACCATCCTCCAGCATCAGCAGGCGATGCCCCGCCAGCTCCCCGAGCGCCACCTGCTGCCGCGCCTGCCATTCGTGCCCGACCGGCACCGCCAGTTGCATGGGTTCGTCATAGAGGGGCAGCTCGATGAAGTCGCCGGTCTCGCGCAGCAGTGCCAGTATGGCGCAATCGAGCTGACCGCCCTGCAATTGAGTCAGCAACGCCTGGGTCTGGGCCTCGTGCAGATAGAGTTCCAGCCGCGGGAAGGCCTGACGCAGGCCCGGTACCATGTGGGGCAGCAGATAGGGCGCTACCGTCGGGATCAGCCCCAGGTGCAGCGGTCCGCTCATGGTCTCGCCGTGGCTGCCCGCCAGCTCCCGGAACAGCCGCGCCTCGGCCAGCACCCGGCGGGCCTGGGCCACCAGCTGCAGCCCCGCCTGGGTAAACAGCACCCGGCGGCTGGTCCGCTCCAGAAAGCTGACCTGCAGCGCCTGCTCCAATTTCTTGAGCTGGCCACTCAGGGTCGGCTGGCTCACGGAACAGCGCTCGGCCGCCCGCCCGAAGTGCCCCTCCTCGGCCAGGGCCACCAGGTATTCGAGATCTTTCAGGTTCATGGCGCGCCCATTGATAGGTGATAACTATCAAAACAATAGCAATCAACGATTGGAACCCACAACTGTTCTGTCGCATGATGCAGTGGTCGACGGGAGAGCCGACCGCCTCCCGCAACTATCACCTGGATAGACACGCAACATTTATCTCAGCCAAGGAGAACCACCATGTTACAGAACCACGAAGGCAAGAAGGTCCCGAACGTTACCTTCCACACCCGCCAGGGTGACCAGTGGGTCGATGTCACCACCCAGGAGCTGTTCGCCGGCAAGACGGTCATCGTCTTCTCCCTGCCCGGCGCCTTCACGCCCACCTGCTCCTCTTCCCACCTGCCGCGCTACAGCGAACTGCAGCCGGTGTTCAAGCAGCTGGGGGTGGACGACATCCTCTGCGTCTCGGTCAACGACACCTTCGTCATGAACGCCTGGAAAGAGGATCAGAAGGCCGACAAGATCACCTTCATCCCGGATGGCAACGGTGAATTCAGCGACGGCATGGGCATGCTGGTCGACAAGGAGGGGCTGGGCTTCGGCAAGCGCTCCTGGCGCTACAGCATGCTGGTCGACGACGGCGTCGTGCAGAAGCAGTTCATCGAGACCGAGAAGCCCGGCGACCCCTACGAGGTCAGCGACGCCGACACCATGCTCGCCTTCCTCGAGGGCCAGGCCCCGCCCGACA
>JBFHKO010000018.1:0-21130 GCA_041595355.1 Aeromonadaceae bacterium
CGGGATAGGCCTCGGGCAACTGCTTCAGGTAGTCGGTAAACCGCCCCAACATGACGGGCGCCTCCGTCGCCAGGTTGATCCCCTGCCGAAACACGGTGGGCGCCAGCCCCACCAGCGCCAGCGCCATCAGGCCGATAAAGGCCAGCACCACCCCGATGGTCGCCAGCAGTCGCGAGCAGCCCCAGCACATCAGCAGGGTGACCGGCCACTCCAGCAGATAGGCCAGCACCAGGGCCGCCAGCAGGGGCGCTATGAGGTCGCCGAAGAAATAGATGGTCACGAAACCGCTTACCAGCAGCAGCAGCAGCGTCACCGCATTGGGATCCGAAAAGCGGCGCGTGTACCAGTCGGCCAGGATTTTTATCATGTAGGTGATGTCCTATCAGTGGAATACGCCCCGACGGTGGGCCGTATCTCATGCCCCATGGGTCGACTATGCCATTCATGCTGCAGACGCGCAAAGTGCGCCGGCCAGCGCGGGCCGCGGCAATCGAGATGTTCCATTCAGCCCCCGGGCCGCCATTATCCCCGTGGTGCCCCCCGGAAACAACGCTTGTTCCCCTGTGCGGGCCGGCGTATGCTGCCACAGCAGCCATATGGAGGTTTTTTTTCGTGTTTTTCAAGCAGTTCAAGCGCCCCGCGGGCCGTATTCTACAATCGATGCTCCTCTGCACCAGCCTCGCGGCCCAGGCGGAAAACCGGCTGCCCGACATCGGCACCGCCGGGGTCGCGGCGCTCTCCATCGACAAGGAAGTGACCTACGGCGACTCCTTCATGCGTTTCGCCCGGGCCAGCCTGCCCATCATCGACGATCCCGTACTCGACGAGTATGTCACCGATCTCGGCCAGCGGCTGCTCAGCAAGGCCAACGATGTGCGCTTCCCCTTCAGCTTCGCCCTGGTCAAGGACGACAGCATCAATGCGGCCGCCTTCCTCGGTGGCAAGGTAAAGGTGCATACCGGCCTGTTCCTGTATGCGGATACCGAGAGCGAGCTCGCCTCGGTGCTGGCCCATGAAATCACCCACGTCACCCAGCGTCACATCGCCCGCTACATGGAGGCCCAGGCGCAGCAGTCGCCCCTGGCCATCGCCGGTCTGGTGGGCTCCATCGCCCTGGCAATGATCAACCCGACTGCCGGCGTGGCCGCCCTGCAGACCACCATGGGACTGCAAATCCAGTCGGCCATCAACTACACCCGTGACAACGAATACGAGGCGGATCGCATCGGCATGCAACTGCTCTACGACGCCGGATTCGACCCCATGGGCATGGCCGATTTCTTCCAGAAACTGGCCGCCACCTACCGCTATGCCAGCAAACCGCCAGAGATGCTGCTGACCCACCCGCTGCCGGAGACCCGTATCGCCGATGCGCGCACCCGGGCCGCCAACTTCCCGCCACGGGTGCTGGACACGACCCCCAATTTTGCCTTCGCCAAGGCCCGCATCCAGGTGCGCTACGGTCCCGAATCCGCCGAGGCACTGCTGACCCAGTACGATGGCCTGCTGGCCCGCAACCAGGCCCAAAGCCGCGATGGTGCCCGCTATGGCAAGGTACTGGCGCTGATGAAATTGCAGCGAAATGAGGAAGCGGCCCCCCTGCTGGCCGAGCTGGCTGAGGCCTACCCGGACAGCCTCTTCATCCTCGACACCCAGACCGATCTCGACCTGGCCGGCAAGCGTTATGCCGCCAGCATCGCACGCCTCACCCAGCGTCAGCAGAGCATGCCGGACAACGATGTGGTGCTGTTCAACCTGGCCAACAGTCACATGGAGGCCGGTCAACCCCAGGAGGCGGCCGGCCTGCTGGATCGCTATGTGCGAAACCATCCGGACAGCGATCTGGCCTGGCACATGCTGACCCAGGCCTACCAACAGACCGGGGATGCCACCAATCTCTACCTGGCCCAGGCGGAGTATTCCGCCCTGCGCGGCGACTTCCAGCAGGCCATCGAGATGCTGAACCGGGCCCGCGCCACCAGCAACGACAAGCTGGTCCTGGCGCGCATCGATGCCCGCATCACCCAGCTTGACGAGGCCAAGCGCCAGGACGAGAGCCTGAAGCGCTAGCGCGTCAGGCTCCGGATACCCACAGCAAGGAGTCATCATGAGTACGCTCTGCATCTATCACAATCCGCGCTGCTCCAAGAGCCGTGAAACCCTGGCCCTGCTGCAGGAGCGCCAGCTACAACCCGAAGTGATCCGCTATCTGGAGACCCCGCCGGAGGAGGCAACGCTGCGCGAGCTGGTGCATATGCTGGGGTTCGATTCGGTGCGCCAACTGATGCGCACCAAGGAGCCCCTCTACCGGGAGCTGGGGCTGGATAAGCCGGATCTGGGCGAGGACGCCCTCTACCAGGCGCTGGCGCAACACCCGGCCCTGCTGGAGCGCCCCATCGTCATCAAGGATGGTCAGGCACGTCTGGGGCGCCCGCCCGAGCAGGTGCTGGAGCTGCTCTGACATGCCGACCGCCTGGCTGCGGCGCGGCACCCTGGGAAGTTATGTCCTGCTGCTGATCTGGGTGCTGGCCTGGCACGTCTGGTGGTCACCCCACCCCCAGTTGTCACAGGCCTTCATGCTGAGCCTCTGGGTGCTGCCGCTGCTGCTGCCCCTGCCGGGGCTGCTGGCCGGGCGGCGCTATACCCATGCCTGGAGCAATTTCATCCTGCTGCTCTATGTCGCCCACAGCCTGACGCTGCTGCTGATTTCGCCAGCCGAGCGCCTGCTGGCCCTCGGCGAACTGCTGCTGAGTCTGCTGAGCTTTGCCATGAATCTGCTGCTGGTACGCCGCACCCGGCCCAGCCAGCACTCATAACCCTAGGATATCCTTGACGAAAGGGATGGTCAGCTTGCGCTGGGCATGCAGGGACGCGCGGTCCAGTTCATTGAGGGTGGTGAGCAGGGTACGCATGTCCCGGGAGAGGCGGTTCAGCAGGTAACGGCCCACGTCCAGGGGCAACTTGAAGCCGCGCAGCTCGGCGCGCAGCTGCAGGGCGCTCAGCTTGCCATCGTCGTCCAGCTCGTGCAGCTGATAAGCCAGCCCCCAATCCAGCCGCGAGGCGAGATCCGGCAGGCAGAGCCCCATCTTGCGCGGCGCCGTGGCGGCCGAGACGATAAGCGAGCCTTGACTGTGCTCCTTCCAGCGGTTGAAGAAATCGAACAGCGACTCCTCCCACTGGGCATTGCCGGCGATGCTGTCCAGGTTGTCGAGGCACACCAGCGGCAACTGCTCCATCTCCTCCAGCAGGCTGGGATCGAAGCGCGCGTGCTGCTCCAGCGGAATGTAGACAGCCGCCGCCCCGCTGGCGTTGACCTCGGCGCAGGTGGCATGCAGCAGATGCGAGCGTCCCGAGCCCCGACTGCCCCAGAAGAAGAGCAGCGGTGGCCCCTGACCGATGGCCGCATTCTTCAGGCTGGTCAGCAACTGGGCATTCTCGCCGGGGTAGAAACTGGCAAAGGTCTCGTCATCGGGCAACTGCACGGCCAGTGAGAGTTGGGCGGGCTGATTCACGCGGGCGGCACCTTGCGGTTGGTCGGTGACAGCGACCGGCCACCGGCCGGTCGCCAGGAAGCGGGGCGCTTACTTGGTGCCGAAGATCTTGTCGCCGGCATCGCCCAGGCCCGGCATGATGTAACCCTTGGCATTGAGGCCGTCGTCGATGGAGGCGCAGTAAAGCTCCACATCATCGTGAGCCGCCTGCAGGGCCGCCACCCCCTCGGGGGCCGCCACCAGCACGATGGCCTTGATGGACTTGCAGCCCTTCTGCTTCAACAGATCCACGGTGGCAATCATGGAACCACCGGTGGCCAGCATGGGATCGATCACCAACGCCAGCCGTTCATCGATGTTGGCGACAATCTTCTCGAAATAGGGTACCGGCAGCAGGGTCTCCTCATCGCGGTAGATACCCACCACGCTGACCCGGGCACTGGGCATCAGCTCCAGCACCCCGTCCATCATGCCGAGACCGGCCCGCAGAATGGGCACCACCGTCACCTTCTTGCCCTTGATCTGATCGATCTCCACCGGCCCGTTCCAGCCCGCTATGGTGACCTTCTCGGTTTCGAAGTCGGCCGTCGCCTCGTAGGTCAGCAGGGTCCCCACTTCCTTGGCCAACTCGCGGAAACGCTTGGTGCTGATATCCGCTTCCCGCATCAGGCCCAGTTTATGTTTGACCAGTGGGTGGTTGACCTCGACGATTTTCATCACATGCTCCCGGCGGTTGATTCTGAAAACGCGGGATTTTATCACCCGGACCCCGGGCTGTAGAGCGGTTTCAGCGAAATTTGGGCCAACGATTTGTTTTTATCCCGGCGTCAAGGGCTGCTAGAATATGCCGAAATTTTACACCCCCCTTCTACGACAAGGATCTCCTGTGACTGACAAGACTTCACTGAGCTATAAGGACGCTGGCGTTGATATCGATGCAGGTAACGCACTGGTTGAACGCATCAAGGGCGTATCAAAGCGCACTCGCCGTCCTGAAGTCATCGGTGGCCTCGGCGGTTTTGGCGCCCTGTGCCGTATCCCGGCCGGCTATCGTGAACCCGTGCTGGTCTCCGGCACCGATGGCGTCGGCACCAAGCTGCGTCTTGCCATCGATCTGAAGAAGCACGATACCGTGGGTATCGATCTGGTAGCCATGTGCGTCAACGATCTGATCGTACAGGGTGCCGAGCCGCTGTTCTTCCTCGACTACTATGCCACCGGCAAGCTGGACGTGGATACCGCGGCTGCCGTGGTCACCGGCATCGGTGTCGGTTGCGAGCTCTCCGGTTGCGCCCTCATCGGTGGCGAAACCGCAGAAATGCCGGGCATGTACGAAGGCGAAGACTATGACATGGCCGGTTTCTGTGTCGGCGTGGTCGAGGCGGACGACATCATCGACGGCAGCAAGGTCAAACCGGGCGATGCCCTGATCGCCCTCGCCTCCTCCGGCCCGCACTCCAACGGCTTCTCCCTGATCCGCAAGATCCTGGAGGTCTCCAAGGCCGACGTGCACCAGCCGCTGGGTGACACCACCCTGGCTGCCGCCCTGCTGGAGCCGACCCGCATCTACGTCAAGTCGGTGCTCAAGCTGCTGAAGGCCTGTGAAGTACATGCCCTCTCCCATATCACCGGTGGCGGCTTCTGGGAAAACATCCCGCGCGTGCTGCCCGCCAACACCAAGGCGGTCATCGACGGCGCCAGCTGGCAGTGGCCCCAGGTGTTCCAGTGGCTGCAAGCCAATGGCAACGTGGACACCTACGAAATGTATCGCACCTTCAACTGTGGCGTGGGCATGATCATCGCCCTGCCGGCCGACCAGGTCGATGCCGCCCTGGCGCTGCTGCAGGCCGAAGGCGAGCAGGCCTGGCTGATTGGCCAGATCACCGCCGCCGCCGAAGGTGAAGAACAGGTAGACATCCGCTGATGAACCTGGTGGTCCTGCTGTCGGGCAACGGCAGCAATCTGCAGGCGCTGCTCGATGGCTGTGCCAGCGGGCGCATCCAGGGACGCATTGCCGCCGTGTTCAGCAACAAGGCCGATGCCTACGGTCTGCAGCGGGCCACCGCGGCAGGCATCCCCACCGAGGTGGTGGCCAACAGTGCCCATCTCAGCCGGGAAGCCTACGATGCCGAGCTGATGGCGCGCATCGATGCCTACCAGCCCGATCTGCTGATCATGGCCGGCTTCATGCGCATACTGACACCGGCCTTCGTGCAGCACTTCCAGGGGCGCATGCTCAACATCCACCCCTCACTGCTGCCGCGCTACCAGGGCCTGCATACCCACAGGCGCGCCATCGAGGCCGGCGATACCGAACACGGCGCCAGCGTGCACTTCGTCACCGAAGAGCTGGACGGTGGACCCGTGGTGCTGCAGGCCAAGGTGCCGGTCTTCGCCGGCGACACGGCCGAGGAGCTGGCCGCGCGGGTATTGACCCAGGAGCATCAAATCTACCCCCTGGTGACCCACTGGTTCTGCCAGGGGCGCCTGAAGATGCAGGATGCGCAGGCCTGGCTGGATGGCCAGCCCCTGCCCGCCACCGGCTATGCCAGTGACGACGAGACGGAATAACCCGCGGCCGCCACGCTGAAGAACGATAAAAGGGAGACGCATGCGTCTCCCTTCTGTTTCTCTGCGTGCACCCGGCCAGGAGTGAACCATCTTACTCCAGCCGCGCCTGCAGCAGGCTCTCCCCCTGGAAAAACAGGTTGAACTCGCCAGGGGCCATCTTCTGCCAGGGCTCGTCATGGGTCAGGGGCAGGGTGGCGATCACGGTGACCACATCGTCGGGCGTGGTCTCGCGCTGAAAGTCGATGGCCACATCCTCGTCGATAAGCCGCGCCTGGCCGAAGGGAGCCCGCCGGGTCAGCCAGTGCAGCTGCGTGCTGCAAAAGGCCATCACGCAGTCACCATCGGAAAGCAGCATGTTGAACACCCCCATCGCCATCAGCTGCCGACAGCGCTCGGCCAGCAGGACGCCCAGCGCCTGCAGCGTCGGCGGCGTGGGAAAGGCACGCTCCATCTCCTGCAGCAGCCAGCAAAAGGCCACCTCGCTGTCGGTGGAGCCCACCGGCTGGTAACGCCCCGTATCCAGGGTGGGATAGTCGCTGAGCTGGCCATTGTGGGCGAAGGTCCAGTAGCGCCCCCACAGCTCCCGGGTAAAGGGATGGGTGTTTTCCAGCGCCACCGCGCCCCGGTTGGCCTGGCGGATATGGCTCACCACGGCACAGCTCTTGATGGGGTACTCCTGCACCAGCTGGGCAATGCGCGACTGGCTGCTGGGCATGGGATCCTTGAAGGTCCGGCAGCCCTTGCCCTCGTAGAACGTGATGCCCCAGCCATCCCGGTGCGGCCCGGTACGGCCGCCACGCTGCATCAGGCCGGTAAAACTGAAACAGATGTCGGTCGGCACGTTGGCGCTCATACCCAACAATTCACACATTTATCGGCTCCTCAGCCTGCTCAGGCCTGCTCCATCTCTTTTTCGATCAACTGGATCAGGATATGGATCACCTTGATATGCACCTCCTGGATGCGGTCGGCATAGCCGAAATGGGGCACCCGGATCTCGATGTCGGCCAGACCCGCCATCTTGCCGCCATCCTTGCCGGTCAGGGCGATGGTCTTCATGCCCTTGGCCCTGGCCGCCTCGATGGCGCGCACTACGTTGCCTGAATTGCCGCTGGTGGAGATGCCCAGCAGCACATCCCCGGTGCGCCCGACCGCCTCCACGTAACGGGAGAAGACGTAGTCATAGCCAAAGTCGTTGGAGACACAGGAGAGGTGGCTGGGATCCGAGATGGCGATGCCGGCATAGCCGGGGCGGTTTTCCCGGTAGCGACCGGTCAACTCCTCGGCGAAGTGCATGGCATCGCAATGGGAGCCACCGTTGCCGCAGGAGAGCACCTTGCCCTGCTGCTTGAAAGAGTCGGCGATGAGGCGGGCCGCCTCGGCGATGCGCTGCAGGTTCGCCTCATCGGCGATGAACTCCTGCAACACCCGGGCTGCGTCGTTCAATTCGTTGCGGATCAGGGCTTGATACATGGGCAATCCTTACTCCAAGGCATGGAAAAATAGGGCTGATTATACAGGATCGGGGCCGCGCCCGGCACAAGGGACCTCAGTCGCGCCACAGGCAGCGGCCCCCCTTCTTGGCCACCAGATCGAGACGCGCCTCATGCCGGGCCAGCTCCTCACCACTGGCGCTGATCACCCGTGGCCGCTGGGGACCGAGCTGCAATGGCTGATGATCAGCGGCATCCCGGGTCTGGCTATCGGCCGCGCCCGCGGAAAGATCGAGGCGCGTCTGGCCGCCGGTCATCAGCAGGTAGACATCCGCCAGTATCTCGGCATCCAGCAGGGCGCCGTGCAGGCTACGGTGGCTGTTGTCAATGTCGAAGCGCTGGCAGAGGGCATCCAGGCTGTTGCGCTTGCCGGGGAACTGCTTGCGCGCCAGCACCAGGCTGTCGGTGACGCGGCAGATCTCCCTGGTGCGCAGCGACCAGCCCAGGCGTTCGAACTCGGAGTCCATGAAGCCGACGTCGAAGGGCGCGTTGTGGATCACCAGCTCGGCGCCACGGATGAAGGCCACGAATTCGTCGGCGATGGCCTCGAAACGCGGCTTGTCGGCGAGGAAGGCGTCGGTGATGCCATGCACCCGTATCGCCTCTTCATCCACCGGCCGATCCGGCTGGATATAGACATGATAGTGATTGCCGGTCAGGCGCCGGTTAATCACCTCGACACAGCCGATCTCGATGATGCGGTGACCCAGATAGTTGGGGCCGCCGTTCATGTTCATACCGGTGGTTTCGGTATCCAGGATCACCTGACGGTTGCTCTGCATTGGGTTCATAGGCCTTTTATGTCACACTCCGGCAAAATTCATCTGGTACACCACTCATGCTGAAACAGGTCACACTCTACACCGACGGCTCCTGCCTGGGAAACCCCGGTCCCGGCGGTTACGCCGCCATTCTCATCTACAACCAGCACCGCAAGGAGCTGGCCCAGGGCTACCGCCTGACCACCAACAACCGCATGGAGATGATGGCGGCCATCGCCGGCCTGCAGGCCCTGGACACCCCCTGCGAGGTACAGCTCACCACCGACAGCCAGTATGTCAAACAGGGCATCACCCAGTGGATACAGAACTGGAAGCGCCGCGGCTGGCTGACCGCCAGCAAGCAGCCGGTCAAGAATGTCGATCTCTGGCAGGCGCTGGATCGGGAAATGCAGCGCCACAAGGTGACCTGGCACTGGGTGCGCGGCCACAGCGGTCATGATGAAAACGAACGCTGTGATGTGCTCGCCCGCCAGGCCGCCAGCCAGGGCCCGCTGCTGGAGGATGACGGCTACCCGGGCTGAGAACGCGCCAGCCCCGGCACCATGAGAGGCGGGCGCAGCCGCCCGGGCTGGGGCAGCAACGTCAGTGGCATACGGCGCTTGCGGGCCGCCAGCACATAGACGGATGCCAGGAAGCGGCAGTAATCGCGGCCGAGATTCTCGCGCCACCAGAGGATGCGACTCCCCCGGCACAGGCGGGAGAAGCCAAACACCTCGAACTGCTCCACCTCGAAGCCCAGCAGATGCAACCAGTCCTGAACCCGCTCCGGAGAGAACATGCGCGCCCGCCAGGGCTCGCGGCCACGCAGCATGGGCACCAGCCGGCCAAGCCCCACCAGACTGTGAGGATTGAAGCCGCTCACTATCGCCCAGCCGTCATCGGTCAGCACCCGCTCCACCTCCCGCAGCACCTGGTGCGGGTCGCCGGCGTAATCCAGGGTATGGGCCAGCAGGCAGACATCGATGCTGCCGGAGCGGATGGGCAACTGATCGGCGAGCCCGGCAATGCCGCTCCGCTCCGCCGCCTCGGCCAGCGTACACTGGTGACGTACCGGGGAGGAGGCGCAGGAAAGCCGTCCACTGAGGGCGCCAATCTTGAGCAGGTGATAGCCAAACATGCGCGGGCACCAGAGATTCAGGCGTTCCTGGATCTCGGCGGCCAGCCACTCCCCCTGGGGCAGCTCGCTCCACGCCAGGGGCGCCTGATGACGATGCTCGATTCTCGCTGGCTGCACACTCTCCCCTCATTTGCCTGGTTGGCGTCGTCCGGTCCAGACTTTACTATAGGCTCGACACCCCAAGGACAAGGCCGAACATGCACCAAATAGTCTGTATCCCGTCCCGGAAGGATAACTACATCTGGTTGATAAAAAAAGACGCCCTGGCGCTGGTGGTGGATCCCGGCGAGGCCGAGCCCGTGCTGGCACGGCTGACGGCGCTGGGGCTGCAGCTGCATGCCATTTTGCTGACCCACCATCACCACGATCATGTGGATGGCGTGCCGGCCCTGCTGGCCGCGTTTCCCGCATGCCGCCTGCATGGACCGGATGACGCGGCACTGGCCCAGGCACTGCCCGCCCTGGAGCGGCTGCGCGATGGCCAGCGCCTGGGGCTGCCGGCGCTGGGGCTGGAATTCGAGATACTGCACCTGCCGGGTCATACCCGCAGCCACATCGCCTACCTGGGGCAGGGGGCGCTCTTCTGCGGCGACGTGCTGTTCAGTGGCGGCTGTGGCCGGCTGCTGGAGGGTACCGCCAGCCAGATGTTTCACTCCCTGCAACGGCTCAAACAGCTGCCCGCCGGCACTAAGGTCTACTGCGCCCATGAGTACACCCAGAGCAATCTGGCCTTCTGTCTGCAGGTTGAACCGGACAACCCCGCCCTGCTGGCCCGGCTGCGCCAGGTGGCCCGCCTGCGCCAGCAAGGCGTGCCTACCCTGCCCAGCAGCCTGGGCGACGAATTGAGCTATAACGTCTTTCTGCGCACCGCAGAGCCCGCCGTGATAGCGGCTGCCCAGATTTTTTCCAGTTCGGAATGCGAAAATGAGATCCAGGTCTTTGCATCCTTGCGTGAGAAAAAGAATACTGCCTGACCGCAAAAACCAGCATGTTTCTTGCAGAGCCTCTAGGGGTTGATCCCTCAACCGAAGATCCCTACCATCTGCTTCCATTAAGGACACAAGACTGGATGAACATGACGCTACGACTGACCCTGCTGGGCTGCCTGTTGCTGACTGGATGCCAGACCTTGCAGACCCACGACGCCACGGCCCTGCGCCCAACGGATGAGGTCGTGGCACCCCGAGTGGTGCACGCAAGATCGGCACTGGATCGATCGGAAAACACGCCGGCGGCCCGCGCGCCCCATCTGTGGGCGCGCGCGCGCATGCAGATGCAGCTGGATATCCCCGAGCATCCGCAAGTCCACTCCTACCGCGACTGGTATCTCAAACACCCCAAACACCTGCACACCGTCACCCAGCGCGCCGCCCCCTATCTCTACCTCATCATCCAGGAAATTGAACAGCGACAGATGCCCATGGAGCTGGTGTTGCTGCCCATAGTGGAAAGCGCCTACAACCCCCAGGCCCGCTCCCATGGCAATGCCGTGGGTCTGTGGCAGTTCCTGGCCGCCACCGGCCGGCAATATGGCCTGAAGCAGGACCACTGGTATGACGGACGCAAGGATGTGCTGGCCTCGACCCAGGCGGCCCTGGACTACCTGGACAGATTGAACCGGCAATTCGAGGGCGACTGGCTGAAAAGCATCGCCGCCTACAACGCCGGCGAGGGGCGCATTCTCAAGGCGACCGAACGCCAGCACAGTCGCGGCCGGCCCAGCGACTTCTGGTCACTGGACTTGCCCCGGGAAACCAGCGCCTACGTGCCGCGCCTGCTGGCACTGGCCGACATCATCAAGCATGCCGACAAGTACGGCATCGAGCTGCCCGAGGTGCCCAACCGTCCCAGACTGCAGCAGGTGGAAACCGGCGGCCAAGTGGATCTGCAGCTGGCCGCCGAGATGGCCGGCATGAGCCTGGCCGAGCTCAAACACCTCAACCCGGGCTATACGCGCAACCTCACCTCACCGGATGGCCCTGGTCAGCTGCTGGTCCCCATCGGCCGCGCCCAGGCACTGCAACTGGCGCTGGCCGAGCTGCCGCCCAGTCAACGGGCCCGCTGGGCCACCTATCGGGTCCGCCGGGGCGACAGCCTCTCCGGCATCGCCCAGCGCCAGGGCTCCACCGTGGCGGCGCTGCGCAAGGCCAATAACCTGGTCGCCGGCCAGCCGCTGGGCGTCGGCCAGGCGCTGGTCATCCCCGGCGGTCAGCCGCAACCGGCCAGGGAGGCCGCACAGAAGCGCTCAACCGGCAGCAAGGAGTACCGGGTGCGCCAGGGCGACAGCCTTAGCAGCATAGCGCGCAACGCGGGCGTCACCGTTGCCGAGCTGAAACAGTGGAACGGCCTGCGCCAGAGCCATCTGCAGATAGGCCAGCGCCTCAAACTGCAAGCCGGCCAGCGACCGATGGCGACAAGAACCATCAACTACCAGGTCAGACGGGGTGACTCCCTGAGCTCGATTGCGGAACAGTTCCGTATCTCCATCGCCGATCTGCTGCGCTGGAATCAACTGGATCGCCGCACCCCGCTCAAGACCGGTCAGCGCCTGACCCTGCGGCTGGACAACTCCGGCGCCTGAACGACCTCGCCTGGCGAGGCGCCCCGGCATGCCGGGGCGTTGTTCAGGGCCGGTAGCGAAAGCGCAACCGGATGGGATTATGATCCGAACCACTACTTTGGCTCGACGCTCCCCACTCCAGCTGCAGGCCGCGAAAGTAGACCCGATCCAGCGCCTGACCATTCACCCGCAACCGCTCGTCCGGATGCAGTCGCGCCTCCGTCAACTTGTGGGCGCGTAAACTGCTCTCCAGCCAGTCGGCCCGCTTGCTATTCCAGACATTCAGATCCCCGGCCAGCAATACCGGGCCGGGATAGCGGCGACTGTGCCTGAGCAGGCGCATCACCTGTTCCCGGTAACCGGCCATGCCCGGCTCGAAGTTGATGGCATGCACATTGATGACCATCAGGGGATAGGGGCTCTGCTCCAGCGGATAGAGCGTGATCAGGGAGGACTTGGGAATGCGGATGCCCGGCTCGGGGTAGCGCAACGAGCAGACATACACATCGGGAATGGTGGCCGCAGTCAGTACCCCGGCACTGCGCCCCTGATAGCGAAAGGCGGTGATCTGCTGCCAGTGCAGCTGGTGGCGACTCAACATGCGGCCCAACTCCGGCTTGTCCAGCGCCTCCTGCAACAGCAACAGACCGGCCCCCTCCAGCAGCGGCCCCAGGCTGGCCTGCCAGCTGGGACGCTGACTCTTGTAGATATTCCAGACCAGCACGTCGAAACTGGACGGCAGCCGATGCTCGCCTCTGTACTTTTGCACCGGCACCCGCCCGCAGGCATCGATCAGGCGTTCGCCCTGCTCCGTATTCAGGATCTCCTGGGTCGGGATCTCGAAGCAGCCGCCAAGCAGCAGGGTGCCGAGCAGCAACGCGGTGGCACGGGTAGGTGTCATGATGAACCGGGCTCCTCTGGCGGGGATACGGCCGGATGGCTGGCGGCCTGCTGCCGCAACCAGCGCGCCGGATCCGGGTGCTGATAGGCAAAGCCTAGCCGCCGGCAGACCTTGCTCCCATCAATTTGCTTGCCCCCGGCCTGCTGATCACTGAATTGTGGCGGCGGCAGACCGGCCAGCTCGCAGGCCAGGTGGTAAAAGGCCGCGCGGCTGGGATGCGCGGGACCACAGGCATTGAACAGCTCGCCCCAGGCATTCTGGCGCAGGATCTGCTCCAGAATGCCAATCACATCCTCACGGTGCACCAGGTTGACCCCCTGCCCGCCCAGGGTGCTGCTCTTGCCGGCCAGAAAACGCCCCGGGTAGCGCGCCGGGCCATAGAGGCCCGCCGGGCGCAGCACGCTGATATGAGGAATACCACAGTGCCACACGGCCTGCTCGGCCGCCAGCATCTGCTGACCTCGCGCGGTCTCCGGCCGAGGGGGACGCTCCTCATCCATGCGGCCATCGCCGGCATAGACGGAGGTGGAGCTGACATAGAGCAGCCGCTGGATCCCCGCCTGCCTGGCCTGGTGGCACAGATGCCGGATCAGCGCCACGTAGTCAGCGCTGCGGCCTGGGGGAATATTGAGGATCAGGGTGTCGGCCGCCAGGACGACGGGCCAGGGTGAATGGGCATCG
This sequence comes from Aeromonadaceae bacterium, assembly GCA_041595355.1. Classification (GTDB taxonomy): domain Bacteria; phylum Pseudomonadota; class Gammaproteobacteria; order Enterobacterales; family Aeromonadaceae; genus JBFHKO01. The sequence continues at coordinate 13,597 of JBFHKO010000018.1, forward strand.
GCCAGCCAGAGGTGGGCATCGAGTCCCTGCTGACGTAACTGGCGGGCTTTCTCCTCGCTGGTGACGCTGCCCACCACCGACCAGCCGGCCCGGGTCAGCTGCCGAGCCAGGGGCGCACCCAGCCAGCCCAATCCGACAATGGCTATCTTCTGCATCTGCGGCTCCTTCCGAAAAAAAACGGCCATCCATGATGGCCGTTAAATGTAATGAAGGAAATATCGGGATCCGTCAGCTGCTCGATTCGCGGTGGAACCGGACAGGGGCAACGAATACAGGCGCATCATAACGGCAAGCGCTCCTGGGAAACGTGCTCCAGATCACCCTGAAAAGCTTTTCTGACAGCGATTTCAATCCCGGTGCGCCGGCGACTCCACCGCCGGAGCGCAGACGGACTCCCGGATCTGCAGCTCGGGGGCGAACTTGTGACTCATTCCGTCCAGCGCCCCGTGATTGAGCAGCTGTACCGCCAGCTCGGCCGCCTGGGCGCCCATGCGTTCGATGGGATAGCGGACCGTGGTCAGCTTGGGGTGAATGAAGCGCACGTAGGGTATGTCATCGAACCCCATCACCGAAATTTGCGCTGGCACCCGGTAACCCTGCTCCGCCAGCCAGGAGAGGGCTCCTACCGCCATGGCGTCATTGAAACAGAGCACGGCGCTGAAGGGGACCTGGCGGGCCAGCAGTTTACCCATGGCCACATGGCCGCCTATCTCGTCGGGAAAGGCGCCGACCAGCAGTTGCTCATCCGCGCTCAGCCCCGCCTCCACCAGCCCCTGCTGATAGCCGGCCAGCCGGTGCTGTGCATCGATGAAGCCGGGATTGTCGAAGGTGATATAGGCAATACGGCTGTGGCCCTGGGCCACCAGATGGCGAACGGCCAGCCGTGCGCCCTCCTGGTTGTCGAGCCAGATGCAGTGCTCTTCCGCACCGGGGACCCGGCGGTTGATGAACACCACGGGCGTATCCAGCTTCGTCAGGGCCAGCAACTCCTCATCCGGCAGGGCCATGGCATGCACTATCAGCCCGTCGCACTGACGCTGCAGCAGCGCCTGAATGCCTTGCCGCTCACGATGTTCATCATGGTTGCCCGACATCATGATGGTGAATTTGTTGTCCCGCTCAACCACCCGCTCGATGCCGCGCATCATCTGGGCAAAGAAGGGGCCGCCACAGAGATCGCCCACCAGCACGCCGATACAGTTGGAGCGTTTTTTCACCAGTGCCTGGGCAAAACTGTTGGGCTGGAAGCTGAGCGCCTGCATCGCAGCTAGCACCGCCTCACGTTTTTCCGGTACCACCCGGGCGGTGTCATTGATCACCCGGGAGACGGTGGAAATGGAGACCTTGGCAAGCTTGGCGACATCTTTGATTGTGGCCACGCACGTTTCCTTGAAAACAGATGGAACCAGAGACTGCCATAGTAACACAGACGGCGCAGGCTGGCGTTGAGGCGGGTCCGCCCAAGGCCGGCATACGCTGTGCCACTCAGTAACTCAGGCTGCGTTCCTGCAGGCTAAGAAAATCCAGCGGTTGCCGCAGCCGCGACTGATAGATGACGTTGTACACCAGCACGTTCTGCACATAGTTGCGGGTTTCCCGATAGGGAATGCTCTCGATCCACACATCCATGGGCTTGCCACCGCTCTCGCGCCGCCATTTGCGCACCCGGCCCGGTCCGGCATTGTAGGCCGCTATGCTCAGCACCCGGTTGCCCCCATAGAGCTCCATCAGCTCCTGCAGGTAGGCACTGCCGAGGCGCACGTTCACCTCGGGATCCGTCAACTGACGGGTTCCCTGATAGGCAAAGCCGATGCGCTTGGCGGTGTGGCTGGCGGTCTGGGGCATCAGCTGCATCAGACCACTGGCCCCCACCGGCGATTGCGCCTTGGGATAGAGGGCACTCTCCTGGCGGGCCACGGCATAGAGCAGGCTGGATTGCAGCCGCCGGGCCTCGGCAAATTCGGAAAAGGTACTCAGCCATGGCGTTGGGAACCGCAGGCTGAGCACGTTGCGCGCCTTGGCGGCAATGCTGGCCTGCACCGCCAGATCGTGCCAGCCCTGCTGCAGCGCCAGCCCACCGAGCTGCAGCTTGTCGGCGGTGCTCACCTGCTCCAGCAGGTAGAGCCACTCGGCCCGGGCCAGATCGGTCTCCCTCAGGGCCAGCAGCTCACGGATGCGTGCCAGCGCCGGCCAGCGCAGGCTGGCGCTCGGCCACTCCAGCTTGGCATTCAGGCGGGCCTGGTTGAGCGGCAGACGCTTGCCGGCGCGCTGGGCCGCCAGGAAGCCGTAGTAGCTGCGTTCGAAACTGGCCTGCTGATACAGGGCCCGGGCGTGCTGACGCCGTCCGCTCTCTTCTTCTGCCCGGGCCAGCCAATAGGTCCACTGCACATCATCACGCTCGCGTCCCGCCTTGGGCATGCGGTAGATCCAACGCCGGACCGATGCCCAGTCGGACTCCCAAATGGCCAGGCGGACCCGCAGCTCCAGCAGCGGCAGATCGGCATGCTCGCTCAGGCTCTGATCCAGCCAACCACGATGCTGCGACTCCCGATCCAGCATCAGACGCCGCGCCAAGGCCATCTTGACCACCTTGAGATCGGCCTCGGTCAGCTGATACCGCTGCTGGGCCTGCGGGTAAAGCCGCAGCGCCGTGGCCGCATCCTGACTGGCCAGTCGTTGCAGGGCCAGGCGCGCCAGGGCACGGGTACGCTGATCCTTGGAGGGTGCCAGCACGCGGGTCAGCTGCGCCGGGCTCTCATACAGGCTGAGCATGCGCTTGCCGAACTCGCGCCAGTCTTCGCGGCTGAACTGGGTCGCCAGATACCTGACCAGCGAATCAGAGCCTGCTTCGAAGGCCAGTACCCCCCGGCGCCACACCTTCTCGTCGCTCAGGTGACCGGCCTGTTTCCAGGCCGAGAAGAGGCTGTTGCAATCCCCCGGCTGGGGGCGCCCCTCCAGCCACAGCGACTCGGCCGCCTTGAAAGCCAGGGCACGTTCGCCGGTGGCATACTTGGCCAGGTAGTAATAACAGCGCAGATCCGGTGAAGCCGGCTCCCGGGGATAAAAACTCAGGAAGCTGGACCAGCGCGACTCGCTGGCCAGCAGCAACAGATAACGCCGCTCCAGACGGTTGGCGAGGTAGCTTTCCCGGTGCTGGCTGATGAAGCGACTCGCCTCGGCCAGGCGCGAAAAACTGGGCGCCGCCATCAAATCGTAATAGTCGATATAGAGCGCCAGGGGATAGCCCCCCAGTCGTCGCTGCAACGCCCGGGCTTCGCCACTTCGCTGGTTGCGGGCCGCCTCCACCGCCGACAGATAGAGTTTTTGCTCGGAAGTCAGCGCCTGGGTAGGTGAGCTGAAACAGGCCAGGCACAGGGACGTCAGGGCCAGCAGGCGAATATAGTTCATGATGCTATCCATAGATGCCATCTCAAGAGAGGACCCGGTGAGGCGATCTCCACACCGCAGAGAGACGAACCAGGCCAGTATATCTCTCCCTGTCAGACAACAGCAGCGGCTCGCTTGCACAAAATGAAAAAAATGAGTCGCGCCCCGGCAGGCGGCTGGCGTGGCGAATTAATAGAGGGGGGCGGGCAAGTACGGCCCATCGGCAGGGATAACGGGGGGCGACAATATGCTGCCAGGGGCCTCTTGGGCTGGCAAGGCTTTTGGGGCGGGATCCTCGACAGCCTCACAGAAGCCGCGTCGAATTGGCCCGACCCGGAAAAAGGTGATGCAGATCACAAATTCACTTATCCAGAAGGGTAATCTGAGGACAAGAACAACAGACATGAACCCAGGGGGTTTGCCTATGTCAATCGATGTCACCAGTAAAACCATCGCTATCTCCCCAGCCATTCGCGAGCGGATCGAGTCACGCTTCGAAAAGCTGCAGCGTCTGCAGGTACCGCTCATCGCACCCCATGTCACCGTCAGCAAGGAGGGCCAGCAGTTCATCATCGAAGCCGGCGCCGGCATTCCCAATGGCACCCTGTTTGCCCAGGCGGAACATGAAGATCTGTATGTCGCAGTCACCACCCTCGGACAGCGCCTGGAGCGCCAGTTGACCCGCCACATGGCCAAGCCGGTTGCCCACAAGGCCGGTCGCTCCGGCAAGGCCCAGGTCCGCAGCGGCGAGCTTCCCCCGCCATCGACCCTCTGATCCCCCGGGGCGCACAGGGTGCGCCCTTTTCTTGCCACATTCTGGGCACGATTCGTGCGGATGGGCGCGAATGCCCCCGACAGACTTGCATCAACCGTTTTTTTCACGTATTTCTATTGGACCTTGAAGTTAGGGTTATTTTATTTTTTCCTGTTTTTCTTTAGCTTCTCTTTTGGTTCGCCCGGTTCCCGCGGCGGGCACTCATGCAACAGAGAATCTGAAGACGATCAGTGTAAGCCTCCCGAACGGGAGGTTTTTTTTTACGGCGGTGGCGCTGCAGCATTCAGTTGGAGGAAGTCGGGACATGGCAACACTGGAAGAGATTCGCCTGGAAATCACCAGCCTGGATACGCAATTGCTGACCCTGCTGGCCAGGCGCAAACGACTGAGCATCGATGTGGCCCGCAGCAAGCAGGCCGACATGCGCCCGATCCGCGATCAGCAGCGGGAACAGGAGCTGCTGGTACGCCTGATCCAGGAGGGCCGCCCCCTGGGCCTCTCCGCCCACTACATCACCCAGCTCTATCACCTGATCATTGAAGATTCGGTGCTCTCCCAGCAGGCTTACATCCAGACCTTGATGAACCCGGCCCAGGCCGAGCCCACGGCCAGCATCGCCTTCCTGGGACCACGCGGTTCCTACTCCAGCCTAGCGGCGCGCAAGTATTTGAGTCGTTACCAGGATCAAATCGTCGAGATCAGCTGCACCAACTTCCGCCAAGTGCTGGACGCCGTGGAGTCGGGCCGCAGCCAGTTCGGCGTGCTGCCCATCGAAAACACCAGTTCCGGCTCCATCAACGAAGTCTACGATCTGATGCAGCACACCCGCCTCTCCATCGTCGGCGAGCTCACCTACCCCATTGAACACTGCCTGCTGGCAGCCTGCGATACGGAGCCGTCACAGCTCGAAGTCATCTACGCCCATCCCCAGCCGCTGCAACAGTGCTCCCACTATCTGAGCCGCCTGCCCCACCTGCGTCACGAGGTCTGCGACTCCTCATCGGCGGCCATGCTCAAGGTCAAGGAACTCGCCTCGCCCAGGATCGCCGCCATCGGCAGTGCGGCGGGCGGTGAACTGTACGGGCTGCAGGTCATCGACAGCGGCCTGGCGAATCAGAAGGACAACTACAGCCGTTTCATCGTGGTGGCGCGCAAGCAGGTGGAGGTGGCGCCGCAGATCCCGGCCAAGACCACCCTCATTTTCTCCACCCCCCAGGAGCCGGGAGCCCTGGTCGATGCCTTGCTGGTGCTGCGCAACCACCACATCAACATGACCAGGCTGGAATCGCGCCCCATACAGGGCAATCCCTGGGAAGAGATGTTCTACATGGATGTGGCCGCCAACCTGCAAAGCGCCGACATGCAGGCCGCGCTGCAGGAGCTGGCCGGCTATACCCGCTACCTCAAGGTGTTGGGCTGCTATCCCAGCGAGGATGTCCAGCCTACCGAGATCCCCCAGGTGCTGATGCCCGATCAGGAGTGACGAGCCCGTTCCAACGGCCATAAACAAAAGACCGGCTCCGCAAGGAGACCGGTCTTGTGTTATGTGCCACGCCCCGGGCGCGGCTTACAGGCTGTCGTGATGCCGGCTGTCGTTGGCCTGGGCCAGCAGCATCTTGCTTTCGCGCAGGAACTGCTGGGCATAGTCGCCGAAGAACTCGGCTACCCGATGGAAGCTGGCGACGAAGGCAGCGCGATCCCCCCGCTCCAGGCAGGCGAGGGCCTCGCCGATGCGGCCATGGTAGCGGCGGATCATCTGCAGATTCACCGGTGAGGAGAGGATGATGTCGGCGTAGAGCACCGGATCCTGGGCAAACAGCCGTCCCACCATGGCCAGCTCCAGCCGGTAGATGGGCGAGCTGAGGGCCAGCAGCCGCTTCATGTCCGCCTGCTCCTCGCACAGGTGCAGGCCATAGACGAAACTGGTGAAGTGACGCAGCGCCTGGATAAGGCTCATGGCCTCATCATGCTCCCCGGCGCTCACCTGCTGCAACCGCACGCCCCAGATACGCATCTGGGCCAGCAGCCACTCATACTGCTCGGCGCCCCGCCCCTCACAGCACACCACCACCTGCTTGGCCAGGCTCGGGACATCGGGACCGAACATGGGATGCAGCCCCAGGACGGGACCGGCATGGGCGGCCAGCATGTGCGCCAGCGGCTTGCTCTTGACGCTGGTGAGATCCACCAGCAGGCAGTCCCGGGGCAAGGTGCCCAGCCGATCGATCACCTCGCAGGTGGTATCGATGGGCACGGCCACCACCACCATGCCGGCGTGCGCCAACAACGCATCGGCCTGCGCCCAGTCGTCACGCTCCAGCACCTCGACTTGATAGCCGGACAGGCGGAACATGTGCACAAACAGGCGTCCCAGCTGACCGGCCCCGCCGATGACCACGATAGAACGCAGCGAGGGATTCACGCACTTGAAGCCGGAATCTTTCTCGCTGCTGTAGGACTCGCGCATCACCCGGCGCAACACATCCTCGATGAGATCCGGCGGCACCCCCTGGCTCTGGGCCTCGGCTCGTCGCTTGGCCAGCATGGCCGCCTCGCGATCCGGGGCATAGATGGGGACGCCATGCCGGCTTTTCACCTCACCGACCCCGGCCACCAGCGCCAGCCGGCGCGCCAGCAAATTGACCAGTTGCTGGTCCACCTCGTCAATCTGATCTCTCAGGGCATTTAATTCGTCATTCATCGCGTTTCATCCAAAAAAATGCTCCGGACAATAGCCGGAGCATCATTATGCGGGGCGATCAGGCCCGGAGTCGAGCCTTCAGCGGCTCGGCCAGGTCGGTACGGCACTTGGCCAGCAAGGTGGCGGTGGCGTCCCAGTCGATGCAGGCATCGGTGATGGAGACCCCATGGCGCATCTGGGACTTGGGCTGCTCGCTGGACTGGTTGCCCTCTTCTAGGTTGGACTCCAGCATGATGCCGATGATGGAGCTGTTGCCATCCTGGATCTGGTGCACCACGTTTTCCGCCACCAGCGGCTGCAGACGATGATTCTTGCTGGAGTTGCCATGGCTGCAATCGACCACTAGGCTGGGCGGCAACCCTGCCTTCTCCAGCGCCTGTTCGGCCAGGGCCACGTTGACCGAATCGTAATTCGGGTGTTTGCCACCGCGCAGAATCACGTGGCCATCCGGGTTACCCTGGGTCTGCAGCAAGGCCACCTGCCCCTGCTGGTTGATGCCCATGAAGGCATGGGGCGAGGCCGCTGCCTGGAGGGCATTGATGGCCGTATCCAGATTGCCGTCGGTACCGTTCTTGAAGCCCACCGGCATGGAGAGGCCCGAGGCCATCTCGCGGTGGGTCTGGGACTCGGTGGTCCGGGCACCGATGGCCGACCAGGAGAAGAGATCCGCC
>JBFHKO010000019.1:0-20450 GCA_041595355.1 Aeromonadaceae bacterium
GCAGGTGGGTGACAACCAGTACCTGGGTGGAGCTGCCCAGCTGACGCAGCAGTTTGCCGACCACTGCCGCCGTGGGGCCGCTGATACCGACATCCACCTCATCGAAGATGAGCGTCGGGGTGGCGATGCGCTGGGCGGTAATGACCTGAATGGCCAGACTGATGCGCGACAGCTCGCCTCCGGAGGCCACTTTGCCCAGCGGCATCAGCGGTTGGCCGGGGTTGGTGGAGACCAGAAAATCGACATTGTCCATGCCCAGCGCCGTGGGGGTGGCCGGCTGGCTGTCGTGAACGCGGATCTGCAGTTGCCCCTGGGGCATGCTCAGGCTCTGCATGTGGCAGCTGATCTGCTGGCCCAGCTCCTCGGCATAACGCTGACGACTGGCCGACAACTGGGCACTGGCCTGGAGATAGGCGGCCTTGCGCTCCTGCACGCTGAGCATCAGTTGCTGGATGCGCTCATCGTCGCCGGTCAGGGTCTGCAGCTCGGCACTCAGCTGCCGATGCTGTTCGGCCAGTGCCTGAGGTTTGACATGGTGCTTGCGGGCCAGCTCCATGGCCTTGGAGAGTCGCGCTTCCAGCTCGGCGAAGCGGTCGGGATCGAGCTCCAGATCCTCCAGGTAGTGGCGCAGCTCATGCTGGCTCTCCTGGATCTGGATCAATGCCTCCTGCAGCATCCTGCTTACCGGTTGCAAACGCTCGTCCAGTTCCAGCAGGCCATCCAGGCGGTGTGTGACGGCATTGAGTTGACTGCTGACCGAGACCTCGTCGTTGTCATACAGGTAATCGAGACAGTAGTGACAGTCGGCGACGATGGCGCCGCGGTTGGCCAGCCGGCTGTGCTCGGCCTCGATCTCTTCATATTCGCCGGGCTGAAGGGCGAAATCGTCCAGCTCCTGCACCTGATACTCCAGCAGTTGACAGCGCGACTCCCGCTCCTGTTGATCCTGCTTGAGGCGCGCCAGCTCCGTATGCTGGTTGCGCCACTGCTGGTAGGCGGCGCGGGTCTCGTCCAGCAGGAACTGGTGGCCGGCATAGGCATCCAGCACGGCCAATTGGTAATCGGGCTTGAGCAGCAGCTGGTGGGCGTGCTGGCCATGGATGTTGACCAGCAGCTGGCCCAGCTGTTTCATCAGGGCCAGCGGCACCGGTGTGCCGTTGATGTAGGCGCGGGAGCGCCCCTCGGCGGTGATGACCCGCCGCAGCAGGCATTCATCGTCGGTTTCCAGCTCCTGGCTGGCGAGCCAGGCACGCCCCTGGGGATGCTGCTCCAGGTTGAAGCGGGCGCAGATCTCGCTGCGCTCCGCTCCCGGCCGCACCATGGCCGCCTCGGCCCGCTCGCCAAGACAGAGTCCCAGTGCATCGATGGCAATCGACTTGCCGGCCCCGGTTTCCCCCGTGATACAGGACATGCCGTCCTGCAGATCCAGCTCGAGGAATTTGACGATAGCAAAATTCTGGATGGTCAGTTGTGTCAGCATGGCGGGCCCCGTCGGCAGAGTACTGTGTTTGCGTACAGTATATACTGTGTTTGCATACAGTAAAGCCTGACGGCGTCGACCTGGCCCAGTGTGTGAGTCCGCTCAGAACAGTGTGCTGCCCCAGCCCAGTTTGCAGCGCAGGACGTTGAAATAGCTGTGGTCCTTGGGATGCAGCATGCGCAGGCGCTCGGGACTCTTGCGAATGATGATCTCGTCGCCGGGCTGCACCGCCAGGGTGACATGGCCGTCGCAGCTTATCTGTAACTGATCCTCATGGTTATCCGGTGACACCACCAGTTTTACCTCGCTGTCGGCGTCAATGACGATGGGCCGGCAGCTCAGCGTGTGGGGAAACATGGGCACCAGGCTGATGGCATTCAGCCGAGGGCTGAGGATGGGGCCGCCGGCCGAGAGGGCATAGGCGGTGGAGCCGGTGGGCGTGGCGACGATGATGCCGTCGGCGCGCTGGCTGAACATGAAGACGTCATCGATATGGACGGCGAAGTCAATCATGCGCGCTATCTTGCCCGGGTGCAGCACCGCTTCATTGAGCGCGGTGTTGTTGGCCTTGAGTGCCTGATGGCGATAGACCGAGGCCTCCAGCAGAAAGCGGTGCTCTTCCTGGTATTCGCCGTCCAGGACCCGCAGCAGGGGGGCCTCGTAGTCATCCGGGGACAAGTCGGTCAGGAAGCCCAGATTGCCGCGGTTGACGCCCAGCACCGGTACCCCGAAGCGCGCCAATACCCGGGCGGCGCCCAGCATGTTGCCATCGCCACCGACCACCAGCGCCAGATCGGCGCGCTGACCCAGGGCCACCAGATCCAGTCCCTCCTCGGCGGGGACCTGCAACTGGGCGGCTACCTGACACTCGACCAAGACCCGGTAGCCCTGGGCGCGCAGCAGATCGTACAACCCCTTGAGGGTCTGGCTGGCGCCATCATGCTGGGGTTTGCCTATCAAGGCGATGGTATTGAAATGTGTGGGCATTATGGCTCTCAGGCGTGGCAATTGCTCTCAGTATACCGGCATTCATGGGCGCTGAGCGACCACGGCGCAAGGGGCGGCTGCGGCTAACGGCCCGGTGAGAGAAATCGCATCTGCCACTTGAAAGCCGGATCGACGCCCCCATAATATGCGGCACAGCGAAAATGCCAGGTGGAGATGTCATGAACAATCAAGAGCAACCAATCGAACAGAGCGCGGACGAAGCCCCAGAAACTCAGGCGTCGAGCAGCGAAACCCAGCACGAGCAGATGCCCTTGGTGACTGATGAGGCACAGATTGCCGAGTTGGAAGGCAAACTGGAGCAGGCTCAGGCCGCTGCCGCCGAAGAAAAGGATCGTGCCATCCGCGCCGTTGCCGAAATGGAAAATCTGCGGCGCCGGGCGGCACAGGATGTGGAAAAAGCCCACAAGTTCGCGCTGGAGAAGTTTGCCGGTGAATTGTTACCGGTGATCGACAATCTCGAGCGGGCCCTGGAGCTGGCCGACAAGGAGGACGAGGCCATCAAGCCCATGCTGGAAGGCATCGAGCTGACCTTGCGCTCCATGTTGAGCACGGTGGCAAAGTTCGGCGTGGTGGCCATCGATCCCCAGGGCGAGACGTTCGACCCCAACCGGCATCAGGCAATGAGCCTGGTGGAAAACGCCGAGTTGCCGGCCAACAGCGTGCTGGCCGTGATGCAAAAGGGCTATGAGCTGAATGGCCGCGTCATCCGGCCCGCCATGGTCATGGTGACCAAGGCGCCCAGCGCGCCCGCGTCGGCGTAACGGGAGCCGCACCCCTCAGCGGCGGCTTTTTTTCGGCGCAGCCCTTGAAGCGGTGCGCGCCGACCCCATATTGAATTCAGCATTGCAGACAACCTCTGATGGCGGATCGATAACGGCGGCCTGGTGGGCTTGAAATCCCCGCGCCGGATCCCCATCCATCAAGTATCAGAATAAGCGTTTCGGAGATCTAAAATGGGCAGAATCATCGGTATCGACCTGGGCACCACCAACTCTTGCGTTGCCATCCTGGATGGCGATCATGCACGCGTGATTGAAAACGCGGAAGGGGATCGGACTACACCGTCCATCATTGCCTATTCGGATGAAGGCGAGATCCTGGTGGGGCAACCGGCCAAGCGTCAGGCGGTGACCAATCCGAAGAACACCCTGTATGCGATCAAGCGCCTGATCGGTCGCCGTTACGAGGACGAGGAAGTCCAGCGTGACATCAAGATCATGCCGTTTGACATAGTGCGAGCCGACAACGGCGATGCCTGGGTCGAAGTCAAGAGCCGCAAGATGGCGCCGCCGCAGATCTCCGCCGAAGTGCTGAAAAAGATGAAGAAGACCGCCGAGGACTTCCTGGGTGAAGCGGTGACCGAGGCGGTCATCACGGTGCCGGCCTATTTCAATGATGCTCAGCGTCAGGCCACCAAGGATGCCGGCCGTATCGCCGGTCTGGAAGTGAAGCGCATCATCAACGAGCCGACGGCGGCGGCCTTTGCCTACGGTGTCAACAAGGTCAAGGGTGAGCGCAAGATCGCCGTCTATGACCTGGGTGGCGGTACCTTCGATATCTCCATCATCGAAATCGACGAGATGGAAGGCGAGAAGACCTTCGAGGTGTTGGCCACCAACGGTGACACCCACCTGGGGGGTGAAGACTTCGACAACCGCGTCATCAATTACCTGGTGGCCGAGTTCAAGCGCGAGCAGGGCATCGACCTGCATCATGACATGCTGGCCCTGCAGCGTCTGAAGGACGCAGCCGAGAAAGCCAAGATTGAGCTCTCCTCTGCCCAGCAGACCGAAGTCAACCTGCCCTACATCACTGCCGATGCGACCGGTCCCAAGCACATGAACATCAAGCTGACCCGTGCCAAGCTGGAGTCCCTGGTCGAGGAGCTGGTGAGAAAGTCTGTCGAGCCGCTGCGTATCGCCCTGCGTGACGCCGGCCTGTCGGTCAGTGACATCGACGATGTCATCCTGGTCGGTGGCCAGACCCGCATGCCGATGGTGCAGAAGGTGGTGACCGATTTCTTCGGCAAGGAGCCGCGCAAGGACGTCAACCCGGACGAAGCCGTTGCCATGGGCGCCGCCATTCAGGGGGCGGTACTGGCCGGTGAGAAGCACGACGTACTGCTGCTGGACGTCATTCCGTTGTCTCTGGGTATCGAGACCATGGGCAGCGTCATGACCACCCTGATCGAGAAGAACACCACCATCCCGACCAAGAAGTCCCAGATCTTCTCCACGGCCGAGGATAACCAGTCTGCGGTGACCATCCATGTGCTGCAGGGTGAGCGCAAGCGCGCCACCGACAACAAGTCCTTGGGGCAGTTCAACCTGGAAGGCATTCGTCCGGCCTCCCGCGGCCTGCCGCAGATCGAAGTGACCTTCGATATCGATGCCGACGGCATACTGCATGTCTCTGCCAAGGACAAGGATACCGGCAAGGAGCAGAAGATCACCATCCAGGCCTCTTCCGGTCTCTCCGATGACGAGATCCAGCGCATGGTGAGCGAAGCCGAGGCCCATGCCGCCGAGGACAAGAAGTTCGAGGAAGTGGTGCAGGCCCGCAACCATGCCGATGCCCTGGTGCACGCCACCCGCAAGCAGCTCACCGAAGCCGGTGATGCCCTGCCGGCCGATGACAAGCAGGCCATCGAAGACGCCATCAAGGCGCTGGAAGATGCGGTCAAGGGTGAAGACAAGGCGGCCATCGAAGCCAAGCAGCAGGCCCTGATGACGGCGTCCCAGAAGTTGCTGGAAATTGCCCAGCAGCAGGCCCAGGCACATGCCCATCAGGCTGAGCAGGGCGGTAGCGCCAGCGGCGCCAACAAGGCCCAAGATGATGTGGTCGATGCCGAATTCGAAGAAGTGAAAGACGACAAGAAGTGATCGTTGCCGGAGTTCGGTAGCTGATACGGGCGTTGGGCAACCAACGCCCGTCTGTATATCCATCAGGCAGAGATTAGGAACAGCATGTCAAAGCGCGATTTTTACGAAATTCTGGGGCTCGAGCGTACCGCCGACGAACGCGAAATCAAGAAAGCGTACAAGCGGTTGGCCATGAAATACCATCCGGATCGCAATCGGGACAATCCAGAGTCGATAGAGCATTTCAAGGAGGCCAAGGAGGCCTACGAGATCCTGAGCGATCCCCAGAAGCGGGCGGCCTACGACAAGTTTGGCCATGCCGGTGTGGATCCCAATCAGGCGGGAGCGGGGGGCTTTGGCCAGGGCGCTGATTTCGGTGACATCTTCGGGGATGTGTTCGGGGATATCTTCGGAGGCGGTCGTCGCACCCAGCGGGCGGCCCGCGGTGCCGATCTGCGCTACAACCTGGAGCTGTCGCTGGAAGAGGCGGTCCGCGGTATCACCAAGGAGATCCGGGTACCGACGCTGGTCAACTGCGACGAGTGCCATGGCTCGGGGGCACGTGCCGGCAGCTCGGCCCAGACCTGCTCGACCTGTCATGGTTCGGGCCAGGTACAGATGCGCCAGGGTTTCTTTGCCGTCTCCCAGGCCTGTCCTACCTGTCATGGCAAGGGCAAGGTGATCCGCGATCCCTGCCATAAATGCCACGGCGAGGGGCGGGTACAGAAGACCAAGACCCTGTCGGTCAAGATCCCGGCCGGAGTGGATACCGGTGATCGCATTCGTCTGGCCGGTGAAGGTGAAGCCGGCGAGCTCGGTGCGCCAGCGGGCGACCTCTATGTCCAGGTGCACGTCAAGGAGCACGCCATCTTCGTCCGCGATGGCAACAACCTCTACTGCGAGGTGCCCATCAGTTTCACCACCGCGGCGCTCGGTGGCGAGGTGGCCGTGCCGACCCTGGAAGGACGGGTGAATCTGAAGATCCTGCCCGAGACCCAGACCGGACGCATGTTCCGCATGCGCGGCAAGGGGGTGCGCTCGCTGCGCTCCGGTGTCGAGGGCGATCTGATCTGCAAGGCGGTGGTGGAAACCCCGGTCAATCTGAATGAACAGCAGCGCGAGCTGCTGCGCCAGCTGGACGAGTCCCTTAATGGGGCCGCAACCAAGGTGCACAAGCCCAAGGCCGACGGGTTCTTCGAGGGGGTCCGGCGTTTTTTCGACGACTTGACCAGCTGACCCCGCGTGGGGGCCCTGGGGGCGACCCCGGGGCAGTTTGAGGATGCGCTGTCCGCACATTCATATTAGAATGCCACCCAACAGCGACAATACTGTCTACTCGGGCAAGGCTCGGGTAGGCTTTTTTATTTTAAAACAATCGATTAGGTTTAGGTTTACGCTATGAATCAGACCCCGATGACCGTTCGCGGCGCGGAGAAACTGCGCGAGGAACTGGAGCATCTGAAGACGGTGAGACGTCCTGAGATCATTGAGGCCATTGCCGATGCCCGGGAACATGGTGATCTGAAGGAGAACGCGGAATATCACGCGGCACGCGAGCAACAGAGTTTCTGTGAGGGGCGTATTCAGGAGATAGAGGCCAAGCTGTCCACCGCCCGCATCATCGACGTGACCAAGTTGCCCCAGCAGGGGCGGGTGGTATTTGGCGCCACCGTCACCGTACTCAAAAGCGATACCGAAGAGGAGATGACCTACCGTATCGTCGGTGACGACGAAGCGGATATCAGGCAGCATCTCATCTCCATCAACTCGCCCATCGCCCGCGGCTTCATCGGCAAGGAAGTGGATGATGTCGCCGTCATCACGACGCCGTCCGGGGTCGTGGAATATGAAATTCTCGAGGTTCAGTACCTGTAACCCGGCGCCGAACACGGCAAAGGGGCCCTGGGGCCCCCTTGCATGTTCCGCGGTGCGGCCGGCTTACTTCTTGGGCAGGCTGATCTTGGCATCCGCGCTGGGTCGATACAGGGTCAGCATGTTGCCGATGGCCTGGACTTCGGTGGCCGCGGTTTCGCGGACGATGGCGGCAATGATGAGCTGCTTGGTGTCGCGATCGGGGGCCGAAATCTTGACCTTGATCAGCTCGTGATGTTGCAGGGCGCCGTCGATTTCGGCCAGCACACCTTCGGTCAGGCCATGTTGTCCCAGCAGGACCACGGGTTTCAGGCTATGAGCCATACCTTTCAGATATTGCTTCTGTTTGGTCGTCAGATTCATGGCAATGTTCTTCGTCTTCACAGGGTTGAAAGCGCGGCATTTTACCCCCATCTGATGACTAATACTAATAACCTTTATGGTTTGAGTGTGGATTTACATGAGTAAAAAAAAGCGTTCGCCCAGCTCCACCCGCTGGCTGAAGGAACATTTTGATGACAAATATGTGCAGCAGGCCCAGAAAAAGGGGCTGCGCTCCCGTGCCGTGTTCAAGATTGACGAGATACAGCAGCGCGATCGCCTGTTCCGCCCCGGCATGACGGTGGTGGACCTGGGGGCGGCGCCCGGCGGTTGGTCCCAATTTGCGGTGGAGCAGGTGGGCAGCAAGGGGCGGGTCATCGCCTGTGATCTGCTGCCCATGGATCCCATTGCCGGGGTGGACTTCCTGCAGGGCGATTTTCGCGAAGAGGCGGTACTGCAGGTGCTGCTGGAGCGTGTCGGTGAGGGCAAGGTGGATGTCATCATGTCCGACATGGCGCCGAATATGACCGGCACCCCCGCCGTGGATCAGCCCCGCTCCATGTATCTGGTGGAGCTGGCCCTCGACATGTGCCGGCAGGTACTGACCCCCAAGGGCAGTTTTGTGGTCAAGGTATTCCAGGGCTCGGGTTTCGAGGAGTATCTGAAGGAAATCCGCACCCTGTTCGGGGCGGTAAAGGTCAGAAAACCGGACTCTTCCCGCGCCCGATCACGGGAAGTCTACATTGTGGCTACAGCTTTTAAACTGTAGTAATCTGCTAAGAGATTCCCGAGGCAGCGGTCTGTGAGGTTATAGATTTGAGTGATATGGCGAAAAACCTGATCCTGTGGTTGGTCATAGCGGTGGTGCTGATGTCGCTGTTCCAGAGCTTCAGTCCCAGCGATACGGCGGGCCGCCAGCTGGATTATTCCACCTTCGTGCGCGAAGTATCTCAGGATCAGATCCGCGAAGTGCGCATGGGCGACAAGGTGATCAATGGCGTCAAACGTGATGGTGAACGCTTCACCACCATACTGCCGGCCGAGGATCCTCAACTTATCAACGATCTGTTGAACCATAACGTGCGTGTGGTGGGCAGCAAGCCGGAAGAGCCGAGCCTGTTGACCTCCATCTTCATCTCCTGGTTCCCCATGCTGTTGCTGATCGGGGTCTGGGTCTTCTTCATGCGCCAGATGCAGGGCGGTGGCGGCGGCAAGGGCGCCATGTCCTTCGGCAAGAGCCGTGCGCGCCTGATGGGTGAAGATCAAATCAAGACCACCTTTGCCGATGTCGCCGGTTGTGACGAGGCCAAGGAAGAGGTCAAGGAGCTGGTGGATTACCTGCGCGATCCGACCCGCTTCCAGAAGCTGGGCGGCAAGATCCCCAAGGGCATCCTGATGGTGGGGCAGCCGGGCACCGGTAAGACGCTGCTGGCCAAGGCCATCGCCGGCGAAGCCAAGGTGCCGTTCTTCACCATCTCCGGCTCCGATTTCGTGGAAATGTTCGTCGGTGTGGGCGCCTCACGGGTGCGTGACATGTTCGAACAGGCGAAGAAGTCCTCGCCCTGCATCGTGTTCATCGATGAAATCGACGCCGTCGGTCGCCAGCGGGGCGCCGGTCTCGGTGGTGGCCATGACGAACGTGAGCAGACCCTGAACCAGATGCTGGTGGAAATGGACGGTTTCGAAGGTCATGAGGCGGTCATCGTCATCGCGGCCACCAACCGTCCGGATGTGCTGGACCCGGCGCTGCTGCGTCCCGGCCGCTTCGACCGTCAGGTGGTGGTGGGCCTCCCGGATGTGCGCGGTCGCGAGCAGATCCTCAAGGTACACATGCGCAAGGTGCCCCTGGCCGATGATGTCGAGCCCTCGTTGATTGCCCGCGGCACGCCGGGGTTCTCCGGTGCCGATTTGGCCAACCTGGTGAACGAAGCGGCACTGTTTGCCGCCCGCGGTGACAAGCGTGTGGTCAGCATGCGCGAGTTCGAGCAGGCCAAGGACAAGATCATGTTGGGCGCGGAGCGCAAGTCCATGGTCATGACCGAGAGCGAGAAGGAGATGACGGCCTACCACGAGGCGGGACATGCCATCGTCGGTCGCCTGGTGCCGGATCACGATCCCGTGTACAAGGTCTCCATCATTCCCCGTGGCCGCGCCCTGGGGGTGACCATGTACCTGCCGGAGCAGGATCGCTGGAGCCACTCCAAGCAGCATCTGGAGTCCATGATCTCCAGCCTCTATGGCGGTCGCATCGCCGAAGAGCTGCTCTACGGTCGCGAGAAGATGACCACCGGTGCCTCCAATGACATCGAGCGTGCCACCGAGATAGCCCGCAAGATGGTGACCCAGTGGGGCATGTCCGAAGAGTTGGGGCCCATGCTGTATGCCGAAGATGAGGGCGAGGTGTTCCTCGGCCGCTCGGTGGCCAAGGCCAAGCACATGTCGGATGACACGGCGCGGGCCATCGATGCCGAGATCAAGCACGTCATCAACCGCAACTACAATCGCGCCAAGCATATCCTGACCGAAAACATGGATATACTGCAGGCGATGAAGGATGCGCTGGTCAAGTACGAGACCATCGATGCCCACCAGATCGATGATCTGATGGCCCGTCGCGAGGTGCGTCCGCCGGCCAATTATGAGGATGACAACAAGGGTGGCCCGGCGACAGCTGCGGGTGGTGAGGATACGCCCAAGGCAACCGATACACCGCAATCCGAGGCGGATGACGACAAGTCGGAACATCGCAGCGAGACAGTGTCGAACAACTCCCCGACCTGATGCATGGATCTTCTGCCGTCAACACCCCGGGTGCTCTGCCCGGGGTTTTTTATTGGGGAACAACGACCTTGATGCTTGAAAGCAAGGGGCGCAGCCTGAGCCTGGCCCGCCCGCAGATCATGGGGATCCTGAATGTGACGCCGGATTCCTTTTCCGATGGCGCCCGTTTCATGCCACTGCCCCAGGCCCTGGCCCGGGCCGCACAGTTGGTCGAGGAGGGGGCGACCCTGCTCGATATCGGCGGCGAGTCGACCCGGCCGGGAGCGGCGGATGTCTCGCTGCAGGAAGAGCTGGATCGGGTCATGCCGGTGATTGAGGGGGTGGCGCGCGAGCTGGATGTGATGATCTCGGTGGATACCTCCAAGGCCCGGGTGATGAGCGAGGCCTGCCGTGCCGGCGCCCACCTCATCAACGACGTGCGCGCCCTGCAGGAGCCGGGGGCGCTGGCGGCGGCTGCCGCCAGTGAAGCGCTCATCTGCCTGATGCACATGCAGGGGCAGCCGCGCACCATGCAGCAGGCTCCCCGCTATGGCGATCTGTTCGGCGATATCGACGCCTTTTTCAGCCAGCGCATCGCCGCCTGCCAGGCCCAGGGCATTCCGGCCCGGCGCCTGTTGCTCGATCCCGGCTTCGGCTTCGGAAAGAGCCTGGAGCATAACTACCAGCTGCTGGGAGGGCTACGCCATTTTGCAGCCCACGGCTTGCCGCTGCTGGTGGGCATGTCCCGCAAGTCGATGATAGGCCAGTTACTGGCGCGCCCCGTGGATGAGCGACTGGCCGGCAGCCTGGCCGCCGCGCTGTTTGCGGTAAGCCAGGGAGCCGCTATCATACGGGTTCATGATGTCAGGCAGACCCATGACGCATTACGTGTATTCCTTTGTGCAGCAGACGCCTGCAGTGATAGAGAGCGGTTATGAGCAGAAAACATTTTGGAACCGATGGCATTCGCGGCAAGGTCGGTGCGTTTCCCATCACGCCGGAGTTCGTGATGAAGCTGGGCTGGGCCGCCGGTCAGGTGCTGGCCAAACAGGGCAGCAAGAAGGTGCTGATCGGCAAGGATACCCGTATCTCCGGATATATGCTGGAGGCGGCGCTGGAGGCGGGCCTGTCGGCCGCCGGCCTCAAGGCCGTGCTGCTGGGCCCCATGCCGACACCGGCGGTTGCCTATCTGACCCGCACCTTTCGTGCCGAGGCCGGCGTGGTCATCAGTGCCTCCCATAATCCGTTTTACGACAATGGCATCAAGTTCTTCTCCACCGATGGCACCAAGCTGCCGGACGAGGTGGAAGCCGACATCGAGCAGGCACTGGAGCAGACGCTGCACTGTGTGGACTCGGCCCTGCTTGGCAAGGCCAGCCGTATCGATGATGCTCCGGGCCGTTACATCGAATTTTGCAAGAGCACCTTTCCCGGCGATCTGAGCCTGGATGGCCTCAAGATAGTCGTGGATTGCGCTCACGGTGCCACCTATCACATCGCGCCCTCGGTATTTCGTGAGTTGGGGGCCGAGGTGGTGACCCTGGGCTGCAGCCCGGATGGCCTCAACATCAATGCCGATGTCGGCTCCACCGCGCCCGGGGCCCTGGTGGCCAAGGTGCTGGCGGAGGGGGCGGATCTGGGCGTGGCCTTCGATGGTGATGGCGATCGTCTGGTGATGGTCGATCATGGCGGCTACCTGCTGGATGGCGACGAACTGCTCTACATCATTGCCCGGCATGCCCAGCAGCAGGGACAACTGCGCGGCGGTGTCGTCGGTACCCTGATGAGCAATCTGGGACTGGAGCTGGCCCTTCAGGCACTGGATATTCCGTTCGTGCGCGCCCAGGTGGGGGACCGCTATGTGATGGAGCTGCTCAAAGAGCACAACTGGCAGTTTGGCGGGGAGAACTCCGGCCATATCATCTGCCTGGATCAGACCACCACCGGTGATGGCATCATCGCCGCACTGCAGGTACTGAAGGCGATGCGGGTCGCGGGCACGGATCTGCAGCGACTGCGGGCCGGGGTCAGCAAGTTCCCCCAGGTGTTGGTCAATGTGCGTTTCACCGCCCGTCAGGATCCGTTGCAGGATGCCGGGGTTCAGGCGGCGGTACGCGCGGCCGAGCAGGCGCTGGATGGGCGCGGCCGGGTGTTGCTGCGCAAGTCCGGCACCGAGCCGCTGATCCGCGTCATGGTGGAAGGCGAGCAGGCTGCGCTGGTGGAGCGGCTGGCGCAGCAGATCGCCCGCCAGGTGGAGCAGGTTCCCTGAGCCGTTTTTATGGCCAGATGGGCTGCCGACGCCGCGCGGTTGCTGGTAAAATCGGCAAACGGGCGGTTTTTATAAAATTCTGCTTGTCTCCGTGATCCAGGCTGGCTAGTATGAGCCCGCCTTCACAGGGAAGGGGTTGAGCAGTCGACCCACGCCGCATAGCGAGCCTGGGAAGTAGCGAAAGGGTAGGATGTCATGTACGAAATTTTATTGGTCGTCTATCTGCTTATCGCGCTGGCCATCATCGGTCTGGTGCTGATACAGCAAGGCAAGGGTGCAGGCATGGGGGCCTCTTTCGGTTCCGGCGCATCCAATACAGTGTTCGGCTCGTCTGGCTCAAGCAACTTTCTGACCCGGACCACCGCAGTACTGGCAACGCTGTTCTTCGTGATCAGCCTGGTGCTGGGTGCCATGACCAACAATCGCACTGCGCCTGCCCAGAATTGGACAGATTTGAGCGAACCTGCTGCTAAGCAGGTTGAGCAAGCGGTCACCGACGCGCCGGTCAACAAGGACGCTGACGTACCCAACTAAGTTTTAACGCCGAGCTGGTGGAATTGGTAGACACGCTATCTTGAGGGGGTAGTGCCTATTAGGCGTGCGGGTTCAAGTCCCGCGCTCGGCACCAATTACTGTTAATGTCGTATTACTTGATACCTGTAAAGTAAACGACTATAGTGTTGCACGTTTTCGGACGCGGGGTGGAGCAGTTCGGTAGCTCGTCGGGCTCATAACCCGAAGGTCGTCGGTTCAAATCCGGCCCCCGCAACCATCTTCACGTTCTCCGAGTTGGAGACGGTCGTCGCAAGACGGCAATCAGGGTCCAGTAGGAAAGCCCCGATTTGAGATCGGGGCTTTTTGTTATCTGAGATTTGCACTTGCCAGGCGAGTGTTTGTCATACTTCTGGGCTAGATATGCCCTTTTTTCGTTTATGGAGGGTCGCTTTGGCTACGTTGGAACAACGCCTGACTCATTTGTTTGAGCCGTCGGTGGAGGCCCTGGGCTATGCGCTCTGGGGCGTCGAGTATGTTCGTGCCGGCAAACATTCCACGCTGCGGATCTACATCGATCATCCCGATGGCATCAATGTTGACGATTGTGCCGAAGTGAGCGCGCAGATCAGTGCCGTGCTGGATGTCGAGGATCCCATCAGCAATGAGTATTTCCTCGAGGTCTCCTCTCCGGGGCTGGAGCGCCCTCTCATCAAGCTGACCCATTTCCAACAGTATATCGGCCACCAGGTGGCAGTAACACTGCGCATGGCCGTCAATAACAGGCGCAAGTATAAAGGCGTTATCAAACAAGTAGATGGCGAGATGATCACGCTCACCGTCGAGGGTAACGATGAAATTATGGCCTTTGCCAACATTCAACAGGCAAATCTGATCCCGAACTTTGATTAACGAGGCTATCGGAGATGAATAAAGAGATTTTATTGGTCGTCGACGCGGTATCCAACGAGAAAGCCGTTCCCCGCGAGAAAATTTTCCAGGCGCTGGAAACGGCCCTGGCCACTGCGACCAAGAAGAAATATGAAGGCGACATCGATGTGCGCGTCAGCATCGATCGCAAGACCGGCGAATTCGAAACTTTCCGTCGCTGGGAAGTGGTGGAGGCCGAAGGCGCACTGGAAAACCCCTATCGCGAGATCACCCTGGAAGCCGCACAGTATGAAAATCCGGCTATCCAGCCGGGTGAATTCATCGAGGATCAGATTGAATCGGTCACCTTCGATCGCATCACCACTCAGACCGCCAAGCAGGTCATAGTGCAGAAGGTGCGCGAGGCCGAGCGGGCCCAGGTGGTCGAGCAGTTCAAGGACCAGCAGGGTGAAATCATCACCGCTGTGGTGAAGAAGCTCAACCGTGACAATGTCATCATGGATCTCGGCAACAACGCCGAAGGCGTGATGTTCCGCGAAGACATGCTGCCGCGGGAATCTTTCCGTCCCGGAGACCGTATTCGCGGTTTGCTGGCGGAGGTGCGTCCCGAGGCGCGTGGCGCCCAGCTGTTTGTCAGCCGCTCGCATCCGGACTTCCTGAAGGAGCTGTTCCGCATCGAAGTACCGGAGATCGGCGAAGAGATCATCGAGATCAAGGGCGCGGCCCGGGATCCGGGGTCACGCGCCAAGATCGCGGTCAAGACCAACGATCGCCGCATCGACCCCGTGGGGGCCTGCGTCGGCATGCGGGGTGCCCGGGTGCAGGCCGTCTCCAGCGAGCTGGCCGGTGAGCGCGTCGACATCGTGTTGTGGGATGACAATCCGGCCCAGTACGTCATGAATGCCATGGCGCCGGCGGATGTGGCCTCCATCATCGTCGATGAAGACAACCACACCATGGATATCGCCGTGGTGGAGGGCAACCTGGCCCAGGCCATCGGCCGTAATGGCCAGAATGTGCGCCTGGCCTCCCAGCTCACCGGCTGGGTGCTGAACGTGATGACGGTCGCGGACATGCAGGCCAAGCACCAGGCCGAGAAGGATCGCATCCTCGGCCTGTTCACCGACGCGCTGGATATCGACGACGAGTTCGCCGAGCTGCTCATCGATGAGGGTTTCTCCACCCTGGAAGAGATCGCCTATGTGCCGGTCAGCGAGATGCAGGGCATCGAAGGGCTGGAAGATGAGATGGTCGAGGAGCTGCGCAACCGTGCCAAACAGGCGCTCAGCACCCGCGCCCTGGCCCAGGAAGAGTCGTTCGAAGGCGTCGAGCCGTCCGACGATCTGCTGTCGCTGTCCGGCGTCAGCCGTGAACTGGCGTACATGCTGGCGGCCCGCGGCATCGGCACCCTGGAAGAATTGGCCGAGCAGGGCATCGATGACCTGACCGGTATTGAAGGCATGACTGAAGATAAGGCGGGCCAGCTGATCATGGCGGCACGTAATATCTGCTGGTTCGGTGAGCAGGCCGAGTAAACTGCGGAGGTAACGAATGGCAGAAGTATCAATCAAGCAACTCGCCAACGACATTGACACACCGGTGGAGCGCCTGCTGCAGCAGTTTGGCGATGCCGGTATTGCCAAGACCGATAATGACATGGTGAGTGAAGAGGAAAAGCAGGCGCTGTTGGGGCATCTGAAGAAGCAGCACGGTGGCGCAAGCGACACCGAGCCCAAGCGCATGACCCTGCAACGCAAAACCAAAAGTACCTTGAGTGTTCAGGGCGCGGGTGGTAAGAACAAATCCGTCCAGGTCGAGGTACGCAAGTCCAAGACCTACATTCGTCGCTCCGCAGTAGAGGATGCCCAGCGCCAGGAGGCCGAAGAACAGGCCCGTCTGGAAGCCGAACAGCAGGCTCAGCGTGAGGCAGAGGAACAGGCACAACGTGCGTTAGCGGCCAAAGCCGAGGCGGAAGCCAAGGCCAAAGCCAAGGCCGAGGCGGAAGCCAAGGCCCGGGCCGACGCTGATGAGAAGGCGCGCAAGGGCGCTGTGCAAACCAAGGCACAGACCCCGGCCCAGAAAAAGGCAGACGATATGGCCAAGCGAGAAGCAGAAGCATTGAAGCAACTCCAGGAGCAGGAAGCTCGCCGCAAGGCAGAGGAAGAGGCCCAGCGCCAGGCAGAAGAAGCGCGTCGGCTGGCCGAAGAGAATGGCAGCCGCTGGGCCGCCGAAGAGGCGGAGCGCCGGCGTGCCGAGGTCTCCACCGAGGAGTTGCCGGGGGCATCCACCTTCGTCAAGGAAGCCGAAGCCGAGCGCGAGCGCCAGGATGAGTCCCGTGGCCGTCGTCGCGGTGGCGTCAAGAAGAAGTCCCGCGAGGAAGAGCGCGCCGAGCGCAATGCCCGCCTGAAGAAGGGCAAGCGTGGCCGCATCAGCGCCCCGAGCTCCATGCAGCATGGCTTCCAGAAGCCGGCGCAGCCGGTCACCCGCGACGTGGTGATTGGCGAGACCATCACCGTCAGCGAGCTGGCGCAGAAGATGGCCGTCAAGGGCGTGGAAGTTATCAAGGTGATGATGAAGATGGGCGCCATGGCGACCATCAACCAGGTGATCGATCAGGAAACCGCCCAGCTGGTGGCCGAGGAGATGGGCCACAAGGTGGTGCTGCGCCGCGAAAACGAGCTGGAAGAGGCCGTACTGCAGGATCGCGACTCCGAAGCCGAGGCCGAGTCCCGGGCTCCGGTGGTCACCATCATGGGTCACGTCGATCATGGCAAGACCTCGCTGCTGGACTATATCCGTAAAGCCAAGGTGGCGGCCGGCGAGGCTGGTGGCATCACCCAGCACATCGGTGCCTACCACGTCGAAACCGACACCGGCATGATCACCTTCCTGGATACCCCTGGTCACGCGGCCTTTACCGCCATGCGGGCACGGGGTGCCAAGGCGACCGATATCGTGGTACTGGTGGTGGCCGCCGATGACGGCGTCATGCCGCAGACCATCGAAGCCATCCAGCATGCCAAGGCCGGCAACGTGCCGCTGGTGGTGGCGGTCAACAAGGTGGACAAGCCGTCTGCCGACCCGGACCGGGTCATGACCGAACTCACCCGTTATGGCGTGGTGCCGGAAGAGTGGGGCGGCGAGAACCAGTTCGTCAAGGTCTCTGCCAAGAGCGGTGAAGGTATCGATGCGCTGCTGAATGCCATACTGGTGCAATCCGAAGTGCTGGAGCTCAAGGCTGCGCGTGATGCCATGGCCAGCGGCGTGGTGATCGAGTCCCGCCTGGACAAGGGGCGTGGTCCGGTGGCCACCGTACTGGTCCAGGACGGTACCCTGCGTCAGGGCGACATCGTGCTGTGCGGCTTCGAGTATGGCCGTGTCCGCGCCATGCGTGATGAACTGGGTCGCGACGTCAAGGAAGCCGGTCCCTCCATTCCGGTGGAAGTGCTGGGTCTGTCCGGCGTGCCGGCGGCCGGTGATGAAGCGACAGTGGTGCGTGACGAGAAGAAGGCCCGTGAAGTGGCGCTCTATCGCCAGGGCAAGTTCCGCGACGTCAAGCTGGCACGCCAGCAGAAGGCCAAGCTGGAAAACATGTTCGCCGATCTCGCCGAGGGCGAAGTGGTCGAGCTGAACGTGGTGGTCAAGGCCGACGTACAGGGATCGGTGCAGGCGATTGTCGACTCGCTGGAGAAGCAGTCCACCGACGAGGTCAAGGTCAAGATCATCGGCTCCGGCGTGGGTGGCATCACCGAGACCGACGCCACCCTGGCTGCGGCGTCCAATGCCATACTGCTGGGCTTCAACGTCCGGGCCGACGCCTCGGCGCGCCGGGTCATCGAAGCCGAGAGCATCGACCTGCGCTATTATTCCGTCATCTACGACCTGATCGACGAAGTGCGTCAGGCAATGACCGGCATGCTGTCGCCTGAGTACAAGCAGGAGATCATCGGTCTGGCTCAGGTGCGTGACGTCTTCAAGTCACCCAAGTTTGGCGCCGTTGCCGGCTGTATGGTCACCGAAGGCGTGCTCAAGCGCAGCAACCGCATCCGCGTCCTGCGGGACAACGTGGTGATTTACGAAGGCGAACTCGAGTCGCTGCGTCGCTTCAAGGACGATGTCCAGGAAGTGAAGAACGGCTACGAGTGTGGTGTGGCGGTGAAAAACTACAACGACGTACGCGTCGGCGACCAGATCGAAGTCTACGAGACCGTGGAAATCCAGCGGACTCTGTGATCCGGTATGTCATGGGGGGCCTCGGCCCCCTTTTTCACTCAGGAATCAGTGAATGAGCAAAGAATTCAGCCGCTCCCGACGAGTGGCGCAGCAGATGCAGCGCGAAGTCGCCGTCATCCTGCAACGGGAAGTCAAAGATCCCCGTGTCGGCATGGTGACCGTCTCCGATGTGGAAATGTCCCGGGATCTGCAACATGCCAAGATCTTCGTGACCTTCCTCAACATCGAGGACGAGCAGATCGCCACCGGTATCAAGGCGTTGAACGATGCCTCCGGCTACATACGCATCCTGTTGGGCAAGGCGATGCAACTGCGGGTTGTCCCCGAGTTGCGCTTTGCCTACGATAAGACCCTGGTGGAGGGCATGCGCATCTCCAATCTGGTTTCCAACACCGTTCGCGACGATCAGCGCCGCCATGTGGCCGACGATCAGAGCGAGGAGGCTAAAGACTAAAGATGTCTCGACGACGTCGCTTCAAGGGCCGTGATGTGCACGGCATCCTGCTGCTGGACAAGCCCAGCGGCATTACCTCCAATGACGCCCTGCAGCAGGTCAAGCGGATCTACAATGCCGCCAAGGCCGGCCACACCGGCGCACTGGATCCCCTGGCCACCGGCATGTTGCCCATCTGCCTGGGGGAGGCTACCAAGTTCTCCCAGTTCCTGCTGGATGCCGACAAGCGCTATCAGGTGACGGCGCAGCTTGGTGTGCGTACCGACACCAGCGATTCGGAAGGTCAGGTCATCAGCACCCGGCCGGTGTCGGTCAGCGAGGCCCAGCTGCTGGCGGCACTGGATGGCTTCCGTGGTCCCCAGCTGCAGGTGCCCTCCATGTACTCCGCGCTCAAGCATCAGGGTCGCCCCCTGTACGAGTACGCGCGGGAAGGCATAGAGGTGCCGCGGGAGGCGCGCCCCATCACCATCTATGAACTCAACCTGATTGAGTTCAGCGGTGACCGGCTGATGCTGGATGTACACTGCTCCAAGGGCACCTATATCCGCAGCCTGATCGATGATCTGGGCGAAAAGCTCGGCTGCGGCGCCCATGTCACCCAGCTGCATCGCAGTCAGGTGGCCCAGTACCCGGCGGATCGCATGCTGACGCTGGAGCAGCTGCAGCAGCTGTTCGAGCAGTGCAAGCAGGAGGGGCAGCCGCCCCGCGAGCAACTCGATCCTCTGTTGCTGCCCATGGATACGGCGGTCTTCTCGCTGCCCGAGGTGCGGATGTCGGCCATCGTGGCCAGCTACGTCAACCAGGGGCAGGCGGTACAGGTGCCTCAGGCGCCGCTGCAGGGCATGGTGCGCATGATGGTGAGCGAGACCAATGAGTTCATCGGCGTTGGCGAGATCGATGCCGATGGTCGCGTGGCCCCGCGGCGCCTGGTGCGTCTGCACAGCGAGCTGCAGGCCGACGAGCCGGCCGAATGAACGCGGGCGCTATTGCCAGAGCCCATGGCTATGGTAGAATGCGCCCCCCACCCCCGGCTGAATTAGTGATCGGCCGGGGATAATCCCATAGTTTGGAGAGACACATGTCACTAAATGCTGAAATCAAGGCCCAAATCGTTGCTGAGCATGCTCGCGGTACCAATGACACCGGTTCACCGGAAGTCCAGGTTGCCCTGCTGACCGCCCAGATCAACCACCTGCAAGGTCACTTTGCTGCCCACAGCAAGGACCATCACGGTCGTCGCGGCCTGCTGCGCATGGTGTCCCAGCGTCGCAAGCTGCTGGACTACCTGAAGGGCAAGGACGTCAGCCGCTACCAGTCCCTGATCCAGAAGCTGGGTCTGCGTCGCTAAGCGTCGCCACACCGGTTGGTGTGTTGCAAAGAAGAGGAGGCCGCTGGCCTCCTTTTTTGTTGTCCGCCGGTGGCCCAAGGCGGCGGAAAAGCTGTGCGGCAGGCGCCATTCTGGCGCTTCGGACTGCTTACCTTTGCGGGCCGATCGGCTATAATCGGGCGCGCAAACAAAGGCGAATAATTTATTAAGGAAATTCACGTGAATCCTATTGTAAAAACCTTCCAGTACGGCCAGCACACCGTCACCCTTGAAACCGGTGTGATGGCGCGCCAGGCTTCCGGTGCCGTCATGGCCAGCATCGATGACACGGCCGTATTCGTGGCTGTCGTAGGCAAGAAAGAGGCCATCGAAGGCCGAGACTTCTTTCCCCTGACCGTAAACTATCAGGAGCGTACCTACGCGGCAGGCCGTATCCCCGGCGGGTTTTTCAAACGTGAAGGTCGTCCCAGCGAAACCGAGAC
>JBFHKO010000020.1:0-20298 GCA_041595355.1 Aeromonadaceae bacterium
CCAGCAGGTAGGTGTGTACCCCCTGGCGATGCAGCTCGGCCTCCAGGGCACCGGCCAGCGTGGACTTGCCGGAGCCGGAGAGGCCGGTGAACCAGAGCAGGGCCGGCTTGTGTCCCTTGAGCTCGGACCGGGCCGCCCTGTCCACATGATGCTGGTGCCAGACGATATGTTGCGACATGGGTACTCCTTAGAAGGGGAACAGCAGCGGCACCATGACCAGTACGCCGATGGCATAGGCAATGGAAATGGGCACGGCCAGTTTCAGATAATTTTTCATGTTGTAATTGCCTGCCGCATAGACCATCAGATTGGTCTGGTAGCCATAGGGCAGGATGAAGCTGGAGCTGGCACCGAACAGCACGGCCAGAATGAAGGGCATGGTATCCACCCCCAGGCTCAACGCCAACTGGTAGGCCATGGGGAAAGCCAGTGCCGCCGCCGCATTGTTGCTCATCAGCTCGGTGAGCAGCATGGTGAACAGGTAGATGCCGACGAAGGCAAACAACGCCCCCGAACCATCGAAATGGACCATCAACTGGTCGGCAATCAGCTTGGTTAGGCCGGTGGTCTGCAGCTGATCCGCCAGCGACAGGGCGCCGCCCACCACCAGCCAGATCTGCAGCGGGAACCGGCGCTGCAGCTCGGACAGGGTCAGCACCCGGGTCAGCAGCAGGGTCACCAGCATGATGAGCAGCCCCTTGAACAGCGGCACCCAGCCCAGCACCGACAGGGTCAGCACGCCCAGAAAGCCGGTCACCACCAGAGCGCTGCTCTTGCTGTCCAGGCGCGTAGTGGCCTCCAGGCCACTCACCACCACGAACTCCCGCGCCAGCAGCTTTTTGCGGGCGAAGGTCGGGCCCGGAGCCAGCAACAGGGTATCGCCGGCATGCAGCTCGATCTGCCCCAGGCCACCGGTCAGGCGGGTATCGCCGCGCCGGACCGCCAGCACCACGGCATCGAAATGGTGACGGAACTGGGCATCCTTGATGGTGCGCCCCACCAGCCGGGAACTGTGGCTGACGATCACCTCCACCAGATGCTGGCCGCGCAGGCTGTGCTCGCCGTAGAGGTCCAGCCCCTTCATCTCCTGCAGCACAC
Organism: Aeromonadaceae bacterium; assembly: GCA_041595355.1. Lineage (GTDB taxonomy): Bacteria > Pseudomonadota > Gammaproteobacteria > Enterobacterales > Aeromonadaceae > JBFHKO01. The sequence continues at coordinate 1,099 of JBFHKO010000020.1, forward strand.
CGACGCTGTCGACGTCGCCGACGAACAGGAGCACATCGCCCTCGTGCAGCTCCTGATTGGGCTCCACCGGGCAGATCACCTGCTCGCCGCGGATCACCTCGGCCAGAAACAGGCTTTTCAGCGCTCGCAGACCGTTATCCTTGACGCTGCGGCCAATCATGGCCGAGCCGGCCGGCACCTTGGCCTCGAGGAAATAGCCGGACTCCTGATCGGACTCCCGCTTCTTGTCCTCATCCGGCAGCCGCCGAGCAAACAGCAGCACCGCAATCAGGCCGGTGATCAGGGTCCCCGCCCCCACCAGGCTGAACTCGAACATGCCCAGCGGCCGGGCGCCCATCTTCTCGAGGAAGCTGTTGACGATGAGGTTGGTGGAGGTGCCGATAAGGGTCAGCACCCCGCCAAAGGTGGCCGCAAAGCACATGGGCAGCAGCAGGCGGGTGGCGCTGTGGTTGGGATTGCGCTTGATGGCCCCCAGCATGGAGGCCACCACGGCGGTATTGTTTACCAGCGCCGACAGCAGGGCGGTGGAGAACCACATCTTCACCAGCACCCGGTTAAAGGAGCCCCTGCCGATGTGGTTGGCAAACCAGCTCATGATGCGGGTCTTTTCCACGCCCAGGGAGACCAGCAGCAGCAGCACCAGAGTGAGCAGCGAACTGTTGGTATAGCCCGCCACCACGGCGTTGATGTCTGCCAGGCCTGCCAGGTAAGTCACCAGTACGGCCCCGCTGAACAGCATGGCGGGGCGTACCTTGCCCTGAATGAGCAGAACGATGAGGGTTACCAGCAGACCCAGCACCAGCGACTGTTGCCAGGTCATGTGACGTTACTCCTTGCTGATATCCAGCGCCTGCCAGTGGGGGAAGTGCTTGCGCACCAGGGCATTGAACTCCAGTTCGAACTCGCTGTACTGAGGCGTGACCACCACGCCCTCCTCCAGCGCTTCCACCACCATGCCCGCGCCTATGGTGACGTTGGAGAGGCGGTCGATGATGATGAAGCTGCCGGTATCGCGCACCTCGGCATAGGGGTCGACCGCCACCGTGTTGGTGAGGCTGAGCTCCAGCAGACCGATCTCGTTGAGCTTCAGTTCGTTGGCATCGTGGTGCGCCAGGCTGTTGACGTCGATGCGATGACGGATCACATCCACCTGGCCGCGGGTCTTCTTGGTGGCCAGCTTGATGTCGTACTGGCGCCCCAGATGCAGCGGCTCCTCGGTCATCCACACCACATGGGCCAGCAGGCGCTTGGCGATTTTGGTCGGCGCGTTGGGCACCACCAGCAGATCGCCGCGGCTGATGTCGATCTCGTCCTTGAGGGTGAGGTTCACCGCCTGGCCTGCTACCGCTTCGCTCAGATCGCCATCGAAGGTGACGATGCGCTCGACCTGGCTCTCCTTGCCGGAGGGCAGTACCCGGACCCGATCGCCCGGGCGCAGGGTGCCGGCGGCAATGGTGCCCATGTAGCCGCGAAAATCGAGGTTCGGACGGCTGACCATCTGCACCGGCATGCGGAACGGCAGGTGATCCCGGTGCTCGCCCACCTCGGCGGACTCCAGCAGGGAGAGCAGCGGCTCGCCCTGGTACCAGGGGGTCTGGGCGCTCTTGGTGACCAGGTTGTCGCCATCCAGGGCCGAGAGCGGCACCACCTGGATGCGGGTCGGCGGCAGGTGCTTGGCGAACTCCAGGTAATCGGCCTGGATGCGCTCGAAGATCCCCTGATCGAAGCCCACCAGATCCATCTTGTTGATGGCGACGATGAACTGGCGGATCCCCAGCAGGCTGGCGATGAAACTGTGGCGGCGGGTCTGCTCCAGCACGCCGCGGCGCGCATCGATGAGGATGATGGCCAGCTCGCAGGTGGAGGCGCCGGTCGCCATGTTGCGGGTGTACTGCTCATGGCCCGGGGTGTCGGCGATGATGAACTTGCGCTTGGTGGTGGAAAAATAGCGATAGGCCACATCGATGGTGATGCCCTGCTCGCGCTCCGCCTGCAGGCCATCGACCAGCAGGGCGAAGTCCAGCTTCTCGCCGGTGGTGCCCATCTTCTGGCTGTCGGCGTGCAGGGTCTTGAGCTGATCCTCGTACACCTGGCGGGAGTCATGCAGCAGGCGCCCGATGAGGGTGCTCTTGCCGTCATCCACGCTGCCGCAGGTCAGGAAACGCAGCATGCTCTTGTGCTGTTGCTGCTCCAGATACTGTTCGATACCGCCTTCTTTGATCTCGTCTGCAATGCTGCTGTTCATGTCTCTCTTCCTCTGATCCGTTCCCGTGTGCCGCTTAGAAATAACCCTGACGCTTCTTCTGCTCCATGGAGCCGGCGCTATCGTGGTCGATGACCCGTCCCTGACGCTCGCTGCTGGTCGAGACCAGCATCTCCTCGATGATCCCCGTCAGCGTGCTGGCGTGAGACTCGACGGCACCGGTCAGCGGATAACAGCCCAGGGTACGGAAGCGGACCCACTCCTCCTGCGGCACCTCGCCCTCGGCCAGCGGCATGCGCTCGTCATCCACCATGATCTTGACGCCATCACGCTCCACCACCGGGCGCGGCTTGGCGAAGTAGAGCGGCACTATCTCGATGTTTTCCAGATAGATGTATTGCCAGATGTCGAGCTCGGTCCAGTTGGAGAGCGGGAAGACGCGGATGCTCTCGCCCTTGTTCACCTGGCCGTTGTAGAGATGCCACAGCTCCGGACGCTGGTTCTTCGGATCCCAGGCATGGTTCTTGTCGCGGAACGAGTAGACCCGCTCCTTGGCACGCGATTTCTCCTCGTCGCGGCGGGCACCCCCGAAGGCGGCATCGAAACCGTACTTGTTCAGCGCCTGCTTGAGGCTCTCGGTCTTCATGATGTCGGTATGCTTGGCGCTGCCGTGCACGAAGGGGCTGATGTTCATCGCCAGACCTTCCTGGTTCTTGTGGACGATGAGATCCAGCCCGTACTTCTTGGCGGTGTAATCGCGAAAGGCAATCATCTCCTTGAACTTCCAGTTGGTGTCCACGTGCAGCAGCCGGAACGGCAGCGTGCCCGGATGGAAAGCCTTGAGCGCCAGGTGCAGCATCACCGAGGAATCCTTGCCGATGGAGTAGAGCATCACCGGATTTTCAAACTCGGCGGCCACCTCGCGGATGATCTGAATGCTCTCTGCTTCCAGTTGCTTCAGGTGTGTCAGTCTTGCCTTATCCATGTCCCCATTCCTCATCAGGCCAAATTCACAAGTGTTTCTGCAGTGGCGCCAGGGGCGCCGCCAAACCATTTCAGGGTATCGGCCAGCGAGACCACCTCGCCAACCACGATCAGTGCCGGGCTCTGGGCCCCGGCGGCCAGCTCGGCCAGTTGCCCCAGCCGACCGGTCAACACCCGCTGTTGCGGGGTGGTGCCGCGCTCGATAAGCGCCACCGGCGTCTCCGGGCTGCGGCCATGTTCGATGAGTTGCTGCTGCAACCGGGGCGAGCTCATCAGCCCCATGTAGATGACCAGCGTCTGATGGCTGGCCGCCAGGGCCGGCCAGTCGGGCTGGCGGCCGTCCTGCTGGCAATGACCGGTGATGAACACCGCGCTCTGGGCATGCTCCCTGTGCGTCAGGGGAATGCCGGCATAGGCGGTGGCCCCGGAGGCGGCGGTGACGCCCGGCACCACCGAGAAGGGGATGCCCGCCGCCCTGGCCGCCTCCAGCTCCTCGGCGCCACGACCGAACATGAAGGGATCGCCGCCCTTGAGGCGCACCACCCGCTTGCCCTGACTGGCCAGCTCGACCAGCAGCGCATTGATCTCGTGCTGGGGCACGCTGTGGGCGCCGGCCTGCTTGCCCACCGCGATGCGTTCGGCATCCCGGCGCACCAGATTCAGCACCTGGGGCGACACCAGCTGGTCATAGAGTACGACCTCCGCCTGCTGGATCTGTTGCAATCCCTTGAGAGTCAGCAGCCCGGGATCGCCGGGGCCGGCTCCCACCAGCACCACCTCGCCGCCCTGACGACGCTCGCGGCCCAGCTCCTCTTCCAGCCACTGGCGGGCCGGTGCGTCCTCGTTGCGGGCCAGCAGATTGGCCAGCTCGGAGCTGACCATGACCCGCTCCCAGTAGCGCCGGCGATCCGCCAGGCTGGCAAACGCCTGCTTGACCTTGCCGCGCAGGGCGCCGGAGAGGCGGGCCAGGGCCCCCAGATGCTGGGGAAACAGCGCCTCCAGCCGCTCGCGCAGCAGCCGTGCCAGGACCGGCGCCTGGCCGCCACTGGAGATGGCCACCATGATGGGCGAGCGGTCGATGATGGAGGGAAAGATGAAGCTCGAGTTCGCCGGATCATCCACCACGTTGACCCACAGCCCCCGCGCCTCGGCTTCCCGAGCCACGGCGGCGTTGACCGCCGCGTCGTCGGTGGCGGCAATGACCAGCACCTGCCCGTCCAGATGGGCCGGCTCGAACTCGGCCGCATGCTGGACGTGGCCGGCGGCCAGGGCCGCCAGCTCGGGGTGCAGCTGCGGCGCCACCAGGGTCAGGCGGGCTCCCGCCTCCAGGAGCAGGCGCGCCTTGCGCAGGGCCACCTCGCCGCCCCCCACCAGCAGCACGGCACGTCCCTTGACGCTGGCAAACAGCGGCAGATAGTCCACTAATTTGATCTCCCTCATGATTTGTGCAGCCACTATAGGCGGGGCGAATTCGGGTATAAAATAATAAAAACGAACTTTTTATATCTATTCGCTATTAAGAAATCCGGCCCGCGTGCGGGTTTGCGAGCTGGCGTCGGCCCGGGAGGCACGCCGTTGGCTAAGCTAGGGGCGATGCCACCGGAGGGTGGAGCCTTGTTAAGGAGAACAGACGATGAACGATCCAAGCATGGTGGTGTTGGGCGTGTTCGTGGCCCTGGTGCTGGTGACCCTCTACTCGGCGGTCAAGATAGTGCCGCAGGGCTCCAACTGGACCGTGGAGCGCTTCGGGCGCTATACCCGCAGCCTGAGGCCGGGGCTGAATATCCTGATCCCGTTCGTGGATCGCATCGGCCACAAGATCAACATGATGGAGCAGGTGCTGGACATCCCGCCCCAGGAGATCATCTCCCGGGACAATGCCAACGTCACCATCGATGCGGTGAGCTTCGTGCAGGTCATCGAGGCCCACAAGGCGGCCTATGAGGTGACCGACCTGATAGGCGCCATGCGCAACCTGACCATGACCAACATCCGTACCGTGCTGGGGGCCATGGAGCTGGATCAGATGCTCTCCCAGCGCGACACCATCAACGAAAAACTGCTGGTCACGGTGGATGCCGCCACCAATCCCTGGGGCGTCAAGGTGACCCGTATCGAGATCAAGGATGTACGTCCCCCCCAGGATCTGGTGGCCTCCATGAATGCCCAGATGAAGGCCGAACGCCAGAAACGCGCCGAGATACTGGAGGCGGAAGGGGTGCGCCAATCCAAGATCCTCAAGGCGGAGGGCGAAAAACAGTCCCAGATCCTGAAGGCGGAGGGTGAGCGCCAGGCCGCCTTCCTGGCCGCCGAGGCACGGGAGCGGCAAGCCGAGGCGGAAGCCATGGCCACCCGGGTGGTCTCCGAGGCCATCGGGGCCGGCAACGCCCAGGCCATCCAGTACTTCGTGGCCCAGAAATATACCGAGGCGCTGACCCGCATCGGCGACAGTCCCAACAGCAAGCTCATCATGATGCCGCTCGAGGCCAGCCAGCTCATCGGCTCCCTGGGCGGCATCGCCGAGCTGTTCAAGAGCCAGCTCGGCGGCAAGGACACCAAATGACGGAACTGTTCCTACCTCTTGGCATCTGGCTCGCCAGCTGGGATCACTGGGAGTGGATGGCCATGGGCCTGCTGCTGCTGTTGCTGGAGCTGCTGGGCACGGCGGGGTTTCTGCTCTGGATTGGCCTCTCGGCCCTGACGGTGGGCTTGCTGCTGTGGCTGGTGGCCTTCGGCTGGCAGATCCAGTGGCTGCTCTTTTCGCTGCTGGCCAGCCTCGCCACCTGGCTCTGGTGGCGCTATCAGCACCGTCAGGACAGCCGCGACGACGCCAGCCGCACCCTCAACCAGCGCATGGCCGGCTACCTGGGGCGCGAAACCCGCCTGCTGGCGCCGGTGGAAAACGGCCTCAGCCGGGTGCATCTGGATGACAGCATCTGGCCGGTGCGCTGCGCACAGCCCCTGCCCCAGGGCAGCCCGGTGCGGGTGGTGGCCAGCGACTCCATTTACCTGACGGTGGTGGCCGTCGAGCCCGCCCCCAGAACCTAGCAACCGCCCCCGCAACCACCGAAACCGGCGCCAGGCCGGTTTCGGTGGTGTGACTCGGCCGCCTCGCGGGCGGCCAATGGCCTGGTGTCGCCTATCTCGGACGCCGCCGACGGCTCAGGCGGCGCAGATGGCGATGCCGTGATTGAGGGGCTCGATGAGCTGCCGGTGCAGGGCACACACCGCCTGCTCGTAGTGCGCCTCGGCAAGAATGAACTGGATATCCACCTGGCGCAAAGACTGATGCAGCGCCAGCACCGGCACCTGCGCCTCACTGAGGGCCTGGGTGGCCTGGGCCAGCACGCCCGGCACCTGCATGTCGCTGCCGATGACCGAGACGATGCACACGCGCTGCACCTCGATCTCCGCCGAGGCGTAACGCTCCTCCAGCTCGCCGACCACCCGCCGAACCCGCTTCAGATCCTGCTGCACGTACCAGGTCAGGGAGTTGGCATTCATGTCCTTGGTGATCACCGCCAGCTGGTGGCGGCGCAGCATCGACAGCACCTGCGACTCCCGGGAATCATCGCCCACCATCTCCTGATCGAAGAGGGTGATGCCCACCAGATGCTGGCGACCGGCGATGATCTCCACGCAGGGCGTCGCCGAGCGGTAGTCGCCGTCGATGAGGGTGCCGGCATGTTCCGGCTCGAAGGTGTTCTTGACCCGCAGCGGTATCCCGTGCTGGCGCAGACCGCGGGCCGCCTTGGGATGGATGGCCTCCATGCCGAGGTTGGCCAGCTGATCCGCCACGTCGTAGTTGGTCCGCCCGATGGGCACGGCGACGCCGGTCGGCAGCAGCCGCGGATCGGCGCTGCTCAGGTGGTACTCCTTGTGGATGATGGCCTCCGCCGCCCCCAGCAGGCTGGCAATGCGACTGAAGGTCATTTCGCTGTAGCCGCGGTCGAAGGTCTGCATCAGCCCCTCGCTGCAGTGGGCATAGCCGGTGACAATGGGCAGTTCCCGCTGCCAGTCCACATCGGCGAAGCCCTGACGCAGCTGCTCATCCAGCGGCAATGGCGCCGGCTGATCCCAGCCGGAGAGATCCACCAGCCGGGCATTGATCCCCTCCCCCTGCAGCAGCAGCACGGTATTGTAGGCACTGTGCACCTCGCCGAGGGAGGCCAGCAACTCGCGCACCGTCTGCAGGTGGCTGGTGAGCTGGAAGTGGCCGAAGCGACACAGACGCTTGAGATCCCGCAGGCACTCCCGGGTCTGCGCCAGGCGCCGGCCGATGAAATCATCCGCCTGGTGGCGCCGCTCGCCATCGGCGAACAGGCCGGCATTGGTCGCCAGCATCCGCTCGCGCACCCGCTCCAGGGCGGCCAGCCAGGAGCCATCATCGGTGTCGGTGGCAAAGTAGGCGTAGACGCCAGGCTCGCCGCTTTTCTTGTGCTCCAGCAGCAAGTCCGTGATGCCGCCGTAGGCGGAGACCACGAAGATGCGGCCATAGGGACGGCCCGCCAATCCCGGATGCAGGAAGATGTTGTCACGCACGGCGGCATAATGGCTCATCGAGGTGCCGCCAATCTTTTCCACCGTCAGCCGCGGGGTCTCGCGCTGTGCACCGCTCATGCCGTCACCTCCGCCTCCAGCGGATAGACCCCCTCGGCATCATGCACCTCCTTGCCATTCAGCGGCGGGTTGAAGACGCAGGCCAGCTCCAGCTCGCTGCTGGCGCGCAGCAGGTGCTGGTCGTGCTGGTCCAGCACATAGAGGGTGCCGGGACGGATGGGGTAGACGCGCCCATCGTCGCAGGTCTCGATTTCGCCCTCGCCGCGGATGCAATAGACCGACTCCAGATGGTTCCGGTAATGAATCGGGGTCTCGGTGCCCGCATAGATGAGGGTGATATGGAAGGAGAAGCCCATGTTGTCGCCCTTGAGCAGCATGCGGGTACTTTCCCAGTTGTCACTGACGACGCGGCGTTCGGAGGCGCGGGCTTCGGAGAGGGTACGAACTATCATGGTATCGGATTCCTTTGATGTTATGTGGGACGAGGGGGCGCGTGTCAGGAGGCCTGACTCTGACGCTCGGCCAGGGCCAGGGCGATGGCCTGGGCCAGAATATCCAGCCCCTCGTTCAACTCGGCTTCGCTGATGGTCAGGGGGGCGAAACACTTCACCACCTCCCCCTCGGGGCCGCAGGTCTCGATGATCAGCCCCAGCGAGAAGGCATGCCGACTGATGCTGGTTGCCAGATCGCCATCGGCACAGGCGAGCCCCTGCATCATGCCGCGCCCCTTGCGCAGGAGCTGACCGCCATGCTGTTCATTGATGCGCTCCAGGCGCCGGCCCAGCAAATCGCTCTTGCGGCGGACCTCGACGGCGAATCGATCGTCCGCCCAGTAGTGCTCCACCGCCTTGGTCGCGGTGATAAAGGCGTGATTGTTGCCGCGGAAGGTGCCGTTATGTTCACCCGGGGTCCAGACATCCAGATCCGGGCGCAGCAGCAGCATGGCGAACGGCAGCCCGTAACCGGAGAGGGACTTGGAGAGGGTGATCATGTCGGGATGTATGCCCATGCCCTCGAAGCTGAAGAAACGACCGGAACGACCACAGCCCGCCTGGATGTCATCCACGATCAGCAGGATGCCATGCTCATGGCAGAGGGCGTCCAGCCGTTGCAGCCAGGCAGCGGAGGCACAGTTCAGCCCCCCCTCGCCCTGTATCACCTCCAGCAGCACCGCCGCCGGCAGATCCAGGCCGCTGCTCTTGTCCGACAGCATGGCCTCCAGCAGGCTGAGTCCATCCACATCCTCGGCGTAACCCTCATAGGGCAGACGGGTGAAACCGCCCAGCGCCACACCGGAGGCGCCTCTGTGATGCTGATTGCCGGTGGCCCCCAGGGCACCCAGGGTGCAGCCATGGAAGCCGTTGGTGAAGGCCAGCACGTTGCTGCGCCCGGTGACCTTGCGGGCCAGCTTGATGGCCGCCTCCACCGAGTTGGTGCCGGTGGGGCCGGTGAACTGCATCTTGTAATCCAGCTCACGGGGCTTGAGGATGCACTCGTCGAAACGGGTCATGAAACGCCCCTTGGCCTCGGTATGCAGATCCAGGCTGTGGGTGATGCCATCGTCGCTGATGTACTCCAGCAGCGCCTGCTTGAGCAGCGGATTGTTGTGGCCGTAGTTCAGGGAGCCGGCACCGGCCAGAAAGTCCAGATAGGCACGTCCTTGCTGGTCGAACAGGTGCGCATTCTTGGCGCGGGAAAACAGCACGGGAAACGAACGGGCGTAGGATTGAACTTCGGATTCGAGTTGCTTAAAGGGGGTCATGGTGTGCTCCTGTGGTGAAGGGGCCAAGCCGGTACAGCAGTTCATCATCGTGCTGACCGTCGAAGTGGTGCGCCCGGCTGAACAGGGTGGACCGGTTCAGCGGACACTGGAGAGTCCGAGCCAGGGAGGCAAACAGCCGTTGCGACGCCTGATTGCCCGGGGTGATGCTGGTCTCCAGAAAACGGATATCGCGGCAGGCCGGGGCCGCCAGCAGTGCCTGCAGCAAGCGCGCAGCCAGTCCCTGACCGCGCGCCTCGGCGGCAATGGCCACCTGCCATATGAAGAGGGTGTCCGGCGCGTCCGGGCGGCAATAGGCGGACACGAAGCCCCGCAACTGCTCACCGGCCCAGGCGCCACGGCAGGTGGCGGCAAAGTGAGTGCACTGCAGCAGGTTGCAATAGCTGGAATTGGTATCCAGGGGGGCACAGGCGGCGACGAGCCGATGCACGGCCATGCCGTCGGTCGGAACAGGGGCGCGAAAGGTAAGACCAGTTGAAAACATGCCACTCCATTATTTAGTATTGCGATGCTTATTTAGTATAAAACATATCTATGCCCGCCTTGCAAGCCGCATCAATGGCAGAAAACCCGCATAAGAAAGCATTGGTACAGTATTAAAACTCAAAAACGCCTCCAAAACAAAATAGCAATACTAAGCTGTCTTCACTGCTCGGCGGTTGCTTTTATACGCCCGGATGTCTATAAGACACGGCGTCATTTCCCATTCCGAGTCCCCCATGCAACACAAGAGCCAGGCCGCCCTGAGTACCCTGAGACGCATCATTCGCGCCGTCGATCTGCACGAGAAGGATGTCAGCCGCTCATCCGGGCTGACCCTGCCGCAACTGTTGATCCTGCAGACCCTGCAGGCGGAGCAGCCCATGAGCACGGGCGTACTGGCAAACCGCATGAACCTGGCCCAGGCGACGGTCACCAGCATTCTGGATCGGCTGGAGCTGAAAGGACTGGTGCAGCGGCTGCGCGGCGAGGATGACAAGCGCAAGGTGTGGATCCGCCTCACCGACGAGGGCGTGGTGCGGCTGGATTCCGCCCCCACCTCGCTGCAAAAAGGCTTCGTGCACCGCTTCGAGGAACTCGATGAGTGGCAGCAATCCCTACTGATCGGCTCCCTGGAGCTGGTGGCCGCCCTCATCGAGGCCCCGGATGCCTCAGCCGCGCCCCTGCTGGACGGCGGCGACTTGACCCGCGGCCACGAATAGCCTTCCTCCTGCTCCTGCGGCCGGGTTCCCCGCCCGGCCCTCTGCCCCTTTTCCGCCTCCCGCTGGCCCCGGCCGGCCCGCATCCGCTCACCCGCAAGGCCAGGCCATTTTTGTGATCACATGCATAGCAATGCGCTGACTTTTCGTGTTATCGACGCTCATCCTGGCCGACTCAAGCCCACCATAAAACCACAGAATAACCACCACCCTTCGCACCCAAGCACCACTTAAAAAATAAAACAATAAAAATCAATAACTTAATAAAGACTCAATCGGTTCACCGCCTATCACCCTTCAAATGGCGCCAACAACCGGGTAGAGTAAAAAAGATTAGCATTACTATTGACTAGCCCGATCGCCTCTTCGGCCGAGCCCATCTTTCCTCTCCGATCAAAGGGAACGCATGACCGTCAAACTGGAAGTAAAAAATCTGTTCAAGGTGTTCGGCGACGAACCGGACCGCGCCTTCAAGATGCTGGAGCAGGGGCTGGACAAGGCCGCCATTCTCAAGCAAACCGGCCTCGGTGTGGGGGTGCAGGATGTGAGCCTGGCCATAGAGGAGGGCGAAATCTTCGTCATCATGGGCCTGTCGGGGTCGGGCAAGTCGACCCTGGTGCGCCTGTTCAATCGCCTCATCGAGCCCACCCGCGGCCAGGTGCTCATCGATGGCGAAGACATTGCCGCCATCTCCGATGCCGCCCTGCGCCAGGTGCGGCGCAAGAAGATCAGCATGGTGTTCCAGTCCTTTGCCCTCATGCCTCACCTGACCGTGCTGCAAAATACCGCCTTCGGCCTGGAGCTGGCCGGCGAGGAGAAGCCCGCCCGCGAGGCCACCGCCCGTCAGGCGCTGGAGCAGGTGGGGCTCGGCGAGTGGGCCCATGCCTATCCGGATCAGCTCTCCGGCGGCATGAAACAGCGGGTCGGCCTGGCCCGGGCCCTGGCCAACGATCCGGCCATACTGCTGATGGACGAGGCCTTCTCGGCCCTGGATCCCCTGATCCGCACCGAGATGCAGGATGAGCTGCTGAAACTGCAGGCCAAGCACCAGCGAACCATCGTCTTCATCTCCCACGATCTGGACGAGGCCATGCGCATCGGCGATCGCATCGCCATCATGCAGGAGGGCCAGGTGCTGCAGGTCGGCACCCCGGACGAGATCCTGCACCAGCCGGCCAACGACTATGTGCGCTCCTTCTTCAAGGGCGTGGATGTGAGCAATGTCTTCAGTGCCCGCGACATCGCCCGCCACAGCCAGGTGACCCTGATCCGCAAGGGGGCCGCCGAAGGACCCCGCTCCGCCCTGCAGCTGCTGCGCGATCAGGATCGCGACTACGGCTATGTGGTCGACAAGGATCGCCGCTTCGTCGGCGTGGTCTCTGTCGATTCCCTCAAGCTGGCCATCAAGGGCAACCAGCCGCTGAGCAGTGCCCTGCTCGAGGCCCCCGAACCGGTCAGTGCTGACACGTCCCTGAGCGAGTTGCTGACCCTGGTGGCACAGGCGCCCTGCGGCGTCCCCGTGGTGCAAGAGGATCAACGCTATGTGGGCGTGATCACCAAGGCCACCCTGCTGGAAACCCTGGATCGCGAGGTGTAATCAAAACCATGAGTGAACAACAAAGCAACCCCTGGGCCACCGAGCCCGCCCAACCCGCGGCACAGGCCGCCGATCCCTGGGGCGGCGCCCCGACCACGCCCGCCGATGGTGGCGACTGGCTCGGCAGCGCGCCGGTCGAGCAGGCCGAGCCGTTCAGCCTGCTGGATCCGTTTCGGGAAGCCTGGATCCCCCTCGACAGCTGGGTGGAAACCGGCATCGACTGGCTGGTGCACAACTTCCGGCCGGCCTTCCAGGCCATCCGGGTGCCGGTGGATCTGACCCTGAGCGGCCTCGAGGCCGCCCTGCAGGGAATACCGGCGCCGCTGATGATCCTGCTGTTTGCCCTGCTGGCCTGGCAGTTCACCGGCGCCCGCATGGGGATCATGGCCGCGATCTCGCTGGTGGTGGTCGGTGCCATCGGCGCCTGGTCACAGGCCATGGTCACCCTGGCACTGGTGCTCACCTCGCTGCTGTTCTGCCTGCTGCTGGGACTGCCCACCGGCATCTGGCTGGCCCGCAGCGAGCGGGCCGCCCGTATCGTCCGGCCACTGCTGGATGCCATGCAGACCACCCCGGCCTTCGTCTACCTGGTGCCCATCGTCATGCTGTTCGGCATCGGCAATGTGCCCGGCGTGGTGGTGACCATCATCTTTGCCCTGCCGCCCATAGTGCGTCTGACCAGCCTCGGCATCCGCCAGGTGCCGGCGGACCTGGTCGAGGCGGCCGAGTCCTTCGGTGCCAGCCCGCGCCAGCTGCTGTTCAAGGTGCAGCTACCGCTGGCCATGCCCACCATCATGGCCGGGATCAACCAGACCCTGATGCTGGCCCTCTCCAGGGTGGTCATCGCCTCCATGATCGCCGTCGGCGGCCTGGGGCAGATGGTGCTGCGCGGCATCGGCCGGCTGGATATGGGGCTGGCGGCCATCGGCGGGGTAGGCATCGTGATCCTGGCCATCATCCTGGATCGCCTGACCCAGTCGCTGGGGCGCGATGCCCGCGAGCGCGGCACCCGCCACTGGTATGAGGCCGGGCCGGCCGGTCTGCTGCTGGGCTATTTCAAAAAGGCCCCGAACGCCTAATCGAACACCCCGGCCCCGCCTGGCGGGGCCGGATCCGGATCCGCGACAATCACAGGAGCAGATGATGCATCTTACGAGAAAAATCACCGCCACCCACCTTGGCGCCAGCCTGCTGCTGGCCGCCAGTGTCGGCGCCAGCGCCGCCCCCCTCCCCGGCGCGGGGATCAGAGTCCAGCCGCTGCAGAGCACCGTGACCGAAGAAACCTTCCAGACCCTGCTGGTCACCGAAGCCCTCAGGGAATTGGGCTACGACATCAAGCCCATTCAGGAGGTGGATTACAACGTCGGCTACACTTCCATCGCCAACGGCGATGCCACCTTCCTGGCGGTCAACTGGAGCCCGCTGCACGATGACAAGTACCTCAAGGCCGGTGGCGACCAGGCCTTCTACCGCCAGGGGGAATATGTCTCCGGCGCCGCCCAGGGCTATCTCATCGACAAGAAGAGCGCCGAGCAGTACGGCATCACCAATATCGGTCAGCTCAAGGATCCCAAGCTGGCCAAGCTGTTCGATGCCGATGGCGACGGCAAGGCGGATCTCACCGGCTGCAACCCGGGCTGGGGCTGCGAGGGGGTGATCGAGCACCAGCTGGATGCCTTCGGCCTGCGCGACACTGTCAGCCACAACCAGGGCAACTATGCCGCCATCATCGCCGACACCATCTCCCGCTATGAAAACGGCGCCCCCATCCTCTACTACACCTGGACCCCCTACTGGGTCAGCGGCGTGCTGGCGCCCGGCAAGGATGTGGTCTGGCTGGAGGTGCCCTTCTCCTCGCTGCCCGGTGAGCGCAAGGAGGTGGACACCCGCCTGGCCAACGGCAAGAACTACGGCTTCGAGATGAACAGCATGCGCATCATCGCCCACCGGGCCTTTGCCGAGGCCAACCCGGCCGCGGCCAAGCTGTTCGAGATCATGAAGCTGCCCATCAACGACATCAGCGCCCAGAACATGCGCATGCGCCAGGGCGAGAACAGCCAGGCGGATATCGAGCGTCATGTGGCCGGCTGGATCAAGGCCCACCAGGCCACCTTCGATGGCTGGATTGCCGAAGCCAAGGCGGCGGTAAAATAACGCCGGCGCGCCCTGACGGGAGCGTCGCCGACAAGATGTCAACCCGAGCGGCGCGCTGCCACCGCCCTGCAGATGATGCATGGGCGGCACCCGCCGGCTCACCGACAGCCCAAGGAGTCACCAATGCGTCTTAGCAAGAACATTACCGCCGCCGGCCTGCTGCTGGCCGCCAGTGTCGGCGCCAGCGCCGCCGCGCTGCCCGGCGCGGGGATCCGCGTCCAGCCGCTGCAAAGTACCCTGGCCGAAGAAAGCTTCCAGACCCAGCTGGTCAACAAGGCCCTGGCGGCGCTCGGCTACGAGGTGGCCCCCATCCAGGAGGTGGACTACAACGTCGCCTATACCTCCATCGCCAACGGCGATGCCACCTTCATGGCGGTCAACTGGGATCCGCAGCAAAAAGACAAATACCTGATGGCCGGCGGGGATGAGGCCTTCTTCCGCAAGGGAGAGTATGTCTCCGGCGCCGCCCAGGGCTACATGATCGACAAGAAGAGCGCCGAGCAGTACGGCATCACCCAGATCAGCCAGCTGGCCGATCCCGAGCTGGCCAAATTGTTCGATGCCGATGGCGACGGCAAGGCGGATCTGGCCGGCTGCAATCCCGGCTGGACCTGCGATCAGATCATCGATCATCATCTGCAGGCCTACGGCCTGAGCCAGACCGTCAGCCACCATCAGGGCAACTACGCCGCCATCATCGCCGACACCATAGCGCGCTATCAAAACGGCCAGCCGGTGCTCTACTACGCCTGGATCCCCTACTGGGTCAGCGGTGTGCTGGTGCCCGGCAAGGACGTGGTCTGGCTGCAGGTGCCCTTCTCCGCCATGCCGGGCGTACTCGCCGGCACCGACACGACGCTGCCGAACGGCGCCAACTACGGCTTCGAGATGAACAACATGCGCATCGTCGCCCACCGGGCCTTTGCCGAGGCCAACCCGGCTGCGGCCAAGCTGTTCGAGATCATGAAGCTGCCCATCAACGACATCAGCGCCCAGAACATGCGCATGCGCCAGGGCGAGAACAGCGAGGCGGATATCAATCGTCATGTGGAGGGCTGGATCAAGGCCCACCAGGCCACCTTCGACGGCTGGATCCAGACCGCCCTGGCGACCAGCGCCAAGCCGTGAGCCAACACGCAAGCCCGATGGCGGGGAGCGCACTGCGCTCCCCGTTTTTCTCTTCGCCGCCTCAGCCCAGGCGGGCCCGCAGCAACGCCTCGAGTTGCACCTGATCGGCGGCAAAGGCGCGGATCCCCTCGGCCAGCTTCTCGGTGGCCATGGCATCCTCGTTCATCTCCCAGCGAAAGCGCGCCTCGTCGATGGGCTCCGGCCGAGGCAGCCGCTCGCCCCGGTAATCGAGCCGGCGTGCCAGCTCCCCCTGCTGCCCGGCCAGCTGCTCCAGTAGCGCCGGGCTGATGGTCAGCCTGTCACAGCCCGCCAGCGCCAGTATCTGGCCCAGATTGCGAAAGCTCGCCCCCATCACCACGGTCGGGTAGCCATGCTGCTTGTAGTAGCGGTAGATGCGGCTCACCGACTGCACGCCGGGGTCGAGATCGGGCTCGGCGAAGGCCTGCCCGCCCCTGGCCTGGTGCCAGTCGAGGATGCGCCCGACAAAGGGCGAGATGAGGCTCACCCCCGCCTCGGCGCAAGCACGCGCCTGGGCAAAGCCGAACAGCAGGGTCAGGTTGCAGTGGATGCCCTCCCGCTCCAGCTGCTCGGCGGCCCGGATCCCCTCCCAGGTGGCGGCGATCTTGATCAGCACCCGCTCCCGGTCGACGCCGGCCTGCTGGTAGAGTTCGATAAGCCGGCGCGCCTTGGCCAGGGTCCCCGGCCTGTCGAAAGAGAGCCGCGCATCCACCTCGGTGGAGACGCGCCCCGGTATCACCTTGAGGATCTGCGTGCCGATGGCCACAATCAACCGGTCCGCGGCCCAGGCGATCTGAGCCTCCACATCCGCCGCCTGCCGGCCGGCCTCGTCGAGGATCGCCTCCAGCAGGGCGACATAGTCGTGCTGGTCGCCGCTCACCGCCTTGAGGATCAGCGAGGGATTGGTGGTGGCGTCCTCGGGCGCATAGGCCTTGATGGCTCCCACCTCGCCGGTATCGGCCACCACTGTGGTGTGCTCCTTCAATTGCTCGAGTAAATTACGCATGGTGCTGATTTTCCTCTGTTACCCTGACTATAAACGCCAGCCATCAGCATAGGCGATAGGCGCCCGGCAGACCATGGCGGCCTTCCGGCTCACCGCCCGGCCCGTAGCCGCGCTACACTGCCATGTCGCGTGCCGAGCGCACCGAAAGTGCTGAAAGTGCCGAAAGTGCCGACAAATGACGTGATCCCCCAGCCCGTCATCGTGGCCGGGATCGCACATAATCGAACCTCCATCACTATCCCAAGGAGCAGCATGCTGCCAAGACCCCTCTGCCTCGCCGCCCTGCTGCTCCTGCTGACCGGCTGCGCCGATGGCTACCGCCTCGATGAGCGCATCGGCTCGGTCAACCAGGACTCGCGGGTCGCCTTTCTGGTGCTGCACTACACCGACAGCGGCAATGCCCGCTCCCTCAAGGTACTGAGCCAGGCCGGCCACGAGGTGAGCGCCCATTACCTGGTGCCGGAGGCGAAGCCCGGTCGCTGGGCCCGCTACCCCGTTTACAGGCTGGTGCCGGAGGAGCGGCGCGCCTGGCATGCCGGCGTCAGTGGCTGGCAGGGCAGCCGCATGCTCAATGCCAGCTCCATCGGCATCGAGATCGTCAACCGGGGCTTCGATGAACGCGATGCCGCCCTGCCTCTCGGCCAGCGGCGCTGGCAGCCCTATTCACCGGCGCAGCTGCAGGCGGTGGCCAGGCTGGCCCGGGACATCATGGCCCGCCACGGCATCGCCCCCGAGCGCGTGCTGGGACACAGCGACATCGCCCCCGGCCGCAAGGTGGACCCCGGTCCCGCCTTCCCCTGGGAGTGGCTCTACCGCCGCCATGGCATCGGCGCCTGGCCGGATGACGAGCGGGTGGCGCACTTTCGCCGCCATCAGCCCTGGGATGGCAACTGGCTGGCCCTGCAGCAAAAACTGGCCCGCTACGGCTACGCCATCGAGCCCAGCGGACGGGCGGATGCCCAGACCCGGGCGGTGCTGACCGCCTTTCAGCTGCACTTTCGCCCCCGCCGCTTCGATGGCGAGGCGGATATCGAGACGGTCGCCATCCTGGATGCCCTGCTGGAGAAGTATCGGCGTTAGCCACAGCCGCCGCCGCTGTGCTGCCACCGTCAGAGCGTCGATCTCTTCGCCCCCCCCTATGACGGCCAAATGACCTATAACTGATAGGAACGCTCGACATGACAGCTCAGCCATACCTGTTCAACCGGTCACTCAGGGCACCCCATTCAGGTGCGTGGCCGACGCGGCGATCGAGCATGACAGGAGATCACAAGATGTCTGATAGCAAGTGCCCCATGCACCACGCCGCCGCCGGCGGCAAATCCAACCGAGACTGGTGGCCGAACCAGTTGAAACTCAACCTGTTACACCAGCATTCCCCCTTGTCCAACCCCATGGGCGAGGATTTCAACTACGCGGAAGCGTTCAAGAGCCTCGATCTGGCTGCGCTGAAGCAAGATCTCCATGCGCTGATGACCGACTCCAAGACCTGGTGGCCGGCGGACTTCGGTCACTACGGCCCCCTGTTCGTGCGCATGGCCTGGCACAGCGCCGGCACCTACCGCACCGGCGATGGCCGCGGCGGCGGCGGGACCGGCAACCAGCGTTTTGCCCCGCTCAACAGCTGGCCTGACAACGTCAACCTCGACAAGGCGCGCCGGCTGCTGTGGCCCATCAAGCAGAAGTATGGCCGGAACATCTCCTGGGCCGACCTGATGATCCTCACCGGCAACATCGCCCTGGAATCCATGGGCTTCAAGACCCTTGGCTTCGGCGGCGGACGGGCCGACATCTGGGAGCCGGAAGAAGACATCTACTGGGGTACCGAGAGCACCTGGCTGGAAGACAAACGCTACAGTGGTGATCGGGAGCTGGAAAATCCGCTCGCTGCCGTGCAGATGGGGCTGATCTACGTCAACCCGGAGGGCCCGAACGGAAACCCCGATCCCCTTGCCGCCGCCAAGGACATCCGCGAAACCTTCGCGCGCATGGCCATGAATGACGAGGAAACGGTCGCCCTCATTGCCGGTGGCCACACCTTCGGCAAGGCCCACGGCGCCGGCGATGCATCGCTGGTGGGACCCGAGCCGGAAGCGGCCGGCATCGAGGAGCAGGGCCTGGGCTGGAAGAGCAGTTTCGGCACCGGCAAGGGCGCTGACACCATCTCCAGCGGCCTGGAGGTCACCTGGACCCAGACGCCCACCCAGTGGAGCCACTTCTTCTTCCAGAACCTGTTCGGCTACGAATGGGAGCTGACCAAGAGCCCGGCCGGGGCGCAGCAGTGGCGACCGAAACATGACGCCGGTGCCGGTGAGATTCCGGATGCCCACGATCCGTCCAGGCGCCACGTGCCCAGCATGCTGACCACCGACCTTTCCTTGCGTTTCGACCCGGCCTACGAAAAGATCTCCCGGCGCTTCCTCGCCCACCCGGACGAATTTGCCGATGCCTTCGCCCGGGCCTGGTTCAAGCTGACGCACCGGGACATGGGCCCGCGCGCGCGTTACCTTGGCCCGGACGTGCCGGCAGAGGCGCTCATCTGGCAGGACCCCATCCCCGCGCTCAATCATC